>JAILLW010000034.1 GCA_024692955.1 Lachnospiraceae bacterium | reverse complement strand
TATGAATCGAGCGACATCATCTCTGTATATCTGAACGGGCTGAAGCTCGTTCCCGATGAGTACACGCTCGACACTTCAGGGGCAACGCCGTTTGTTGCGAAGCTATTTGACGCATCAGGGCTCCATGACATTTTCGAAGTTACCGTTCAGAAATCAGTCATCGGATTCAGCCAGAGCTAAAAGGCATTATCGGGTCGCGTCCCGGTGATGCAACCTGTTTTCTCCGAAAGGGTTCTCGCGAGATCGCGGGGGCCCTTTTGTTATTGAAAAAAATCTATTTTTTTGCAGATATATGTTGACACTTATAACTATATGTGATAACATATAATCAAGAAGTGAGGAACACTTCAAAGGAAAGGAGAAAAGAGATGTATAAATACGAGGCGCAAAGATACATCAACGCGGGAGAGAACGAGATCTACAGATACGGCCACAAGGCACAGGAAAGGATCGAAGCGATGCTGATCCCGAACGAGGACGGGTTTTACTCGATCCCGATCAACGGCGGGAAATATTACACGATTGGAACGAGCACAGGCAAGTATGGCGAATTCGCAAAGATCGGCGGAACGATCTTTTCGGTAAATAAGGCCGGCAATATGTGGGCGAAGGAAGGGACGGAAAAGGCTGAAAAGTTCGTCGAAGCTCTGAAGGCGATGATCGAAGAGATGAAGAGGATCAACGAGGCCAGAACGAAAGACGAAGAAGAAGAGGAGGAGGAATGACATGGAATACAGAGCATTTTTTATCAATATCTTCGGAAAGAGATTTTCTAAAGATTTTGGAAATAGCGAAGAAATGGATGCATTTATAGCAATAGCCAACGAAGCAGGAACCAGATTATTGGGATTTGTAAGCTTATAAAGGAGGAAGCAATAATGATGACAGAGGCACAGAAAAGAGCGCAGAAAAAGTGGGACGAAGCGAACAAGGAGAACAGGGTCAGCGTGAGGCTGAATCTCAACAAGCAGACGGATGACGACATCATCGCGAAACTCGAATCCGTCGAGAACAAACAGGGTTATATCAAGAGGCTGATCCGACGGGATCTCAAGATGGAACAGGGGCTTTTCGAGACCTACGCGATCATAAAGATCGGGATGAAAGATCTTGACGAGGAATTCTCGAAGCCGGTCACGAATCTCGAGTATGAGACGGTGTTCAAAAGTATCATCGCCGGCCCTGTGATTCGGAAACTCGATGAGCTGAAAGCGACGGATGATGAATATAGCGTCGAGATCTATTTCGCTGATCAGGCGGGAGAGTTCATTGAGGGCAGCGATTATGACACCGTTTCGAATTTCATAAAACGATGTCGGAGATGATCTGATCTCCGTTACGTCATGGGCGTGTGGGACATTCAACCCGCATGCCCTTTTTTCGGCCCTTTTTCCCGTGGCATATTGCGTGGCAAAAAATGATAAAAGTGTGGCTTGTATCCTACGTTTTTACGTTGTTTTTCGGTTATCGTGGCAAAAATAAAAAACCGCTCAAAATCGGGCGAAAAGCCTTATTTCAAGCGATTTTCTTTTCGCGCAGAGGGTGGGATTCGAACCCACACGCCCTTTCGGACAAACGGTTTTCAAGACCGCCTCGTTATGACCGCTTCGATACCTCTGCATATCCGTAAAGCAAGTGCTATTCTAACAAATCCACCGGTCAAAGTCAATCATGATCCTCGCCGGTATCGGGTCGTCATAAGCGGGTAACTTCACACCGTCACGGGTCCGTGCCGGCGTCCACACCCCGGACGGATCTGATCCCGATCTTTTCCGCGTCGGGGAAATACTTTGCCGTATATCTCCACACCCCCGGACACTGCCGGTTCATCAGGCAGTTTTCGCACGCCTCATAATAGGTCCCGCAGTCACCTTCCAGATCGGCAGCCTGATACATGGAATCCCCGTCTTTACCGGGCATCGCGTAACTTGCCGATCCGTTTCTGGAGGATGCAAGGAAGAATCTCCAATACAGGGGATCTGTGCTGCATAACGGAAAGTCCGTAACGGCCACACGGCGAAAGGCACCGGATTCCCTCCGGTAACGGTCGATCCTGTCAAGAGCATCTTCCAGGGATCTTCCTATATCCCGGAAATCCGCGAACACTTCTTCGGCCCTGTCCCTGCTTATCCCGCAGTAATCCATACCGCAAAAGTCGAAGGAAACAGATCCGCCGAAGGTGTCATAAACGAAATCCGTAAATTCCGGAAGATCCCGGTAATTCTGTCTGCAGAGGATCTGCTTGACCGTTACCGCTATTCCGTCATCAAGAAGATTTTTAAGCCCCGTGACGGTACGGTCGAAGCTCCCCGGCGTACCGTTCAGTTCCTCGTGAACCTGCGGCCGGAAACTGTGGAAGGCCGTGACAACCTCAAGTCTGCTCCGGTCGGTTTCTCCGAAATATTGCCGCACCCGATCCCTGTCACAGAAGTTTTCCCCGTTTGAAAGGATACAGGTCTCCAGTCCTTTATCCACACAATAGGCCACAAGCTTCGAAAAGCCCGGATGGAGAGTCGGTTCTCCGCCGGATATTGTGATCCCTTCGATCCCGTGACAATCGACCGCGTGTTCCACCGCTTCAAGCAGCTTTTCCGTTCCGACGCTGTCGGTCCGTTTATCCTTTCCGCAGGGGCAGAAATAGCAGTTGTGGTTGCAGCGATATCCGACTGCAAGATACATCGTTCTCATAGATCAGTCTTCCTAATATTCCGAAGGCAGACAGCCTTCCTGTCATTCACATCGGCGGCGATGCTCCTCACATCAGAGCGGACACGAAATCCGGCTCATCCAGGATCAGCCGCACAAGACGGGGGTACAGTTCTTTATTATAACGGCATGATATACGGTCGACGGGACTCACCGAGCCTTCGGCAAAATAAGCTGCCGAGCGGCAGCCGCCTCTGCAGTAATACCACCATGCGCAGTTTCGGCATTCTCCGGTGTCCCGCGTTTTAAAATATCCTTCTTTTTTCTTTGCGGCGGATTCAACCATATGCGCGAAATCCGTTTCTTCTCCGTCAAGGATCCTGCCGATCGCGAATTCATCCACATCCGTCAGTTCGCAGGGATAGACCTTTCCCTCCGCGTCAACGGAGATCATACGGTATCCGCCCTGACACCCGCGGGCATCGCAGATATTATCATCCGCCCGGAGAAGCAGATTCCGCAGCCGCTGACGGATATTGCTCTCGCAGACCGGACAGCCGTCTTCATGAAGCTTTCTCAGTTTTTCGATGAGACGGTCAAGATAGTCTCCAATTGCGTCTTCCTTTATCGAAAGCCCGAGATTCCGGTCGTTTTCACGCATAAGATTGAACTTCAGATTCCGGATCCCGAGGCGCTTTACCATATGATCCAGAATCTCTTCAATCCTGTCCGCGGTATTGCCGGTCACGACGGTAATGGTTCCGAAATCGGTATTTCCGGCTTTCCGCATGGCTTCGATACCCTCGGCAGCAGGCTGATAGGAATCATTTCCGTTTTTCATGGGGCGCTGCAGATTCTGAATAAGCTCATCCCCGTCAATGCTGATACCGACGCGGACGCGGTGCTCCTTAAGCTGTTTTGCCTTCTCTTCCGTGATCAGCGTGCCGTTCGTCTCGATGCTGAGATCGATCCTGGCGTCTTCTTCATCGAATATCTGCCGCATTTCCCATATTTTATCGGGCTCCAGGAGCGGTTCGCCGCCCCAGACCTGCACACTTACCTTCATTCCGGGATTTGCGGATGCGTACGACGCGATCTTACTGCAGATATTTTTCAGCATCCCTTCCGTCATCGGCGCCCTGCTTTCTTTAAGATCCCGGAAACAGTAGGTGCAGTTAAGATTGCAGCAGTTCGTAATGTCAATGAGAAAGAAATTCGGTTTGGCATCCGGCACTTCCTCAACAAAGGGCCGGCTGTCATCGACCCGGGCCAGGGCCCGCTGTACGAGGACGAACGCAAGATCGTCGGAAATGCGGCCGCAAAGAAGATCTTCGGCCACTTCTTTTTCCACGCAAAGGGTAGTGCCTGTTGCCGGATTGATGATCATACAGCCGGTTTTCGCAAAGAAGACGGAAAGATCCGGCAGGGTAAGAGCCCCCAGCTTTTTTGAGTTGATCCTTTCTTCCCTGATCATTCGATGATCCCCGTTCTCATGCATTCGTCGATAAAAAGGTCCGCTTCCGCTTCAGACATCACCGGTAGAAGAGAAGCCCGGAGCGCGTCTTTTGTACAACCCCCGGAAAGGAGGTCCAGCATATTGTCGGCAAGTTCTTTTTCACATCTGAGTTTCAGGGTCCGGTCGAACAGCTGCTGCCATATGATCAGCCCCCGCTCATCAAAACAGATACTGCAATAAGGAGAGAGAAAGAGCTTCTCTCCCTGATCATAGCCGTAGACTCTGTTAAAGAAACGTTCCGCCATTACGGACTCCTTTGCTGCAGACATTGTCAGACCGTGTCTGCGTTCAGACGATCATAAAGATCCCCGATGGTCGAAACCCCGGAAAACAGCATGGGATCCGGTTCTTTTCCGAGTTCCCGCTCCAGATCCTGATAAAGGAGCATTACGGAAAAGGAATCCATAAGCAGATCTTCCTTCAATTTCGTGGTTTCGCCGGGTTTTATGCCGGATGGATTCTTAATGTAATCCGCTTCCTCTATGATCGTGATCAGTTTTTCCAAAGACATGACATCTCATCCTTTCCTGCGCCGGAACCGGTCTCCGTATTTTTCCTCAAACTCTTCCTTTGAGATGGAAAACAGGAGAAGGTCGTAGTATTTTCCCTGGAAATAGCGATATTCCGGATATCTTCCGTATTCGGAAAGGCCTGCCGAACGGATCGTGTTCACACTCGCGGTGTTGTATTCGTAGGCTTCGCAGTAAACCCTTCTGATCGGGTGATACCGGAAAAGCTCATCCATGTACTGCAGCGTGGCAAGGGCGCCGATCCCGCTTCCCTGCCATTCATCGCAAATGTAGGTCGTAAGGGAGCAGTTCCGGTTGATCGAATTGTAGTTGCAGCCGCAGACATATCCGATGATCCGGTCTCCGCTCGCGATGAGGTAGAAATTGTAGTAGTAGCCCCTTAGCTGCCGGTCGATCCATTCTCCGAACTCCTGCACGCTGTTGATATTGTTGTGGCCGAGAAACAGGTACTGCTGTTCGGAATTCATCATGATCCCGTGCAGTACATCCATATGCTTCCGGCTGTCATACCGGAGAAAGTGTATATCCTTCAATTATTTTCCTCCCTGATCAGTTTTCCCATCCGGTTTCTGGGGAGCTTCGCACTTTCGCTCCTCAGTTCAAAGGGAAAAAGATGAGCTTCTTTCATAATGCTCCGTATTGCATCATTGGTCTCTTCGGAGATCTTTTCGGCGCAGATGATGAGTCCCGGATGATCCCCGGCCGCATCCGGGATCTTTGTTATCATACATTCCCGCACACCCGGCAGGCTGCCGATCTTTTCTTCGAGACGTTCCGGAAGACACTTTACACCGTTTGAAAAGACGAGCAGACTGCTCATTCTTCCGGTGACGGTAATGAAACCCTCCGCATCGATCCTGCCGATATCGCCGGTATGAAACCATCCGTCCCGGATCCTTTTTTCCGATTCGCCTGCATTATGGTAATAACCAAGCATCACGCAATCACCGGAAAGGAGTATCTCATTGTCCTTTGAAAACCCGATCTTCCAGCAACTGAGCAGTTTTCCGGCACTGCCTCTTCGGAGCGTATCTTCGGGCATCGCGCTGACACAGGGGGAACATTCCGTCATGCCGTAGGCCGTAAGAGGTTTGATCCCGAATTTCAAAAGCCGGTCAAACGTGCCTGTGCTAAGCGGCGCACCTCCGCACATCACCCGTTTAAGGCAGCCGCCGGCGGCGTCCGTATTTCCTTCCCGTTCAAACAGTTCGCAAAGCATTTCCGCCATGGCAGGCGGCATGTTGATGATCTCGGGTCTGAACCTTCGCATCGCGGGAAGTATCCCCGCCTCGGAGTCCGGAAGACAGATCACGGATCCGCCGCAAAGCGGCATCAAAAGATCGCCGGTCAGCCCGAACATATGCCAGTACGGGAGAATATGAAGCAGCCGTTCGCCGCGACCGTGATGATAGACTTCAAGGATCGCGCGGAGATTGCGCAGGATATTGCGCTGGCTCAGCATAATGCCGTCAGCCCTTCCGGTCGTTCCCGAACTGAAAACGATAAGGCACGGCTCGTCCGGCAGACATTGAGCGGGACGGAAATCTTCCGAATCAATAGCCGGTCCCGCCGGGGGCCGGATTCCGTCATTTACGATATACGCATCTTCAAAAAACTCCGGAACGGAGCATTCCGGAGAAAGAAGACAGGCAATATGCCCGCTGAAAACCGCCGCAAAGAAGCACTCTGCAAAAAAGAGAGGATCTGCGGCGGAAATAATGATCTTGTTTTGTGTGATGTTACGGAACCGTTCCGAAAGGCCGAGAGTGCGGGCCCTGAATTCTTTGTACGAAACCGTCTCGTTCCGGGAAACAAAGAGAGGTTCATCCCGGAAATGTTCCGTACAGTCGGCAAACAGCTGCCAAAGGCTGTCATATTCGCGGAAACTATTTTCCTCCGTTGGACCAGCCATCATTGCGCCATCCGTTCAGCCAGCCTTTTGCCCATGTATTCCCGTTGGACCAGCCCCAGCCGTCAGACCAGTTGCGGTCAAACCACTGTGCATCGGGCTTGATAAAATCAACATCGCATCCCACCCCGATCTCGGTCAGGGGGATCGCCATATTTGCCTTTCCGGAAAAAACAGATAATTTATCCATAAAACCCTCCGAATAAATAATGCGGACATTATGAAACCTTCTTAATTGTAGCTGTGGGAGTACGCATTGTCAAGAGTGGGACATGTGTGCGGGACAAGAGCGGGAGCCGGGGCCTGCCTTTTTTTTCCGGTCATGAAGGCTGCTTCCGGGAAGCACCGGAACGGCCGGGATTTCTTGTCCGGTCAACGGAAAAAATGTATAATGAAACTGTTTGGAGGGATGCATATGACCGGCACACGACAAAGGATCCTGAAGGCGGCCTCCGCGCTTCTTGCGGCGGCTTTCTTTGCTCTCTTCGCCCCGAATATAAAGGCTGAGGAGGGACGTGATTTTACGGACTATCTGGCGGAGTATGAAGCCGTTCTGTATGATGCGGACGACGGGCTGATCTCGACGGAGATCAACGCGATCGAGCAGACCCCGGACGGCTATCTCTGGGTCGGGACCTATTCGGGACTCTATCGCTATGATGGCTCGGAGTTTAAACGGATGACACTGGATCCGAGGATCTGCAACGTGATGGCCCTCCATACGGATGAGGTCGGAGCGCTCTGGATCGGAACGAATGACAGCGGACTGGGACGTTACGATCCGGAGAGCGGAAGCGTGCTTTTTTTTACAACGAAGGAGGGACTGTCCGCGGATACGATCCGGGCTATCACTTCGGACGGGACGGGAAAAATCTACGTCGGGACGGTGGAAGGCCTCGATCTCATCGATGAGAACGGGAGTTTAAAGAACGGGCTTTTTACGGATCTCGGCGGGATCCGCTCCCTAAGCGGAGCGGACGGGGTGATCGCGGGAGTGAGCTACAGCGGAGACCTCTTTTTCATTAAGGACGGGCTCATTTCGGCACAATCCCACTATCCGGGAGAGGGGATCGATTTTACGGCAGTGCATTACCGTACGGACGGCTCCGTGCTGGCGGGGACTTCCGAGGGAATCCTCAGGCTCATGAAATACAACGGGAATTCGATCAGCACGGGTAATTCGATCGATACCGGAAAGATCCATTACTTTAACGATCTTTTCTTTGACAGCGATACCGGAGGCTATCTTTTCTGTGCGGAGAACGGGATGGGCGTGCTTGATCCCGCATCCGGAAAAACGACACTTCTTTCGCGGGACGGCTTTACCAGTTCGATCTCGGGCGTCCTCAAGGATTATCAGGGAAACATCTGGTTCATTTCCAATAAGCAGGGGATCCTGAAGTATTCCCCGAACCCGTTCACGGACGTGTTCGTAAAAGCGGGGATCCCCGAACAGGTCGTTAACGCGCTTTACGAAAAAGACGGAATACTCTGTATCGGAACGGATAACGGTCTCTATTTCATCGATATGACAAGCGGGCATCCCGTTTCGGTGCCATACGGAGAAGGCGCCGAAGAGGGGAGACCGATCCTTGAAGGCGTTCGCGTGCGCCATATCGCATCGGATAAAGAAGAAAACCTCTGGGTATCCACCTACGGTCAGGGCGGGATCTATAAATTCGCGCCGGACGGAAGACTTACGATGATCAATGAAACGACGGCGGGAACACTCGGCGGCCGGTTCCGGCTTGCGCTTCCGCTCAGGGACGGATCCGTGCTCTGCGCGAGCAGTACGGGCCTGAACTTCATTGAGGGGAGCAAGGTCGTTAAGACGCTGGGGCCGGAAGACGGCCTGAAAACCCCGCAGATCCTGACAATGGTGGAGGAAGAGGACGGAACCGTACTCGCCGGCTCGGACGGCGACGGGATCTATATCATCCGGGACCGCAGGATCGCCGGACGGATCGGGAGCGATGAAGGACTCTCCACGATGGTGGTTTTAAGGATCATTCCGTACCGCGGGGGCTATTTCTATGTGACGAGCAATGCGATCTATTATGACGATCATACCGTGATCCGGCGGCTCAACTCGTTTCCCTATACGAATAATTATGACATCTATGTCACAAATGCGGGCAAGGCGTGGATCAGCTCCAGCGCGGGGATCTATGTGGTGAACGCGGACAAACTGATCGCGGACGGAGAATACCAGTACGAGCTGCTTGATCACACCCGCGGCTTTGATACCTCGCTTACGGCAAATGCCTGGAACGTGGCGATGCCGGACGGCGCGACACTTCTCCTTTGCTGTACGAACGGAGTCCGGCGCATATCCACGGAGAACTACGATCTTTTCGATACGGGCTGCCGGATCAGCGTCAATTCCGTAATCTGTGACGATGCTCCCGTGGAACGGGAAAGAGACGGCTCCTATGTGATTCCGAAGGATGCCGAGCGTGTAAGGATCCAGGCTTCGATCCTGAATTACTCGCTGTCGAATCCGCTCGTCCACCTGTATCTGGAAGGTGCCAATGACGAGGGGATCACAATGCACCAGAACGGACTTACCGCGCTGGAATACACGAATCTTCCCTATGGCACCTATACCCTGCATATCCGGCTGCTCGGCGGGATCGACCGGGAGATTCTGAGGGATGAGACGTTTACGATTATAAAGAAACCGAGACTTACCGAACTCATATGGTTCAGGATCCTGCTCCTTGCGGCCGGTGCGCTCCTCGTCGGATTCTTCGTATGGCGCTTTATGCAGGCTACGATCATCCGGCGGCAGTATGAGGAGATCCGTCTCGCAAAGGAGGAGGCAGAGAGGGCAAACAGTGCGAAATCACGGTTTCTTGCGAATATGTCCCATGAGATCCGGACCCCGATCAATACGATCATGGGAATGGATGAGATGATCCTCCGGGAGGACCACACCGGGGGGAATGAGGCATACGCAGCTTCCGTAACGCGTTATGCGCGCTCCATAAGGAGTGCATCCGAATCCCTGCTCGCCCTGGTCAATGACATTCTGGATCTTTCGAAGATCGAATCCGGCAAGATGAACCTCGTGGAGACGGACTATGATACGGAGGAGTTCGTACGGGGGATCGTCACGATGATCCGGGTGAGGAGCAATGAAAAGGACCTTGGCTTTTCCGTTAAGATCGATCCCGAACTTCCCAGAAAGCTCCATGGTGACAACGGCAAGATCAAGCAGGTGCTGCTCAATCTTTTGACCAATGCGGTCAAATACACGGAGAAAGGATCCTTTACCCTGACCGTTGAGGTCGGAGAGAAAACGGAGGATTCCTGCAGCATCCGTTACAGCGTGAAGGATACCGGGATCGGGATCAGACCCGAGGATATGAAGAAGCTCTTTTCTGCTTTCGAGCGTCTCGATGAGGAGCGGAACAGTGCGATCCAGGGTACGGGACTCGGCCTTGATATTTCCCGCCAGTTCGTGGAACTGATGGGGGATCATCTTGTCTGCGAGAGTGTATACGGAGAGGGATCTGAATTCCACTTTACGCTGAAACAGGGGATCGTGGATCCGGAAACGATCGGAGAATTCCGGGAAGAGGCTCCGAAGACGGAAGGAAAGGGTGTGTATGTACCGCTTTTCGTCGCTCCGGAGGCGAAGGTTCTCGTTGTTGACGACAATGATATGAACCTGCAGGTGTTAAAGGGACTTCTGCGGGGAACGAAGGTTCGGATCGAGACGGCGATGAGCGGAATGGCAGCGCTTGAAAAGCTTTCCGAAAATACTTACGATATCGTTCTGCTCGATCATATGATGCCGGAAATGGACGGGATCGAGACGCTCCGGAGACTGCGGGAGACGCATCCGGATCTGCCGGTGCTCGCACTCACCGCAAATGCCGCCACCTCCGGTGAGGAATATTATATTTCCGAAGGGTTTCAGGGTTATGTCGGGAAGCCCGTTGACGGACGGAAACTGGAAGAAGCATTAATGCGGTTCCTCCCGAAGGATCTTCTTATGGAGCCGGATACAAAAACCGATACCGTTTCTGAGACGGAGGATGCGGGCGTACTTCCGGAATGGATCTTTGAGGCTAAAGGAATATCCGTTCCGGACGGGATCCGCTTCTGCGGTTCAAAGGAAGCATTCATGGGGGCGCTCGGAACCTTCTTCGAGACCCTGCCCGAAAAGTCCGGGGAGATCGAGGAGGCATACCGGAATGAGGATTATGAATTCTATACGATCAAGGTACATGCGCTAAAAAGCTCGGCCCGTGTGATCGGGGCGCTGAAGCTCTCGAAGCTCGCGGAAGAACTCGAAGAAGCCGGAAAAGAGAACAATGTGGCCCTTATCCGGAAAGAAACAGACCGGCTGCTTGCGGACTACCGGGAATATCTCGGGATCCTTGCGCCTCTCGGAGAGGAAGCTTCCCTGAAAGGAGAAAAGGACCCGATCGATCCCGGGCAGCTTTCGGAAGCTTATGAGGCGCTTTCGGAGGTGGTTCCCGGAATGGATTATGACGCGGCGGAGATGATCATCGAAGATGTTACGACCTACGCGCTCCCGGAGGGTGACAGGGCGCTCTTTGACCGTCTGAAAAAGGCGCTCCGGGCGCTTGACTGGGACGGAATGGAAAAGATCCTGTCGGAGCGTGATTGACAGAGTATATACGGCATAATAGAATTGTTTTTGTAAGGCTTTTTTGCAAAACAGAAAGGTTCTCGGGGGGATGATGCAGGCACACGAACTGATGTTGATCGGAAGAAAAGAATCCTATGTGATCAGGGTGCTCCTTAAGAAACTGGCGGATGCCGGGATGCGGGCTTTTTTCACGGAGGCGGATGTGAACCGGATCAGTGAGTCGCTTTCCAGAGCATCTTCCGTGGTCTATTATATGGAAACGGGTGAGACGATATCGCCGGATATCCTGGTCTTTTTAAAGGACCGGCTTCATGAGGAGGGCCTCAGACTCTCTCTCATCGGCGAGGGTGCGGAGCTCCTGAAGCAGAAGGCGGCGATCCCCGGCGACATTCTCATGGAAACTTTCCAAAGGCCGCTTGATTATGAGAAATTCATTGCGACCATGTCGCTTCATATCGAAAAGGTCGCATCCGGTGAATACAAAAAGAGCGTGATGATCGTGGATGACGATCCGACCTTCCTTTCACTGGTCCGTGACTGGCTGAAGGAGGATTACAAGGTCCATATTGCAAACTCCGGGCTTCAGGCCATTAAGCTTCTCGGAAAAAACAAAGTGGATCTGATCCTGCTCGACCATGAAATGCCGGTAACGAGCGGGCCCCAGGTGCTGAAGATGTTAAGGAGCGATGAGGATACGAAAGACATTCCTGTGATCTTCCTTACGGGGAAAAGTGACCGGAAAAGCGTGCTGGAAGTGATGGAACTTAAGCCGGAAGGATATCTCCTTAAGAGCATCGGCCGCGATGAGGTCATAAAGAAACTGGAGGAGTATTTCAGATCGAGGATGCCATGAAAACACTGTTGTTTGAGATCCCGGACAATAAGAAGATCAGAGTGATCGTTGATACCGACGCGGCCTGCGAGGCGGACGATCCGTTTGCGATCGTTCAGGCGCTTTTAAGCCCGAAGCTGATCGTAAAAGCGGTCGTTGCGGAGCATTTCGCGGAAGAAGGATCGATGGAGAAAAGCTATGACGAGATCCTTACGATCCTCCGGGCGATGGAGCTTGAAGTGCCGGCGCTTAAAGGCCAGCGAGGACCGCTTTCCAAAGATGATGAAATGTCGGAAGCGGTCTCTTTTCTCATAGAAGAGGCAATGAAGGAAGAGGAAAAACCGCTCTTCGTGCTCTGCCAGGGCGCGATCACGAATGTGGCGATGGCCATAAAGAAGGAGCCCCGGATCAAAGAGAGGATGACCGTGATCTGGATCGGAACGCACGGAAGCGCGGGAAACAAAGCGCCTTTCCGGGAATTCAATGCCGGAAATGACATCGGGGCGGCGAATCTGGTACTGGAAAGCGGAGCGGAGATCTGGCTGGTACCCTCCACGGTTTACGGCACCATAAACATCGGCATCGCGGAGATCAAAAGGAGGATCCGCCCCTTGGGGAAGATCGGGGAACACCTTTATTCGAATCTGATGGAATATAACATGTCGGAAAGCGCCTTTTGGACCAAGGGAGAATCCTGGTCGCTCGGAGATTCGCCGGCGGTCGCGATCGCCCTTAATCCGGACTGCGGACACTATGAATATGAGGAGGCGCCTTTTATCGAAGAAGATACGTCTTCATCCCGCGGGATCGGGAACCCGAAGATCCGGATCTATAAAGATGTCGATTCAAGATATATTCTGGAAGATCTGATCGCGAAACTGGAACTGTTTTCAGCCGGTTTTTCTGATGTATAGAATGTTTCCGAGGACCCCGCCCAAGAGGGTCTTCTTCGTAAATGCCGCAAATTCATCGGCATCGATATAGTACTTTTTTCCCCAGGAAGAGATCTGATAATACGTTTTATCCCCCTCACGGAAAACCCCGGTTACCACGACGAAGTGCGCGGCGGTCGAGGCGCCCCTCGTAAGCACGGGCTCGGAACCTTCAACGTCGCGAAGTATATAGAAATTCAGCTTGTCCCTGCGGTTTTTCGGCGGGATCGAGAGCTTCGGAACGTTTAAAATGACGGGGATGTCATTTCGGATCATTTCTTCGATGCGCAAAGGGAGTTTCCGTCCGGAGATCCCCCAGCGGCAGTTAAGCGAAAGCCCCGCTTTCTTAAGGAGCAGGGGAAAGAGAAACATGATCCGGTAGATTGACATACCGAAACGGTTCGGGATCCAGAGGATCCGCCTTACCATGGAATTGAAATACAGCTTGTATTCCGAAGAATCCGTGTATTCCGTCTTTCCGAGAAGATATCCGAGTACATCGGACATGGCAACGATGCCGCAGCCGGCCTTTTCCTTCCGCTTCTCGAAAAAGCCCTTTGCCCCGGCAAAGAAGCTCTGGGATCCTCCGTAGGTCTGCCCCACTTTGATATACGGTTTTTTCAGTTCACAGATTTTTTCCATAGGATCCTGTATTTGCACAGAATGAGCCAACCCGGATTGCTTCGTGCTTCGCACTATCGCAATCCTGCGAAACATTCGAATTTCGCGGGGCCCCTTCGCCTGCGGCTCATTCCCCGCTGCATTCTCATGTTTCGGCGGGTCATAAGGACATATGTCCGCTTGCAGGCAAGCCTGCCGCGGCCAATGACTTTTGACCCTGTTGTCTCATTATAACATAGTAACGAAAGAATGGACTTTTTTTCGCACGCCCTGTAATATGAATATGAACCCACGGATCGCGGGGCCGGATCTCCGCTTTATAAAAACGATCGAAATGTGCGCAAGATATTTTATAGAAGAAGACCTATACGATGCCATCGCGGAATATCCGCAGGAAGACGGAGCGGGCCTCCGGCGGACGGGAGATATCCGTCCTTCGGAAGAAGCCCCGGTGCTTGCAGTGAAAGACGAATGCATCCGGATGGAGTCTGTCCGCTGGGGGTATCCCGGGATCGGAGGAAAGGGTCTTCTTATTAACGCCCGGGCGGAGAGCGTGGAAGAAAAATATTCCTTTTCGGAAGGGATCCGAAAGGGAAGGATCCTGATTCCGGCCTCCGGCTTTTATGAATGGGATCCTTCGAAGAACAGGGTAGCTTTCCGGCATCCGAAGGAGAGGGCGCTGTATCTTGCCGGGATCACCGGACTTTTTTCCGGGGAGAAACGCTTTACGATCCTGACTCGCGAAGCGAATTCCTCCATGGAGGGCATCCATGACAGAATGCCGCTTCTGATACCGAAAGAGAGGATCGGGGACTGGCTTTTTTCCGAAGGCTACCGTGAACTTCTCGGATCGTCCATGCCGGAGCTTTCCGCATTCCGGGAATACGAACAGCTGTCTCTTTTTTAGAAAACACTTTTTATCATACACAGGGAGGTACGGATCATGATAAACGCTCTTCTTACCATCGATGATGTCGCATCGGAAAACACACCGGCGATCGTCGATTATCTTACGGAAAACCACATCCCGGCACTTATGTTTGCCTGGGGACAGAATGTCGAAAAGCATTATGAAAACGCGCTTTATGCATTGAAGAAGGGATTTCTTCTCGGAAACCACAGTTATTCCCATCCGCATTTTTCGGAGCTCTCCTTCGAAGAAGGCGTGAAAGAGATCGAGCGGTGCGAAGAAGTGCTGAACGGGCTCTACCGGGATGCGGGTATTTCGCGGACCTTCCGGCCCTTCAGGTTTCCCTTCGGCGACAAGGGAGGAGAGAACGAGGTCGCGCTTCAGGAATGGCTTTCCGCACAGGGCTTTGACAAGGTGGATGACCGCAGGATCCCTTATCCCTGGTGGAAGGAGCATGGCCTTGACCGAAATATCGATACCTTCTGGACCTTCGACTTTGCCGAGTATCAGATCCGGCCGGGAAGCGGCTTTACGCTCGATCATGTCTTTTCGAAGATGAACGATCCTGCTCCTTCTTCGGGCGCACCGCTCTTTGAAGACGGGGGCTCCCATATCCTTCTTCTCCATGCGCATGACGAGACGGAGGAGATGGTTCCGGAGTATTATAAAAAGATCCTTGGAAGAATGCTTGAAAAAGGCGTTGAGTTCATTCCGCCCGCATTTTTATCCTGAAGAAGCAAAATTACCTACTTTTGGCGGTAACGGTAAAGAAGAATACGTGATATAAAGGGAACGTTGGCAAAATTGCCGCGTTCCCTTTATTTGATTGATTTCGGAGGAAGAAGATGAAAACAGGATTCGTAACGAAAAGACTGCTCGCGATGCTGACCGCACTGACACTGGTATCGGCGGAATTCGGAGGAATGGCGACTCCGGCTCTTTCGGCGGAGCTTACGGACTCGTCCTTAACGGAAGATACGATATCGGAAGAGACGATCTTCACTGAGGAGCAGACCGGGGAGAACGATCCCGCTTATGATACGGCGGATGTGATCGGGGAGGATGAGAATACCGGAGAAGCTGAGGAAGATCAGGTTCTTGAGGAGGAGACCTCTTCGGAGGAAATCTCTTCGGAGGGAATCTCTTTGGAAGAGATCTCACCGGAGAATCCTGAATTGTCCGAAGAAACTGCAGAACCGGAAGATGCTGTGAATGATGCGGTGCAAGATCCCGCCGTGATTTTCACCACAGAGGATGCGGAGGATCCGGGAAACAGTATTTCCGGGGAACCTCTGCCGGTGGGATCCGGGTTTACGACCTCATCCGGCAGTGTGGTCTGTCTCGGTGCCGGTATCCTTTCCGAAGGAGTCAATACGACCAATGCTGCGAAGGTGCTTTTCGGTTACCCTAATTGGCGGTGGAGAGTGATCGGTTACGGGGGGAACGGTATCGCGTCAAGCGCGGGTTCCTCCGACGGGAGGCCGGCTACGGCCACCCTTCTGATGGACGATATCAACTATTCTGCGAGGGCGTATTTCGACCACGAAGCGCCTTACAGCAATGTCTATGCCGGTTCGAGCCTGCAAAAGGCAACGAATGACTTGCAGGGGTATTTATCAAGTGGCGAGAAAGCCGCGATCGTTCCGCGGAAACTGACGGTAAACGATACCCCCGGAGCGAATTGCGACGGCATTGCGGGAGAAGAAGTCGACGGGGCACTGTTTTGGTCGCTTTCTACCAAAGAAGCCCTGGCATTGGGAGCGGGACTCGGTAATGCAAGTGGTGAATGGTGGCTTCGCTCCCCCGGATCATCTCCGGATAAGGCGGCTTATCATAACGGAACCGGCGGGGTTCAGATAGACGGTGCTTCGGTGGACACCAATTACGCCGTCCGTCCCGCGTTCAACCTGGATCTTTCTTCCGTAGTCTATACGATGAAGCGGGGTACGGAAGATGTATGTTGTCTCTACATGCTCGATCCTTCGGTCAAAGCGGGCTCTGACGGCTTCAGCAGGGAAGGAAATACCATCACGGTCTCCTACCGGCGCTCCTCTTCCCTTGACCGGCTGAACGTGCTCATCACGGACAAGGTATATACGGATCCTTCCGCACAGATTTTGGATTACGGGAAACTGGCCGTTGCCGGATCGATTGACAGCAACAATAAGGGAACCTATGACCTTCCGGATGATCTTTCAGGTGTTGAGGGAAAGGATTATCATATTTATCTGATCCCGGAGAAATCCTCTCACGGTACGGAGTATCATGTCGGCCTTCCGATCGAGATCGTTGAGTCTTATCCTGTCTGGGTGGGTGAGACACAGGTTACGAAAAACAATAAGGATGATATCCCCGGAATTAAAGGCGGCGGAAAAGCAAGCTATGATCCGGATACGAATACGCTCACTTTCAGCGGAAACGTGACGGGCGTGACGGGATATCATGCGGTGAGCAACGGGACGTTTGATGCCAACTGTCAGATCTATTCTTTGATTTCGGATCCCGCGCTTACGATCGAAGGAGATGCGAGACTTCATAATGAAGAGGTGGGCCACGGGCAGGGGATCAAATGCCGGAAACTGATCATTAACGGAAATCTTGACATCCTGGCGGATGATGACTCGATCGCCTGCGGGCCGTGTACGATCCGCGGGAAAGTAACGGCAGGTTCGCTGGTCGACTGTGGGAAGCTCCTGATCGACGGAGGAACTCTGAAGGTCAGAAATTCCCAGGTCGATTGTTCGGAGATCGAGGTTAAAACGGGTATTCTGGATGTGGAAGACTCCAGGTACGGTGGAGATAAAGGAGTCGTAAGCTGTGACAGTGGGAGCATTACCCTGTCCGATCAGGTCCGGCTGATCGAGCCTGTGGGAGGAAGCATCAGTACGGACGGCAAATACATTCTGGAAGCGGACGGTACGACAAAGGCAAAGAAAGTCCTGATCGGATCTGCCGACGGGATCGTGACCGTGACGTATTTCGGGAAATACGCTTCGCCGATCGCATCCCAGAATATCGCGCGCGGAAAATGCGCGATACGGCCGAAGGATCCGACCGATCCGGCAGGGATCTTTGACGGCTGGTATACGACGGCAGCCTGTACGGAACCGTTTGATTTTAATAACCCTTTGACGAAAGATACGGAAGTATATTCCAAATGGAGATCTTCAAAGAGCTTCAGTATTTATTATGATGTCAACGGCCACGCTGCGGACTGGGCGGGCTTCGGTGAGAGCAGAAAGATCGCGCCGGGGATTTTCCGGTGGGGGATCATCGAGGGCCAGAATACGATCAATCCCGGAAATAATACCTTCGACTACGCGAATCCTTCGGATCCGGAATTCCGTTTCGACGGATGGTATCTGGATGCCGAATGCACGCAGCTTTACGATTTCAATATGGTTCCGAAGAACGACTTTACTCTTTATGCGGGATGGACGGCGCCTTCCGTTGCAAATTGGACCGTGACCTTTGATCTCGGAGAGATGACCGGAAAAACCCCGGTCGTACCGCCCCGGAAGGTTCCGTCCGGCGAAAAGGTCAAAGAGCCGTCTAAGCCCATGCCTCCCGCAGGAGAGCTGAAAGCCTTCAGCGGATGGTTTGAAGATACGGAATGCATGAATCCGTACAGCTTCGATGCGCCGGTCACGGAGGATAAAACGCTTCATGCCGGATGGACGGATGCCGACGGCTTTTCGGTATATTTTGCGGACGAAGCCTATGATGAGGACGCGCTCACCTGGAATGAGTATCAAAATCGCTTTGAGCACGTTTATACCGGCCGTGCGATCAGGCCTCTCGTTATCGTTACGGATGTGAACGGGAAAGCGCTGAAAGAGGACGTGGACTATACGCTGAAATACGGGAACAATAAAAATGTCGATAAAAAGGGAAAACCCGCGACGATCACGGTAAAGGGGAAAGGAAATTACAAAAAAACCAGAAAACTGACGTTCTATATACTGCCCAAGGATCTGAACGAGGGAACGGATCCTGCGCCGGGGATCGAAGTGGAAAAGACCAATTTCACGAATCAGATCGTAGTCACGGCAGGAAAGACTCCTGCGCCCGTGATCCGCTACGGTGATTATCGGCTGAGCGCAAAGGATTATACCCTGACCCTCGGAAACGGGAAAAAGAAATTCTCTTCGAAAGACAGTGAAGATAAGCTTTGGATCACCGTGAAGGGAAAGGGGAACTTCCGGGGAATGCTTGAAAACATGCCCGTAACGGTTCGCGAAAGCAATGACGAATGCGCTCTGAAGCTGAAAACTCCGAAAAAGATCAAATTCACCTATGACGGTACGGAAAAGACGCTGACGGGCGAACAGCTCAAGGTATACAACGGAAAAGGAGCGCTTCTCGAAAAAGATGTTCACTATACGGTGGCCTATGTCAATAACGTGAACGCAGGTACCGCGACGGTCGTGGTCACCGGGATCGGTTCGTACTACCAGGGACTCTCCGCTGCCAAAACCTTTACGATCGCTCCCGATAAAAAGTCCTCGAAGATAACGGCATCGATCCTTACCCCGGCGGATGAGATCACCTATGACCGGACGGGCGTCAGACCGCAGATCCTCGTCGAGGCCGAACGGTCAGGGGAAAAGACGGCGCTTACGGAAGGCGTTGATTACAAGGTTTCCTATTCAAACAACAAAAACGCGGGTAAGAACGCGAAGTATAAGATCACCTTCCGCGGAAACTATAAGGGAAGATCTGCAAAGAGCGGGAAATTTACGATCCGGCCGGCGTCGTTTGGAAATAACTTCTTGGTGATCGGTGGCGATCAGCTTTATAAAAAACCCGGAAAGTATACATCGAAGATCTATGTGATCGACCAGAATGCGAATAACAGGCTGCTTTCCGCGAAGGATTATTCGATCGTCTCTTATGTGACCGAAAGCGACGGGAAGAATATCACCAAGGCAAAGAAGTATAAGCTCTCCTCGAAAAGCGAGTATGTGAATGTCACGATAAAGGGCAAAGGGAATTATGAAGGCACCGAGAAGATGTTCAAATATGTCTACAGGATCATGCAGACCGACGAGGCCGTGGTGGATCTTTCAAAGGTGAAGATCTGCGCGAAGGGAACGCAGAAAGCTCTGAAGGACTGCGAATATTCCGGGGAAAGCATTACCCCCGACATCGATGTCTATATAAAGAAGAAAGGCAAGTGGGAGCTTCTGGGAAGCGGCAAGTCGTCGAAATATCACTATGCATACTATTGCAATAACGAGGACAGGGGAACGGGTACCGTGATCCTGATGCCGGAAAGATGGTATAACGACCCTCCGTATTCCTACGGTCTTAAGACCGCGACCTTTAAGATCAAAGAGCGCGGGATCTCGGGATTCCTGCAGAAGTTCTGGAAGTAGATCATTATCCGGCGCGAACGGGAATTGGTGAAGGGCGGGATCGTGAAGGCGGTCCCGCAGTTTTTGACACTCTGACCATATTATGTTAATATATCCTTTCGGACAATAATTCTTACTTCCATACAAAGGAGAGGTTAAAATGAAAATTCCCGAGAACAAATGGGTACGTGCTGCAATACCCGCATTGTTACTGCACTGCAGCATCGGTACGGTTTACTGCTGGTCTACTTTTTCAAAAGAGATCGCAGATTATATCGGAGCGACGAAATCTGCCACGGAGTGGGCCTTTTCACTGGCCATTTTCTTCCTCGGCATGTCTGCCGCGTTCCTCGGCGATGTGGTGGAAAAGGACATCCATAAGTCTTCCCTGATCGCGACTGTCTGCTTTACCGTGGGAATGATCGGAACAGGAGCGGGGATCCTTCTGAAATCCCTGCCGCTGATCTTCATTTTCTATGGATGCATTATGGGTATCGGTCTCGGCACCGGCTACTTAAGCCCTGTCAAGACACTGATGCTCTGGTTTAAGGATCGTAAGGGACTGGCTACGGGCCTCGCGGTAGCGGGCTTCGGACTGGCCAAGGCGATCGCTTCTCCCGTGATGCAGGCGATCCTGAACGCGTTTACGCCGAAAGACAGCAGCGGAGCGGCCACGGGACTTCCGAATCCTGCGCCGATGTTCTTTATCATGGGCGGGATCTACTGCGTAATGATGTTCATCGGACATCTGATCCTGAAAAAGCCCTCCGACTGGGTTGAGGTTCACGGTGAAAACGGCGGCATCAAAGAGTTCTTCGATACGCTCGGAAAGAATTTCAAGACCGCGTTTTCCAACAAGACCTTTATCGGGATCTGGATTATGTTCTATATCAACATCGCCTGCGGCCTGGCTCTGATCTCGCAGGAAAAGGCGATCTTCAAATCGATCGGCCTGAGCGTCGGCGTGGCCGCTACATTAAGCTCCGTTACGGCGATTGCGAATGCGCTCGGACGTCTGGGATTCTCTGCGTGGGCGGATTCCTTTAAAGACAGAAATACCATTTATAAGATCATATTCATCCTTTCCATCGCGTTTACCGGCGCAACGATCCTGACCAGGGGGATCACGACCCCTGTCATCTGGCTTGCGGTAGCGCTCCTTATCATGGTAAATGCCGGATACGGCGGCGGCTTCTCCAATGTGCCGACACTGCTTTCCGACCATTTCGGAATGAAGAGCATCTCGGCGGTGCACGGAATGTGCCTCTCCGCCTGGGCGATCGCGGGTCTTACGGGCAATCAGATCGCGACCTTTATCGTGAACCGCGTCGGTGAGTTCAAGGAGATCACGCTGTCGAACGGCGAGATCGCGAAGGTGAATCCGGTAGGCTATCAGTCCGTGCTCTACTTCACGATAGCGCTCTATGTGGTTGCCGCCATCGTATGCTTTACGATGATCCCGAAGAAGGGAACGAACAAGGCGGAGTAGGATTCGGAAGGATCCGCCGGGGAAGCATCTGCTTCAGATGAACTGTTGATATGGACCGCCGGGGAGTACTGCTCCCGGCGGTTTTATGTCAACCGAAATGGCCCTTGGGGACGGGGTTATGGGTTCATTTTCAGGTGGCATTTCGGAAATCCGGAGGCCGATTTGAAGCGGGACCGGCAGTCCCGTCTTCCATGAGGCCGGAGGATGCTCCGAATGACGCCCGTCAAAAAATGACCCCATAACCCCGTCCCGGGGGTCCAAAATCTGATGCGGAATCAAAGAATGATAAATCTGTCGAAAATGTGGTAGAATAAACTGTCGAAAACGATATACAGGCAACGGACGGAGATCGAAAATATGCACAGACTATACGAATATGGTGATATCGCGGTGTTCTGGGATTCGGACAAATGCCGCCACGCGAAACGCTGCGTGACGGGGAGCCCGGAGACATTTGAATTCGGAAGGCGTCCGTGGATCGACCTTAGTAAGGCGCCGACTGCGACGATCTGGAAGACTATCGCCAAATGCCCGTCGGGAGCGCTTACCTGCTCTTACACACACGACATTGCAATCAAACTTGATCCGGAGAACAACCGGAGCGTGGCTTATCCTGCTTCCGGCTCTGCGCCGGGAGAGCCCGTGCGGCAGATCGGGGAGTGCGATTACCGGATAACGGAGGATGGCTGGGTCATCTATCATACGGAGGTCTCGCCGGAATACGGCGGACGGGGGATCGCAAAGCGCCTGGTTTATAAAGTGATCGAGGCTGCGGAACGTGCCGGCGCGAAAGTGATCCCGACCTGTTCCTATGCCGCAAAGATCCTTGCGGAATAGAACCGTATAAAGATCGAATAGAGGGATGGATTCGAATGATCACTGATGAGATAAAAGAGGAACTGCATAAGCTTCAGGATTTAAAATACCGGGATTTTCAGGCGAAACTGATACCGACCGCGGCGCCCGGGACCATGATCGGGGTGAGGACGCCGCAGCTTCGAAAATATGCCGGACAGCTCCTTAAGCGGGAGGATGTTTCGGACTTCCTTAATGATCTGCCACACGGAACATTCGACGAAAACCAGCTGCATGCTTTCATCATTTCGGGGATAAAAGACTATGAAAAATGCGTGAAAGAGGTTGACCGGTTCCTGCCTTTTGTCGACAACTGGGCAACCTGCGACCAGATGTCGCCGAAGGTCTTTAAGAAGCACCGGCGTGAACTTGCCGGGCAGATCGAGATCTGGCTTGATTCGGACCGGACCTACACAAAAAGATTCGCGATCGGGATGCTGATGGAGCATTTTCTGGATGAGGATTTTGATATCCGTTATCCCGAGACGGTGGCCGCGATCCGCTCGAAAGAATACTATGTGAACATGATGACGGCCTGGTATTTCGCGACGGCGCTTGCCAAGCAGTATGATGCCGTTCTGCCTTTTGTCAGGGAGCGAAAACTGGACGCCTGGACCCATAACAAGACGATACAGAAAGCGGTCGAAAGCTACCGGATCACGGACGAACAGAAAGAATACCTGAAAAGCCTGAAGATCAGGAACGGGTGACCGGAGAAGAGAACAATAAGAAGCCGTCAGAGAGCGAGGAATCAAATATGGGAAAACAATCCTGGAAAGCCGGAAATATGCTTTATCCGGTGCCGGCGGTGATGGTGAGCTGCAAAAGGCCGGGGGAAAAAGCGAACATCATTACGGTGGCCTGGGCGGGAACCGTCTGCTCGGATCCCGCGATGGTCTCCATATCCGTGAGACCGGAGCGCTATTCACATAACATTATCGAAGAGACCGGGGAATTCGTGATCAATCTGGTTACGGAGGAACTGACGAAGCCCTGCGACTGGTGCGGCGTGAAATCCGGCAGGGACTATGACAAATTCCGTCAAACGGGTCTTACGGAATTCATTTCGGAGTTTATGGATACCCCCGCGATCGCAGAGAGCCCCGTGAACATCTACTGCAGGGTGGTCAGGGTGGAAAAACTGGGATCGCATGATCTGTTTATCGGGGAGGTCATGGGTGCGACCGTCGATGATTCCCATATGGATGAAAAGGGAAGATTCGCCCTGGAAAACTGCGGCCTCATCGCCTATTCCCATGGGGAATATTTCGCATTGGGTAAAAAACTCGGTAAATTCGGCTATTCCGTGGAGAAGAAGTTGGACAGATCCGGCGCAGAAACCGGGAAAGGCAGACGACACGGATGAAAATGGACCACTGACCCCGTCCCCGGGGACCATTCATAACAATTCAGATAACAGGAGGCTTTACCATGACGATCGATCGGAAGAGAACTGAAAAACGGACAGGCAAAAGAAAGCTCAGTGTGCTGTTGTCCGTGATTATGCTGGCTGCTGTCACGCTGTCGGAGGCGGCGACATGCACCCTCGCGGCTGAGATGCCCGTATCTGAAGTTGAAGAAGCTGATTCCTCTTATGCGGATACGCAGGAAGAACCGGCACCGGAAGCCGCCGATACCGCAGACACTGAAAGCTGTCCGTCGGATGAAATTGAGGCCGTTTCCCCGGAAGAGTACGAAGAGGAAGAGGAGACGGTATTTTCGGAGCTGACAGACGATGATGCTGCCGACCATGCGGATGAGGAACTCATTGCCGCGGAGAGTGCGGAAGAAGAGGTGGAAGAAAACGCGGATCCGGACGGTGCGGATGCCGTTCCCGCAAACAAAAGCGATGAGGACTGGAGAAAGTACTTTGAGATAAGCGGAACGCGGATCAGCAAACTGACGGACGACGGTAAGAAATTAAGCAGCATCGTGATCCCCGACAGCTTCGGGATCACCCAGATCGATGCAGATGCGTTCAGTGGAGCCAAGGCACAATCCATAACACTTCCCGCTACGCTGAAGATAATTAGGGCAAGGGCATTCAGAGAGTGCGCAAATCTTAAGTCCATTACCATCCCTGCTAAGGTGACCACGATCGGAGACTACGCATTCGCGGACTGCACTTCTCTTGGCAAGGTGACATTTGAGGGGCTGAACATTACTTCTGACGGACAGTGGATCTTCCAGGGCTGTGCCATCAAAAATCTCACATTACCCCAAGGAGCGACCAGGATCCCTGCCAATCTTTTTCACTGCGCGAAGTTTTCGTCATGCAATATCGTGATACCAAAGACCGTGAGTATCATAGAGTACGGGGCTTTCTGGCATGCATACGGGTATAGCGGTTTTGAGTTTGAAGAAGGAAGTCAGCTTAAGACCATAGGAGAAGGCGCATTCGCGGCTTATCCGCTTGCCTCCATAGATCTGCCGGACAGTCTGCGCGAGATTTACGGAAGTGCATTTCAATATGCGAAACTCACCTCCATAACCCTGCCGGCCGGGCTTAAGATACTCAAGGGTGCTGCATTTGATGCCTGCCCCATCACCGAAGTAACCATACTCGGAAGTTCGCTCGAGGATGATTGGTGGAGAGACGGGGTATTCGCCAGAACGGCAATATCCAAATTGAACATTGCGGAAGGGGTCACAAACATTCCGCAATATCTGTTCCAGCATGCGGATTTTGACAACTGCCGGATCGTTTTTCCCTCAACGCTGGAGGAGATCAAAGCGGGAGCGTTTGCTTATTCGAACGGTATTATAGAAGTTGATTTTTCCAAATGTACCAGACTGAAATCGATCAGAGCCGAAGCATTCTGTCAGGTGGGATCCTTACAGTGCGTCAGGCTGCCTTACGGATTAAAGACCATAGGTTATGATGCGTTCGGACGGTCGGGACTGACCGATATCACGATCCCGGAGACGGTGACCTCCATCGGTGACTGGGCTTTTGTGAATCTTCCCGCCGGGGCCGTTTTCCATGTCGTCAGCGGTTCCTATGCGCATAAATGGGTTAAAAATCTCATCTCATCGGGATCCCGTTATGAACTTGCCGTATGCTACGGGATCAAATATGTCTTAAACGGCGGGACCAATGTTCCTGCCAATATCTCAACATATGATGAAGGTGAGTCTTTTACTTTTGCGGAACCCACAAAATCAGGATGCCGGTTTGATGCGTGGTGTACCGATAAGAACCTGAAGAATCCGATCACGAATACCGGAGGATGCAAGAGCAATCTGACTCTTTATGCCAAATGGACGCCGTACAACGTAGTCCTCTCCGAGAGTGAGATCTATATGACGGTGGGAGAAGAGGTCGTGTTGACCGCAACTGTTACACCAAATGACAAGAGTGTCAATTTTTACAAGGCAAACATATCCGCAAATGCCGTAAGTGTGGTGAATTCCGCTGATAATCAGGCCACCGTTACTGCGAAGAATCCGGGCACCGAGATCATAAGGGCAGACCTGTTTAACGGCAAAGAGGCGCAGTGCCGGATCGTAGTCGTTGCTGATGATACGGGCGGCGCGGATAAACCGGACCGGTATGATTCCAATAACATATGGATGACCGGGATCGATCCCGCAGGCTATACCTATACCGGTTCCGCGATCAAACCCGCAGTAAAGGTATATGACTATAAGCACCTTCTGACTCCGGGCAAAGATTATACGGTAACCTATGTGAACAATACAAAAGTGAATAACGCTTCCGTGAAGAAAAAGGCGCCGGCAGTCACGGTCAAACTTAAGGGCAGCTACTCCGGCTCCATGACGGAATATTTCAGGATCAATCCCGCAGTCATGTCCGATCAGGCGGTCACTGACGAAGTCTTCATCGCAAAGCCGGTATCGGCGGCGGTACAGAAAGACAAAAACGGAAAGAGTGCCGTCCAGAAACTGAAACCGGTGATCATCTATGAAGGAAAGAAACTGAAGGAAAAGAAAGACTATGTGCTCTCTTATGAGGATGCCGGTGCGGAAGGAACCCGGGCGTACGCGGACGCAGGTGAATACGGGATCACCGTGAAACCCGCCAAAGGCTCAAACTTCACAGGATCCTTTACCGTCAAAGAAACCCTGTATGAATCTGCCGAAGATATCTATGTATCACTGACATCAAAACAGGTCACGGCGACCCTGTCCCGGGACAGCATCACATACGGAGACGAACTGCCCGCGCTGGAACTTACATACAAAGCATCCGCGGATGCTGAGCCGTATGTCCTGACAAAAGACACTGACTATACCGTTACGGAAATGAATACTGCCGCCGCCGGAACCGCCTCCTATGTGATCACGGCCAAAGAAAAGTTGGCCGGAGAAGTATATTTCACGGGTATGAGGACCGTCACCTTCAAGATCAAACAGGGAGCGGCTTCTGATTTCGTGATCACCGTGAACGGCGGCGCCCCCGTGACCTATGTCAAAGGCGGCGTGACTCCCGAAGTGACCGTAAGTTACAAGGATGAGCCTCTTGTTGAGGGCCGCGATTACAAGATCAGTTATTCAAACAACAAGTCTTTGGCCAAAGGGAAGAAGAAACCGACCGTAAAGATCACCGCGACCGGCAATTACAAGGGCAGCAGGAGCATCCCTTTTGAAATCCTGCCCGGTCAGATCAATGAGCTTCAGGGTCCTAAAAACTGCTATATCGAAAACATAGCTTATTCATCCCAAAAGAACGGGTATAAGAAAGCAAAGGTCTTCATTTTCGACGAAAACGGAGCGATGCTCAAGAAGGGCACGGATTATACCGTGACATTTACCTCTCCCGCGGGGAGCAAACCGGCCGCCGGTACCGACATCTCCGTAAAGATCACCGGAAAAGGCAATTATGCGGGCAGTTCGTTTACCGCAACGATGAAGATCATGGATAAGGGTAAGACGATCAACAAAGCCGCGATCACCTATCGCGGATATGACGGCGGGAAGGTCAGCTCCTATGCGTATACCGGATATGAAGTCATTCCCGACCGGATTGAACTGACGCAGGGCAAGGGCAAAAAGGCTTCCGCGATCGACGTGAAAAACTATAACATCATGGGCTATTACAATAATGTGTCCAAGGGCACGGCGACCGTCATCATACGCGGCGACTCCGGCTACGGCTGGGGCGGGCTCATGGCTTATACCTATAAGATCGGAGCGCGAACGGTAAAAAGGTAAAGAGCCTCATTTTCGAGCCCCAAAATGAACCGTTGACCCCGTCCCCGGGGGCCATTTTGTATGTCGAAAGCGAAAATGGACCACTAACCCCGTCCCCGGGGGCCATTTCATTGACAAACACACCCTTTTTGACTATGATATATGGGTTGTAATATGACATTTATCCTGCGCGGTAAAGCCGCAACGGGCTCTCCGGATTCGTGACCGGAGAGCGGAGATTGACAATAAGGAGAGGGAAATGGAACTTTCAAGACAATACAGGGACGTAACGATCGACAGACTCAGCGAAGAGGACATCGGCCGTGAGATGAAGGTGGCCGGATGGATCGAAAACATCCGCGACCACGGCGGTGTATCTTTCCTTGATCTTCGGGATATGTACGGTGTTCTGCAGGTGGTAATGCGTGACACCTCTCTGCTGAAGGGGCTGCAGAAGGAAGACTGCGTCAGCATCAGCGGACTGATGGAAAAGAGGGATGAGGAGACCTACAATCCCAAGATCCCCACGGGCACCATCGAACTCGAGGCCAAAAGCGTGGAAGTGCTGGGCAAGGTATACAGCCAGCTTCCGTTCGAGATCGCAACTTCGAAGGAGGTGCGCGAGGATGTCCGCCTGAAATACCGCTATCTCGATCTTCGGAACAGGAAAGTTCTTGACAATATGCTGTTCCGCTCCAATGTGATCGCGTTCCTCAGGGCGAAGATGACGGAACTCGGCTTTACCGAGATCCAGACTCCGATCCTCTGTGCTTCCTCTCCGGAGGGTGCCAGGGATTACATCGTGCCCTCCCGTCATTATAAAGGTAAATTCTATGCGCTCCCGCAGGCTCCCCAGCAGTACAAGCAGCTGCTCATGGTCTCCGGGATCGACAAATATTTCCAGATCGCTCCCTGCTTCCGTGATGAGGACGCGAGAGCGGACCGGAGCCCCGGTGAGTTCTACCAGCTGGATTTCGAAATGGCTTTCGCAACCCAGGAGGATGTGTTTAAGATCGGGGAAGAAGTTTTGTCCGCGACCTTTGAAAAGTTCGCTCCGGAAGGATACCGCGTATCAAAGGCTCCTTATCCCGTGATCTCCTATAAGCAGGCGATGCTGGAATTCGGAACGGACAAGCCGGATCTTCGGAATCCCTTAAGGATCATCGATCTTTCCGAATTTTTCAACAAATGTACCTTCAAGCCCTTCCAGAACCGGACGGTAAGAGCCATCCGGATCAAAGGACACCAGTCAAAGGGCTTTCATGAGAAGATGCTGAAGTTCGCGCAGGAGATCGGAATGGGCGGCCTCGGCTATCTTGAGGTGCAGGACGATATGACCTATAAAGGCCCCATCGACAAGTTCATTCCCGATGAACTGAAGGGTGAGATGGCCGAACTCGCAAATCTTGAGAAGGAAGATACGATCTTCTTTATCGCGGATAAGGAAGCGAAGGCCGCGTCCTTTGCCGGACAGATCCGGACAGAACTCGGGAACCGCCTCGGACTTATCGACGAGAAGGCCTATGAATTCTGCTACATCAACGATTTTCCGATGTTCGAGTATAATGAAGAAGAAAAGAAGATCGGGTTTACGCACAATCCGTTCTCGATGCCGCAGGGAGGTATCGAGGCGCTGAATACGAAAGATCCTCTGGAGATCCTGGCATGGCAGTATGACATCGTCTGCAACGGTGTGGAACTTTCTTCCGGAGCGGTCCGGAATCACAGCCTGGATATTATGGTGAAAGCATTCGAAATTGCGGGATATGACGAAGAAGTGCTGAAGGCGAAATTCGGCGCTCTCTATAACGCGTTCAAGTTCGGCGCACCCCCGCATGCCGGTATGGCACCGGGCGTGGACCGTATGATCATGCTTCTTCGGA
Source organism: Lachnospiraceae bacterium (assembly GCA_024692955.1). Classification (GTDB taxonomy): domain Bacteria; phylum Bacillota; class Clostridia; order Lachnospirales; family Lachnospiraceae; genus JAILLW01. The sequence goes on along the minus strand of JAILLW010000034.1, from coordinate 23,709 downwards.
ACGAGGAAAGCATCCGTGAAGTCATTCCCTTCCCGATGGCGGGCAACGCGCAGGATCTGATGTGCGGCGCGCCGAATGAGGTGACGGAACAGCAGCTTCGCGAAGTACATATCAAGGTTAGGGCGTAGCCCGGGGAGATCGTCCATGAAACGTTCGGACATGAAGATCTTTATCGTGGGCGCCGGTCATATCGGTACCGCGCTGGCCGCGCAGCTGTCGAGGGACGGCCATGAGGTCACCGTGATCGACAGGGAGGAAGAAGTGATCCGCTCCCTTGCCGACCGGATCGACGCCATCGGCTATGAAGGAAACGGTGCTTCCTACAACACTCTGGATGAACTGAATGCTCAGGATGCGGATATTCTGATCGCCGTGACGAATTCCGATGAGATGAATATCCTGAGCTGCTTTACGGCGCATATGCTGGGCGCCCGGCATACCATCGCGAGGATCCGTGACGAGGATTACGCGAGTCAGAACCATTTCTATAAAGACAAACTCGGGATCTCCATGATTATCAATCCGGAGCTTGCTACCGCCTATGAGATCTTCCGGACCCTGCGGTTTCCTTCCGCGACGAGGGTCGAGGTCTTCGCGGGCGGAAAGGCCGAGCTGGTGGAAACAACAATCTCGGAGACTTCTCCCCTTTGCGGAAGATCCCTCATCGATATCAACCGTCAGATGGGGATCAATCTTCTTTTCTGCGTGGTGGTCCGTGACGGTGAGCCCTTCGTACCGAAAGGAGATACCGAGATCCGCGCGGGGGACATCGTTTATCTGACCGGAGCCGCTTCCGAATTCCATACTTCCTTTAAAAAACTGAAAATGGCATTCCGCCCGGTGACCAATGTGATGATCGCCGGAAATGACAGGATCACATCCTATCTGGGACAGCTTCTGGTCAATCAGAACGTAAAAGTGACGATCGTGGATGACGACAAGGAGATCTGCGAGCGCTTTACCCAGAGAGTGAAGAAGGCGGCCGTTATGAACGAAGATGCGCTGCGCTATTTCGATCTGATGACGGAGCAGGATCTTGCGAATACGGACGCTTTTATCGCGATCACGGAAAATGACGAATACAATCTGATCGCGGCGATGTACGCCGAATCCCAGGGAATCGGAAAGGTGATCTCCCGCATAAGTGCAAAATCACGACTTAAAGTTCTGCCGAAGGAATCGAAGATCAATATCGTTTCCAGGGAAGATGTGGCCGCGGACCGGATCCTCGGATATGCGAGGGCGCTTCTTAACGCGGAGGACAAGAATGCCGTGGAATCCCTTTACCGCCTGATGGACGGAAGAATCGAATTCATTGAATTCAAGGTATCCGAGTCCGATAAGCACATCCATGTTCCCCTGAAGGAACTGAAGATCCGCCGGAATATCCTGATCTCCGGGATCATCCGCAATTCGAGGATGATCATTCCGCGAGGCGATGATGTGCTGCTCCCCTATGACACGGCCCTTGTGGTAACGATCGGGCAGCAGATCGCGTCTCTTGACGATATTTATGAATAAAAAGATCATCATCAATAATATAGGAAAGATCATACTGGTCGAAGTGCTCCTGATGCTGATTCCCCTCGGGATCTCCCTCGGTTACGGGGAATATCAGGATGCCTTCGCGTTTTTATGTGCCATCATTCCGGTGGGGATAGTTTCGTTAATATGCATCCGCGTGAAGGAACCGAACATGACTCTGTCCTCCAGGGACGGCTATATCATCGTTGCGGCCTCCTGGATCATCATTTCCCTCGTGGGCGCGATCCCCATGTATATCACGGGGGCGTTCAGCTCCTATATCAGTGCTTTCTTTGAGATCGTATCCGGATTTACCACAACGGGAGCTTCCGTAATGGAAGAGCCCGGCGTTCTGGGGCACGGTCCCCAGTTCTTCCGCTGCTTTTCCCACTGGATCGGCGGTATGGGAGTGCTGGTCTTTGTCCTGATGATCATTCCGATGGAAAACGACAGCTCCATGCATCTTGTGCGGGCCGAGGTCCCGGGTCCTACGGCGGGCAAGCTGGTGCCCCGGATGAAGACGACCTCCCGGATCCTTTACGGGATCTATACGGCCCTTACGCTCCTCCTTTTCCTGCTCCTTAAGATCTGCGGAATGCCGGTGTTTGACGCTTTCTGCTATTCCTTCGGTGCTGCGGGGACGGGAGGCTTCGGCATTACGAGCGCAGGGATCTCCGCTTACAACAGTTATACGATCGAGATGATCGTTGCGGTATTCATGCTGCTTTTCGGCGTGAATTTCAATCTGTATTACCTGATCCTGATCGGAAAGATCAAAGAAGCGCTGAACACGGAGGAGCTGAAGGTCTATCTGTCCATCGTCATCTTTTCGGTAGTCGCGATCTTTGCCAATCTGTATCCGCTTTACCGGAATTTCGCGGAGGTGTTCCGCGTATCCTTCTTCCAGGTTGCCACCATTATAACGACCACGGGGTTTGCCACGGCGGATTTTGCCACCTGGCCCATGTTTTCCCAGCATATTCTCGTGCTTCTTATGATAATCGGCGCCTGCGCGGGATCCACCGCGGGAGGGATGAAGGTCTCAAGGATCATCATTCTCTGGAAATCGATGATCGCGGAGATCCGGGGGATCATCAATCCGAAGCAGGTCATTTCGGTCCGGATGAACGGGCAGCCAGTGGACAAAAAGACCCTGGATTCCACGAGGATTTATGTGGCGGCTTACTGCATCCTGGTGGGGCTTTCGGTGCTGATCCTTTCCGTCAACGAACTGGATTTTACCACGAATGTGACGGCGGTATTTGCCTGCTTTAACAATATCGGACCGGGACTTTCCCTGGTGGGGCCCACCGCGAACTACAGCTGCTATTCCGACTGGGCAAAACTCATTCTGGCATTTCTGATGCTGACAGGGCGCCTTGAGATCTTCCCGCTCTTTATGCTCTTTGCCCGCTCCGCCCATGATCAGAGACGACCTCTTAAGTTGCACAAGCGCCTTTAAAGTAGTAATATTAAAAAATACGGCTTTTGACACAATACTATTATAGAAAGAAGGCAGAAACATGAGCAAAACATTTCAGGAACTGATTTCAAAACTGGAAACGACCGGCATGAAGAAGGTGGCGGTTGCCGTAGCGCAGGACAGCGCGGTGATCGAGGCCGTACGCGCGGCGAAGGACAGGAAGATCGCGAACGCGGTACTGGTCGGTGACGAGGCGAAGATCCGCGCCATCGCGAAGGACATTTCCGTCGACATCAGCGACTTTGAGATCGTGAACAAAGAAGATGTGACCGAAGCGGCTCTTACCGCGGTCAAGATGGTACATGACGGCGAAGCCGATATGTATATGAAGGGCGTGATCGACACGAAGGGCTTCCTAAAGAGCGTACTCGATAAGGAAGTCGGCCTTCGTACCGGCAAGGCTCTTTCCCATGTCTGCGTATTTGACATCAAGGGCATCGATCATCTGCTCTTCCTTACGGATGTAGCCTTTATGCCTTATCCGACTCTTGAGGACAAGGTGGCGATCATCGAAAATACGCTTCAGATCACGGAAGCCTGCGGCATCGTTAATCCGAAGGTGGCTCCGCTTGCGGCAGTCGAGGTGGTGAATCCGAAGATGCCCGTTACCGTGGAAGCGGAGGAACTGACCAGAATGAACCGGGAAGGAAAGATCAAAGGCTGCATTGTAGACGGCCCCTTATCCCTTGACCTTGCCATCGATCCCGAAGCCGCCAGACATAAGGGCGCAACGGACCGTGCGATCCAGGGAGACGCGGATATCCTGCTCTTCCCGGACATCCATTCCGGAAATCTGGTGTACAAAGCACTTGTCCATACGGCAGACTGCGTAAACGGAAACATCCTGACCGGAACAAAAGCACCTGTTATTTTAACATCCCGCTCCGACAGCATGGAGGTGAAGGTTAATTCCCTCGCCCTCGGCGCCGTCGTAGCCGACGCCATGCGCGCCGCAAATTAATAGGGCATTCGACGAGCGGATGGCAGCGGAACTGAGTGCGGATGCCTTCCGACGAGCGGGTGGCAGCGGAACTGAGTGCGGATGCCTTCCCATGAGCGGGTGGCAGCGGGAGCTGTGTCCCGGGCCCGCCAGGGCGAAAAGGGACACAATCCGCGCTGACAGGACCCGCGGAGTAAATCATTCGCACCCCCTGCTGACAGGACCCGCGGAGTAAACCATTCAACACCACAGCACATAAGGAGAACAACTATGGCAGTTAAAAGCTTGATCATCAACCCCGGCTCCACCTCCACGAAACTCGGCGTATTCGAAGACGAGACCCTCCTTTTCGAGGAGACCCTCCGCCATTCGACGGAAGAGATCGCGCAGTACGCTTCCATCGTGGATCAGAAAGATTTCAGAAAAAAGATCATTCTTGATTTTCTCGCGTCCAAGGATTTTGACGTAAAGTCCCTTAACGTGATCGTCGGCCGCGGCGGCATGCTGAAGCCGATCCCCGGCGGGACCTACGCGGTAACGGACGACCTGCTCCATGACCTTGAGATCGGAAAGCAGGGCCAGCACGCTTCGAATCTCGGCGGCATCCTGGCAAGAGAGATCGCGGAATCCATCGGAGTTCCTTCCTATATCGTGGATCCCGTGGTCGTGGACGAACTGATGCCCATCGCCCGCTATTCGGGCGTTCCCGAGCTCCCGCGTACTTCCGTATTCCATGCGCTGAATCAGAAGGCGGTGGCGAAGCGCTATGCGAAGGAGACCGGTAAGCCTTATGACAGCCTGAATCTGATCGTGGTTCATATGGGCGGAGGCGTATCCGTCGGAGCACACGAAAAGGGAAAGGTGATCGATGTATTCAACGCCCTTGACGGCGACGGTGCTTTCTCGCCGGAGAGAGCGGGAGCCGTTCCCACGGGCGCTCTTATCAAACTCTGCTTCTCCGGAAAGTACTCCGAAAAGGAGATCTATAAAATGGCAGTGGGGGGCGGCGGATTCAATGCCTACCTCAACACGAACGATATGCGTGATGTCGCGAAGATGATCGAAAACGGCGATGAACACGCGAAGGAGGTCCGCGAGGCCTTCATCCTGCAGGTGGCAAAGGATATCGGATCCATGGCCTGCGTGCTGAAGGGAAAAGTGGATCAGATCATCCTGACCGGCGGGATCGCTTACGGAAAGGATGTAACGGATGCCATCTCTGAGCGTGCCGGCTTTATCGCGCCGATCACGGTATATCCGGGCGAAGACGAGCTTCTTGCTCTCGCTCAGGGCGCGCTGCGCGTTCTTAACGGCGAAGAGGAAGCGCAGATCTACTGATTATCCGACAGTGAGGAAACAGATCAAATATGAGTATCATTACAAAAGTATTCGGAACACACAGTGAACGCGAGCTTCGCAGGATCGAGCCGATCGTCAACAGGATCGAAGCCCTCCGTCCCGCGATGCAGGCGCTGTCTGATCAGGAGCTGGCGGCCAAAACCCCGGAGTTTAAGGAGCGCCTGAAAAAGGGCGAGACCCTCGATGACATCCTTCCGGAGGCATTTGCCGCAGTAAGGGAAGCCGCGAAGCGTTCCATCCATCTCGAACACTACCGCGTGCAGCTGATCGGCGGTATCATCCTTCATCAGGGCCGTATTTCGGAAATGAAGACCGGTGAAGGAAAGACCCTGGTTTCGACCCTTCCGGCCTATCTGAACGCGCTTGAGGGAAAGGGTGTCCATGTCGTAACGGTCAATGATTATCTGGCCAAGCGTGATGCCGAGTGGATGGGAGAAGTTCACAAGTTCCTGGGACTCACGGTGGGCGTGGTCCTGAATTCCATGACCCCGGATGAACGGCGGGCCGCCTATGCCTGCGACATCACCTATGTGACGAACAACGAACTGGGCTTCGACTACTTAAGGGACAATATGGTGGTTTACAAGAACCAGCTGGTCCTCCGGGATCTTCATTACGCGATCATCGACGAGGTGGACTCCGTTCTTATCGATGAAGCGAGGACCCCGCTCATTATTTCCGGTCAGTCCGGAAAATCCACGAAGCTTTATGAAGTCTGTGATATCCTGGCCCGGCAGATGAAGCGCGGCGAGGATATGGAGGATCTTTCCAAAATGGACGCGATCATGGGCGTCGAGCGGGAAGAGACCGGTGATTTCATCGTCAATGAAAAGGACAAGATCGTGAACCTGACCGCGGAAGGCGTGGCCAGAGTGGAGCGGTTCTTCCAGATCGATAACCTGGCGGATCCGGAAAATATCGAGATACAGCACAATATGATCCTTGCTCTTCGCGCGCACAATCTGATGTTCCGCGATCAGGATTACGTCGTAAAGGACGATCAGGTGCTGATCGTGGATGAGTTTACGGGACGTATCATGCCGGGACGGCGTTATTCCGACGGCCTCCATCAGGCCATTGAGGCGAAGGAGCATGTAAAGGTAAAGCGTGAATCGAAGACGCTTGCCACCATCACGTTCCAGAACTTCTTTAACAAATTTGAGAAAAAAGCGGGAATGACCGGTACGGCACTGACCGAGGAAAAGGAATTCCGGGACATCTACGGAATGGATGTCATCGAGATTCCCACCAACAAACCGGTAATGCGTATCGACCGGCAGGACGCGGTATACAAAACCCGCCGCGAGAAGCTGCACTGCATTGTGGAAGCGGTAAAGGAAGCCCATGCGAAACAGCAGCCGGTGCTTGTCGGCACCATTACGATCGAGGCATCCGAAGAGCTTTCGAGACTCCTTTCGAAGGAGGGAATCCCGCATAAGGTGCTGAACGCGAAATTTCATGAAATGGAAGCGGAGATCGTGGCGGATGCGGGTATCCACGGAAGCGTGACCATCGCGACGAACATGGCCGGCCGTGGTACCGATATCAAGCTGGACGAGGAATCAAGGGCCGCGGGAGGCCTTATGATCATCGGAACGGAGCGCCATGAATCGAGACGTATCGACAATCAGCTGCGCGGACGTTCCGGCCGTCAGGGAGACCCGGGTGAATCCAAATTCTATATCTCCCTTGAAGACGATCTGATGCGCCTTTTCGGCTCCGAGAGACTGATTGGGATGTTCAATGCACTGGGGATCCCCGAGTTTCAGGAGATCGAACACAGCTCCCTGACCAAAGCCATCGAGTCGGCGCAGAAGAAGATCGAATCGAACAACTTCGGGATCCGTAAGAACCTGCTGGAATATGACCAGGTGATGAATGAACAAAGAGAGATCATCTACGAGGAGCGCCGCCGGGTTCTTGACGGTGAAAGCATGCGCGAGCCGATCTACAAGATGATCACGGATATCGTGGAAGGCTCCGTCGATATGGTGATCGGAGACGATACGCCGTTTGACGAATGGAATCTGGAAGAGCTGAACAGCGTGCTTCTTCCGACGATCCCGCTTCGCCCGGTCAACAGGGGAAGGGTAGACACTCCGAAGAAGAACGCATTAAAGCAGCAGCTGAAAGAAGAAGCGGTCAAGCTTTATGAAGCGAAGGAAGCGGAATTCCCCGAAGCGGAAGCAATCCGTGAAGTGGAGCGCGTGGTGCTCTTAAAAGCCATCGACCGCAAATGGATGGATCATATCGACGATATGGACCAGCTTCGTCAGGGCGTCGGGCTTCAGGCCTACGGACAGCGTGATCCCCTTGTGGAATATAAGATGTCCGGTTATGAGATGTTCGATGAGATGACGCAGAACATCAAGGAAGAAACGGTTCGCATCCTCTACCATATCCAGGTGGAGCAGAAGGTGGAGCGCGAACAGGTGGCGAAGGTGACCGGGACGAACAAGGACGATTCCGTGCAGAAGGGACCGAAGATCCGCGCGGAGGCCAAGGTTTATCCGAACGATCCCTGCCCCTGCGGAAGCGGGAAAAAATACAAGAACTGCCACGGAAGGAAGTAGGGAGCCCGTGCTCCGTGAAAAACGGACGCGGATCCTGCAGACAGGATACGACAGGTAAGATACATGGTAATTCTGGATAATGTAAAAAACGAGCTCTCCGCCTATAAGGAGCCGCTTGCGGAAGTAAGGGCTTCCCTTGATCTGGACAATAAGGAAAAGAGGATCGAGGAGCTCCATATGGAGATGGAAGCGCCCGGATTCTGGGATGATCCGGATACTTCGAATAAGAAGATGAAGGAGCTGAAAGATCTCGAAGATGCGCAGAAGACGATCAACGCCCTCGAGAGTCAGTTTGAGGACCTCGGTACGCTGATCGCCATGGCGGAAGAGGAAAACGACGAGTCCATGGCGGACGAGATCGTGGCCGAGTTCGAGGAATTCAAGGAAAAACTTGATGAGATCCGGATCGGGACCCTCCTTTCCGGGGAATATGACAAGGATAACGCGATCCTGAAGCTGAATGCCGGCGCGGGCGGAACGGAGAGCTGCGACTGGGCGCAGATGCTTTACCGCATGTACACGAGGTGGGCCGAGAAGAAGGGCTATTCCGTGGAGGTACTGGATTTCCTCGACGGCGATGAGGCCGGGATCAAATCGGTCACCTTCCAGGTAAACGGAACGAATGCCTACGGCTATCTGAAAGCGGAAAAAGGAGTGCACCGTCTGGTACGGATCTCGCCCTTTAACGCTCAGGGCAAGAGGCAGACCTCCTTTGTATCGCTGGATGTGATGCCGGACATCGAAGAGGACATCGACATCGATATCAATGATGACGACCTGAGGATCGATACCTACCGGAGCTCCGGCGCGGGCGGACAGCACATCAACAAGACCTCCTCCGCGATCCGGATCACCCATCTTCCCACGGGAATCGTGGTGCAGTGCCAGAACGAGAGATCCCAGCTGCAGAACAAGAACAAGGCGATGCAGATGCTGAAAGCCAAGCTCCTGCTGCTTAAGCAGGAAGCCAACGCGGAAAAACTCTCCGACATCCGCGGGGAAGTGAAGGAGATCGGCTGGGGCAATCAGATAAGATCCTATGTTCTTCAGCCCTACAAGCTGGTCAAGGACCTCAGGACCAACGCCGAAACGGGAAATGTGGACGCGGTCCTTGACGGTTCCCTCGATCTTTTCATCAATGAATATCTGAAATGGTCAAATACACCGCAGGGCACATAGTCCTGCGGTTTTTTGACCCCCGGGGACGGGGTCAGAGGTTCATTTTGAACATTCTTCTGGGCGGAATCCGCGGCCCGGTTTCCGGCAGCTGACGCGTCTTGTAAAGCGCTGAAAAATATGTTATGATAACTCTGACTAAATAGCTTTAGTCAGAGTTTTTTGATCGGTACGGAGAGAAAGGAATCTGTCCATGACGATAGGCGGGATCGGATCATATCTGTATACACCGCTGATGCAGGGAAGCGGTATCACACCCGGAATGCAGCAGCCCGGCGCCGAAGAGAACGCGGCGGGTGCCATTGGTGCGTCCCAAAACCAGGGAAGACCGGGCGGTGTCGATGCCGCGGAGAAAAAGCCCGTCGTCAATCCCGGTGAGTCCGATAAGGTAAAACCGGGCAGAAAATCTTCCCCTGCCGAGTGCGAGACCTGTAAGGAGCGGAAATATCAGGACGGCTCCGATGAGATGGTCTCCTTTAAGTCGGCACAGCACATTTCGCCGGAGGCGGCGGCTACCAGAGTGCGCGCACACGAGCAGGAGCATGTGTCCAACGCATACAAGAAAGCCGCGCAGAAAGACGGAAAGGTCTTACAGGCTTCCGTTTCGATCAAGATGGCGATCTGTCCCGAATGCGGCCGTTCCTATGTGGCCGGCGGCGAAACGGCTACCAAGATCCGCTATCCGAATGATAAGTTTTCGAAGAACCGCAAGAGTGCGGAAGCGGATGCAGTGCGCGGCCGGAATTTTGATATGGCAGTTTGAGGCTGCGGAGAAGTCTTATGGATTATTTATCGCCGGGCAGTTTAAAGCGGATCGCCCGAGGTCAGTTATTCGGAAGATTAGGCACCGTTATCGGTGCCTTCTTATTGCAGATGGTCTGCATGATCCCCGTGTTTGTACTGTATTTTGCCGGACTTGTGCTGGTGGAAGCACTGGTGATGGGCAACGGGAATCTTCTTATAGGCTATGTTGCCGAATTCGTTATTCTGATCCTTTCGTTTCTCTATATCGCGGTATTCCTTTACGGACAGAATCAGCTGTATCTTAAGCTCGCCTGCCGGCAGGAAGCTACGGTGACGGACCTTTTTGCGGGCTTCAGAGAGGGCTTTTTCCGGATAATCGCTCTCGCGGCGGCACCCTCCGTTTTGCTTTCGGTCTTCTTCATTCCGGTTGTCATCGCGATCAACCGGATGATCATCGTGATGTACACTGATCAGGCTTTTCTGGATGAATTCTACCGTCAGATGATGACAGCGGGCATGATGGGGATGGATCAGGCTTTTGTGGAGGACTTTACCTCGCGTTTTACGCCTTATTCGCGTGCCATTACCTACAGCGGGATCTTTGCCGTGGGAGGATGCGTCCTGGTCGGGATCCTTTTTTCACAGATTCTGTATCTGGCTTCCGATTATTCCGACCGTTCCGTGATCGAGATCTTTATGGGAAATTTCCGGGTAATGACGGGGCACTGGTTAAGATTCGCGTTTCTGGTGCTCACCTTTGCGCCCTGGTTCCTGCTTTGCATGATGTACTGCACCTTTTTGGCGGTGATCTGGGTATTCCCTTATTACAAGGCGGCTTCGGCGAACTTCTATATTGACCTTTTGCGCGGCGGAAAACATCCGTCAGGGAGTGACTGAATGGAACTGGAATTTGATGTACGCATGACGAAAAACGCGCTCTATGACTATATGCTGTATCATACCTACACGGGATTCTCGGGGATCCTCGGAACCATGGTGGGGATCTTCCTCATCGTGGCCTTTGTGATGAAAGGATCGCCGCTTTACCTGATCGCGGGACTGATCATCATCCTCTATCTTCCCGGGGCGCTGTTCCTGCGCTCAACACAGCAGTATCTGAACAATCCGGCATTTAAGGAGCCGTTCCACTATCTGGTAAATGACGAAGGAATCACGGTGACCCAGAAGGAGCTTTCGGAAACGATCCCCTGGGACGGGATGGTCAAGGCGGTATCGACCCCCGGAAGCATTGTGATCTATACCTCAAAGGTCAATGCCTCGATCTTTCCGAAAAAGGATCTCGGGGAGAAAAAGGCGGCATTCATTCAGGCGGTGAGCACTCATATGAATCCGTCATCCGTAAAGATCAGAGGGTGGTAGATATGGTCTTTGAATCCGAAAACCGGGAAATGACCTTTGATTTCGGAAGAGATCTCGGGGAAAAGGCAAAAAGCGGTGAGGTCTACGCGCTTTACGGGGATCTGGGGACCGGAAAAACGGTGTTCGCACAGGGATTTGCCGAAGGGCTCGGGATCAGGGAAATCGTGAATTCCCCGACTTTTACACTCCTGCAGGTTTATGAGGACGGGAGACTGCCTCTTTATCATTTTGATGTATACCGGCTGGGGGATCCTTCCGAGGCGGAAGAGATCGGCTTTGAGGAATATGTATCGGGGGACGGGGTATCGCTCGTCGAATGGGCGGATCTCGTGGAAGAACTTCTGCCGCCCGGAACGATCCGGATCATAATCCGGAAGGATCCGGAAAAAGGAGCGGACTACCGGAGAATCGAGGTGGAGCCTTCATTATGAGACTGCTGTCCATTGACAGTTCCGGTCTTACGGCTTCCGTGGCCGTCACGGAGGATGACCGGCTGATCGCGGAATACAATGTAAATTACAAAAAGACACATTCCCAGACGCTCCTTCCGATGATCGACGAGATCTTAAGGATGACGGAGCTTGATCCGGAGACTCTGGATGCGGTGGCTGTAAGCAAAGGCCCGGGTTCCTTTACGGGGCTCCGGATCGGGTCTGCCGCGGCAAAGGGCCTTGCCCAGGCGCTCAATATCCCCATTATTGAGATCCCGACCCTTCTGGGGCTTGCCTGCAATGCTTTCGGCTCGGATGAGATCATCTGCCCGATCATGGATGCGAGAAGATCCCAGGTTTATACGGCGTTATATCGCTGCATGTCAAAAACGGAGGATCTTCTGAACTTCCGGGAATGGGAAGAACTTAAGGAACAGTGTGCCATCGGGATCGGGGAGCTGACGGCGGAGCTTAACGGAAGGTTTTCCGAAACGGACCGGATCCTTTTCCTCGGAGACGGAGTCCCGGTATTCCGGGAGTATCTCGATACGAACCTCAGGGTCAGCCATTCCTATGCGCCTTCCCATATGAACCGGCAGCGGGCCGCGGCTTTTGCCCCGCTTGCCATAAAGTATTACAGGGAAGGGAAAACGGTCAGCTGTTTTGACCACGCGCCGGAGTATTTAAGGCTTTCCCAGGCGGAGAGAGAAAAGAATGAGGGGATCCGTCAGAAGGGAGCAGCCTATTGATCCGGGTGAGGCCGATGGAAGAATCCGATGTGGATCAGGCTTCCGAACTGGAGAGCATGGTCTTCAGCATGCCATGGAAGAGTGCGGACTTTCTTGAGATGGTAAAGGCACCTTACGCTCACTATTTTGTTGCGGCGGAAAGGGCGGAAGGCAACTGTGACCCCGAAGACCCCGGCCGGGATCCGAAAGATCCGTACGCCGGTGACAGGATCATTGCGATCCTGGGGCTCAGGGAGCTTTCCGGGGAGGCGGAGATCACGAACGTGGCGGTTCACCCGGACTACCGGAGGACGGGACTTGCCAAACGCCTGTTGACCGAGGCGCTCAAACTGAGCGAGGGCATGGGGATCCGGAACGTGACTCTTGAAGTCCGGCCCTCAAACGAAGCCGCGATAGGGCTTTATGAGAGCTTCGGCTTCCGGGAGGAAGGCCGGCGGCCGCATTTTTATGAAAAACCGGAGGAGGATGCGCTCATTATGTGGCGGCGCATCTGAGATGGAGTGATAAATGCTTGATATCTGTCTGCTTGGCACGGGAGGGATGATGCCGCTTCCGTACCGGCATCTGACCTCGATGATGGCCAGATACAACGGAAGCAGTATTCTCATTGACTGCGGTGAGGGTACGCAGATCGCGATCGCGAAAAAGGGCTGGTCGGTCAATCCGATCGATGTCCTTTGTATTACGCATTTTCACGCGGATCATATCAGTGGACTTCCGGGGCTTCTGCTCAGCATGGGCAACGCGGAACGGACGGAGCCGCTGCTCATCATCGGCCCGAAGGGACTGTCCAGAGTGGTGGCATCCTTAAGGATCATCGCTCCCGAACTTCCTTTTCCGGTGGACTGCTTTGAACTCAGCGAACGCGAACAGGTCATCCGCATGGACGGATACCGGATCAAAGCATTCCGGGTCAACCACAATGTGATCTGTTACGGCTATACGATCGAGATTGACCGGAACGGAAAATTCGACGTGGAAGCCGCAAAGGCACTGGGGCTTGAGGTCCGTTACTGGAATCTTCTGCAGCACGGGCAAAGCGTGGAGGTGGACGGAAAGGTCTATACTCCCGACATGGTACTCGGGAAGGAACGGCGGGGGCTCAAAGTGACCTACGTCACGGATTCGAGGCCCACCGAGCAGATCGCGGAAAACGCGAAGGAGGCGGATCTTTTCATCTGCGAGGGCATGTACGGAGACCCGGAGCAGTATCATAAGGCGAAGGACAAGAAGCATATGACCTTTTATGAGGCGGCGAATCTCGCGAAGATCGCGAATGTGAAGCGTCTCTGGCTTACGCATTACAGTCCTTCCCTGAATTATCCGAAGGAATACGAGAGTGTCGCGAAGAGCGTCTTTCCCGCAGCTAAGGTGTGCAAAGACGGCTATTCCATAGAACTGAAGTTTGACGACGGGGATGAAGATGAAGAAAAACCTTAAATTCATCATCATCGGTGCGGTATTGATCCTGATCGTTCTGGGATACTATTACTACATCGCCAATATCAGAAAACCGAAAGAACCCGAGCCCGAGACGACAAAGCCGAGCGTGGTCCGGGAGCTTTTGGCGCGCGATCTTTCCAATGATTACCCGCCGACCCCGAAGGAAGTGGCAAAGTACTACGCGGATATCACCACGGCTTTCTATACGGAGGATTATTCGGATGAGGAATTCGTATCGCTGGCGCTGAAACTCCAGCAGCTTTATGACGCGGAACTTGTCGCGAATACCCCCTCCGATCAGTATATCAACAATCTGCGCTCGGAGATCCTTCTCTATAAGGAATCCGGGATCGTGATCAGCAGTTACGCCACCTCTTCCAGCGCGGACGTATTCTATTTCGACCAGGACGGTAGAAGCTGGGCACGCCTTAATATCGCGTTTACGGTAAAGCAGGAACGCAATGTGGGGCTGGCCAAGGAGACCTTCGTGCTCCGGAAGGATGAGAACAAGCATTGGAAGATCTACGGCTGGGCGGTGGCCGGAAATGAGGAAGAAGGCGGTAATGACGATGGAGAAGACTGAACTCAGGATTCTGGCAGTTGAGACCTCCTGCGACGAGACCGCCGCGGCAGTGATGAAAAACGGGAGGGAGATCCTGTCCAATGTGATCTATTCACAGATCGATCTTCATACACTCTATGGAGGGGTGGTCCCCGAGATCGCTTCCCGCAAACACATCGAAAAGATCTGTCAGGTGATCGACAAGGCTCTTTCTGACGCCTCCGTCACCCTGGATGACATAGATGTCATCGCGGTGACATACGGGCCGGGACTGGTGGGAGCCCTGCTTGTGGGCGTATCCGCGGCCAAGGCTATCGCTTTTGCGAAGAAAAAGCCTCTTGTGGGCGTTCATCATATCGAGGGACATATCAGCGCGAATTACATCGAATATCCGGAACTGGAGCCTCCCTTTGTGACACTGGTGGCATCCGGCGGACATTCCCATCTGGCTCTTGTAAAGGACTACGGAGTTTACGAGATCCTCGGAAGAACGAGGGATGATGCCGCGGGAGAGGCCTTTGACAAGGTGGCCCGTGCCATCGGGCTCGGATATCCCGGGGGCCCGAAGATCGACAGGGCGGCGAAAGAGGGCGATCCTTACGCGATCGAGCTTCCCAGGGCAAAGGTCGGGGACAGTGACTTTGATTTTTCTTTCAGCGGACTGAAATCCGCGGTCCTTAACTATCTGAATTCCGAAAAGATGGCAGGACGGGAGATCCGGGTTAATGATGTGGCCGCCTCCTTCCAGCAGGCAGTGGTGGATGTTCTGGTATCCCATACGATGGAAGCGATTGACCGGTACGGTCAGAAGAAACTTGCGATCGCAGGGGGTGTGGCCTCCAATACCGCTTTGCGGGCGGCTTTCGAGGAAGCCTGTGCCGCAAGGGATGTGCGCTTTTACCGGCCGTCTCCGATCCTCTGTACGGACAATGCCGCCATGATCGGCTGCGCGGCGTATTATGAATATCTGCGCGGTGTACGGCACGGCTGGGATCTGAACGCGGTACCGGCGCTGAAACTGGGGGAGACGAATTGAGTTTCCGGGCATGACCGGGATGATAAGAGGGCGAAAAAAGGAGGGAACTCCGGATTGAAAACAATAGCGGTGGTTCTTGCCGCGGGAAGCGGCAGCAGGATGAAGAGCGGGACGAAGAAGCAGTTTATGATGCTCGGAGGGTTCCCGCTTTTATATCATTCCTTGAAAACCTTTGAGGAAAGCTTTATCGACGGGATCGTTCTCGTGACCGGAGCGGAAGATATTGATTTTTGCAGGGAAGAGATCGTTGACCGGTACGGTTTCAAAAAAGTCAGTTCCATCGTCCCGGGAGGAGCCGAGCGGGCGGATTCCGTTCTCTGCGGACTCCGGGCAGCCGGTGAGTGCGACTATGTCTTTATCCATGACGGAGCAAGACCCCTGCTTGATGAAGATATCCTGATGCGCTCTTATGAGGCGGTGAAGGAATATGACGCGGCCGTTGTCGGGATGCCGAGCAAGGATACGGTGAAGATCGCATCCGCGGACGGCTTCGTTGAAAGTACACCGCCGCGCTCTCTGGTCTGGACGATACAGACCCCGCAGGTATTCCGGTATTCCCTGATTCGGGAAGCTTATGAATCCGTTCTTTCCCGGGTGGAGGAATATGAGAAAAAGGGTATCCGGATCACGGATGACGCCATGGTGCTGGAGGCATATTCCGGACATCCGGTGAAACTGGTGGAGGGCTCCTACCGGAATATCAAGGTCACGACACCGGAGGATATCGATGTGGCCGAAAGATTCCTTGGCGAACGGCCGTGAAACAATATGAGATCGGGGCGGGAAAAATGTGCTTGAATTCTCGGGCCGCTCGTGTTATATTATTCGAGTGCGTAACACTTGCTTTCGTAGCTCAGTCGGTAGAGCGTCGCATTGGTAGTGCGGAGGTCACGGGTCCGATTCCCGTCGGAAGCTTATCAGGAAATCCCACGAAATCAGCGGTTTCGAGGGATTTTTCATTTTCGGATATTCGAATCGAATTACCGTTTATATCCTCTTTTTACCCCTTTTTACCTGTTGAATTAGGTTAATTATTAGGTTAAATTACATATGTTATTTTATTATTAGTGCTATAGTAAAAGTGACGAGAAACGTATGTTCGAGCAAAAGAGGAGAAAAATATGGGAAAAGGAAAAACGGAGAAGGAACTTTCGGCGATGTCATAATAAAGGGGAAGCTCTATAAACGATACCGTGATGGCGCGGAAATACTCCAGGGCTTCCATCCATAAGACCTGGGTGGTCATGCAGGCGGCGCTCAAATACGGGATCAGGAAGGGGTACATCCGGAAGGATTTTGAACTGGATGAGATCGAAAGGCCGAACGAGAACAAGGTGGCCATAAAGAAGAAAAATGTCCCGTTCATCGATCAGCAGGACATGGAATGCCTTTACCGGGAACTGATGTCGCCGAAGTACGGCAACGCCGCGAAGATGCTGGCGTTCATCATGTACTCCGGAGTCCGGATCAGCGAAGCCACGGCCCTCACCTGGGACTCCGTGGCGGGCGATTATGAGTCGGTCCGTATCCGGTCGGCGAATTCACGGATCGTCGAGCGGGATGAAGACCTGAATCCGCTTAAGAATGAAGACGGCTCCGTCCGGCATAAGACAATCGTAAAAACGCCCAAATCAGAAGACGGGTACAGGACGATTCCGCTGCCGACTAGGGCGGTCGAAATCCTTAAATATTTCGCGACGTTTTCGGAAGATGGAAAAGGCCATGTATTTGTGACGGCAAACGGAACGCCGATCGCTTCGGACAACGCAAGGCACTGCCTCAAGCGGGCGCTTCAGAACTCAAAATGCAAGTGCAAGGATTATTCCCCTCACTCGCTCCGGCACGGCTACGGCTCGGTCCTCATATCGAAAGGCGTTGACATCAAGATCGTGTCCGAACTGCTCGGCCACAAGGATGTGTCGTTCACCTACAATGTCTACATCGGCATCCTGAACGAAGACAAGATCAAGGAAGTAAAGCGCGTGTTTGGTTAAGGGGTCAGATATACGGTGGTTCCCTTGTGTTCGGACAACCACTTATGAAGCGCTTCTTCATCAACCAGATATTTCCGCCCGACCTTGACGGATGGAAAACCGTCCAGGCTCATCAGCGCATAGGCGGCGTTGTGCCCGATGTGCAGGGCCTCCTGGATATCTTTTACGGTTAAGTATTTGTGTGTCATCGCGGATTCCTCCTTTGAAAGATTTTGAATCTGTCGTAAATATGGAAGAGTGATTTTCGAAAATGGCCGGAAAGGGGCTGCCTTGTCAAAGCTTGGGAGTCTTGCGTTACAAACGGGACTGCATTTATTGCAAAACCATTGACTTTTAATCGAAAGGAGCAGATCGGGAAAAGATGCAACAAGGAAACGAAAGATTATGTACAGGCGACCAACTATGAAAAGTCAAGAATAAATTTCTAAGAGTTTTGTATTACAGCTGATCCCAAAACTGTCGAACTCTAACAAGACCTCCGGCAGAGGCCTTCAATAAAGATATGAAAGGCATCTGCTCAGGGAAAACCTGATCAATGTAAGAAGTCGGCTGGATTTTTAATCGTGTTCGCTGCTTCACGGTCTTCAGTCTGAACCGTCCCAGGTTCTTAAGCTGCATAAGATCGATGTCGTACAGCGTTATGAACCGATGGAGCTGTATCATTAAGGCTTTACAGATAATGTAGGTATCAACTTTATCAGTCTTCGTTTTGCGTATTACGGAAACAAAGCAACTCGATGATTACTGGGAATATATGGCAAAAGAGCATTATAACTGGAAAGGATTGGGGTGATTCCTCAAGGCTGAATGCTAAGAGGGGTTCTGATAAATGTAGAGATAACCATAACTGATATAATGTGACTTTTTTTCAGTTTAATGTGATATCAATGGGAGATGCATTCAAGCTAATATTAAAGCAAGAAATCACTTTTCGGGTGAGGGGAAATGCCTAAGTATGATTGGAGGTGTGTTTCATGAGAATGACGTGTATGCATTGTGGGAAAGAATTTGAAGTGCTTCATAGAAATACAGAATGTCCGCATTGCGGGCGGCGTTTAACTGTAAGCTCTGATACGGAGATAAACGCCGGGAAAGTTCTGAATTTCGTCACGGATAAGGAACGGATACTGGGATATTTAAAAACCGGAATTGGAATCATTGCCGGATGCCTGCTTTTGATTCTTATGTTTCGTGAGCCGGAATGTAACATGACGGTTAAGATCCTGACCGTGGTTTTCCTTGTGGCAGCAACGTTTTTGGGCAGAAAACTTCGTCACAGATTTCCATCCGTTCCGCCATTCTGGATTTATTACGCTACGGATATCGTCGTTCTTTATGCATTTATTCATATATGGATCCTGCTGGGGCTCGATTATGAGGCGGTAAGATTTATTTTCGGAAGTACTTTGATCGGCCGTTTCTTTTTCTTGAGTGTGCTGTGCATAGGGCCTGCAATGATATCCGCGCGGCTGTAGGAAGAACTGAAGAAAACGGATTTGGAAAGGAGGATCGGCCATGTATATGAAAAAATGTGAATGTTGCGGGGGTGAGATGAACATCAATCCCATATTGATCAGGCTAACCTGCCCTTATTGCGGAACAGCATATATTAATCTTAAACCTCTGGATATTAAGGAGTTGAGCAAATCTGGAAAAGTTCTCAATAACTACAAGATTGAATTAAAAAGAACAGATACAAAGGTGGTATTCACCAATGCTGTCTCCTGCTCATATGATCGAAGAATGGTTGGGGGAGCAAAAGCGGTATCAGAGGTGGAAGAGGTACTGAAGGCGCTTTCAAATATGAACAAAACAGCTTATATCATAGTAACTAAAACTGGAGTTATGAGAAAAACCGTGAAGGTGCTTAAATCGATCGACTGCAAAAAATGGCAGGCGGGGCTGGAAAATGCTGTTTCGCGGGTAAAGGAAATCGGCGAGGATGTATCCGTGAAAGCGAGGCTCAGTTCCGCGCTTCCCGGATACACGATTTCGCAATTGGTTGAAATTGATCTAGGCAAAGAAAAACAGATAGCGTGTCCCCGCTTGTTTAATCCCGGTATGTGGGAGAGGGAAGATACTTATACTGAGGCGTACTGTGCGCAGAAAGATATACTGCCGGAGGCAGCAGGCTCAAATATTGATCGCCTACAAGAGTTATATAAATGCATTAAGAATTATGATGTTGTGACGGACTGTGTGGCACGACTGGAAAAACAGGGCGAGCTCGCAAAACATGCATTTACAACCCGCGGCGCGGAAACGGCACTTCATCTCAATATGCATGCAACCTCTTCGGATTTTTGCATTTGGAGTATTGAGCGGGAGATTACCGGGCTGGACTATGCTCCTGTAACTGTAATGAGGAACATTAAGGAGAAAATTCCTTATAAGGCATATGGGTGGAATGATCATAACGAAGAGGAATTAACGAAAGGCTTTGTCATTGCGGCAATCATAGGGGGGCTGCAGGAAATGCCGGACTGGAGACTTTATTCTATCTGCAGGGAGGGCGAAGGCTATATGGTCTCGTTCATGTATTCGGTGGTACAGGCTCCGTTGTATAGAGAGTGGGGAGGGTAGAAAGCAGGGTGGAGACGGGGCTTCACAGAAACTTGCACAGTTTTGTCTGATATATAAGAACGCAGATAAGGTAGCGAAAATCACATACCCCAAAGCGGGCAGTGGAGTTTTAAAAATCCTTTTTCGGTATGCGGCTAAATCACCTTGGGTCATAGTATAAATGGTGAAAGTTTGCTATTATATACTCGACGAGTGAGATGATTACTAGGAGATTACTGATATGTCAGATGTGTTTTCGGAAACAATGTTCGCTTTATACATTCGGATGGAAGCAAAATCGCAGCCTTCATGTATCAGACTATGATTCTGAAGATGAGAAACACTGGTTACCTAGATAGGGAAAATGATTGGGAAGCAATCTTATCAATTTTGGAAGAAGTGGAATATAGTGGAAGGTTCCTATATGAACTACATGAAAATCGGAACTATGAACTAAAAGCAAATAGTTGCCGGCACCTTATGGGGTGACGGAATTCAATATAAAACGGAGAGAAAAATGGGACAGGAATTACTTATAGAATTGGTGAGCAATTGTAACCTTCAATGCAGAATGTGTGCATTTAAGCATGGATTTACAAATAGAAAAATGGATAACGAAATTGTTGATAGAATTTTTAAAGACATAAAAGAAATAAATGATGAATCGTCATTTTATAAATTCACAGATTTGCGTATGGACGGAAATAGCGAACCATTGCTTTATTCGGATCTTCCATTTGTGATGAAATGTGCTAATGAAGCAGGTATTAATAATATCAACATTACAACTAACGGAGTGCTGCTAACTAAAGAAAGAACGAATCAGTTGATTCAGACATCACTTACGACTTTGGATATTAGCATGACTGGCATAATCCCCGAAATATATAAGAATTTTCAGGGATATGGTCTTCCGGATGAAAATGTAATAGAGAATATTGAAATGATAAAAAATAATGTAAAGTATTTCATTAAACAAAAGCGCAAGCACAACAAAAATATAACAGTTACAATGCGATATATTATTACGAAAGAAACACAAGATCACTTTATTGACTATATCAATTTCTTTAAGGGAATAGGTGCTGATGCTGTTATGGGTATGACCCTTACCAAAACTGATTTGAGGGGAAAATGCAAACCTTATGGTGAAATTGTTGCTAGAAGGAGCTGTGAATCACCAGAGCATCCGGTTATTTGTGCTAATGGCGATATTCTTATGGCTTTCTGCCCTTATGAAATACCTGTGATGGGAAATTATCTTGAGACATCAGTAAAAGAAGTGTTTATGTCTGAAAAGGCAGAAAAACTGATTGATTCATTTAGAACACTAAAAATTGAAGATATGCCCGAAAACTGCAGAAATTGCTACAATACACATGTTTATAGAGGTGGAAAATGGTAAACTATAACTTTGAGAATAACGACTTACATATGTTTTTCGGGCAATGCAAAAACAAAAGTCTTGTAGTCATGGGAAATGAAAGTGAAGTGGATGCAATAGATTGGAATTTCCTAAAGCCAAAAAAAATAGTAGCAAATGATATCTACTACTTTGAGGGTAATCCTGAAGAAGAAAACATTGAGGAAAAAGTGTATGAAATTAGAGATAAATATGGGAATGAAGTGGTAGTTCTTATTGCCTATAATCATCCATATTATATCCAGAAATTGCTTTTGAAGCATGGCATAGACAATTATTTCTGCTCAAAGCTATTTATGGAAAGATACACGTTTTATAACAATACTAATATTTGCTATTTCTATCTTGATGAATGAAAGATTATAAGAATTGAATCGGAAAAGAGAAGAGATGAATAAGCTAGTTGTGATTACTCCAGGCTATATTTCGCATTACAAACCCATTGCAGTTTTTTTGACTAATGCAGGAATTCCGGCAGAGCAAGTTGTTATAGCAACAAGTATTGCAATCAAGAATAATGTCATTGATGATGGATTTGAGTTTTATGAGTTTGATGCTTGGAAAAACAGCAATCCGGGTAAAATAGATATTACTAAACAGGATAAAGAGGAGGCTGATATTTTGCTGCAGTCATATGAAGCAACAAAGGGCGGTATGAGATCAGCGCTAGGATTTCAAGCGGAGCACAGATTACATGATTTGTTTGGAAGACTGGACGAAATAGAACAAGATATCAATAAATTGGTCGGAATATATGATCCAAAATATTTTATGGTGGTTCAGCTTTGTTATAACGTAGTTGCTATTTTGGAAAAAAAGGGGATGAAGTATATAACTTTTGTTACAGGGAATCCTGATCAGTTGCCAAGAGAAAATGAATTATATGGATATCCTCACCATTTGCCTTCTGACATAAGGTTTTCTCCTGAAGAATCTCAGGAACTACTGGCTTTGTGTGAAAATGTGCAGAATGAGGCAACTGCGCAGTATACACAAATAACTGGAACACCTTGTAATAATGTGTTTTCGGTTGCTTCAAAAGATATGATTCTTTATAACTTTCCAGAAAGCATGATTCTACATAGAGATATAAATGATAATGAATTCTATTTGGGCTCATGTTGTAGAGAATGTGAAAAGGATTATGAGTTTGAAAAACACTTACAAGAATTAAAAAAAGTGGGAAAACCTATTATTTATATCTCATTTGGAACAGTTTTTTCTGTCAGAGGAGATGTTCTTATGAAGATTTTTCAGGCACTAAAGAATGAAGACGTTTCCGTAGTTGTTGCAAAAGGTGTTTTGGATCAAAAATTTTATAAATACATAAGAGAGGACTGGATTGCAGAAGAGTTCATACCGCAGATTCTAGTACTAAAGTATGCAGATTTGTATATTGGACATGGTGGTAACAATTCTATAACAGAGGCACTGACATATGGGGTTCCTGTTGTTGTTCTCCCGTTTGCATCGGATCAGTTCTTTTCTGCAAAAGCTATAGAAGAGAATCAGGTAGGTGCTGTAATAGACCCCAATTTTGCAGATGATATATTAATTAAAAAACAGATATTAGGAGCATTGGCCTATAGAAAAAAGGCACAAGAAATCAAAGATTCAATAATAGCAACACACACAGAAAGAATAGCAGAAAAAGAGTTTATCAAATTATTGGAAGGCAAATAATATGATTTCTGAAAGCGAGGCATTGAGAATAAAGATAGAGTTATTGTCATATGGAATAACATTTCCAATTGACCTCTTCGAAAATTATGAAGGTGAATTTTATGACAATCAGTTCGTTTATGGGCAAACTTCCAAAGATGCGTGTCCGAAATATAGGTTTCCACAAGTAATTATCCTCAGGCCTGGTGTTAATTGTGCTATTTTGCGAAAACCTAATTCGCCATACACACTAAAATTCGAAAAAGATGTTTTTGTTTTATACAAGAATAACACAATTATTACAAATATAATTCTTCCTGAAAAACCAAAGTATTTTGGAACCTTGTTATCTGATGGGACTCCAATTGAAAATGTGTTAGCTGTTGCAGGTGAAGCTACTCCGGGATTCTTTTTCTATCCCAATTGCTACTATTTCGACAACGGGGATCAATGCAAATTCTGTTCAATGAGGGGCACTAGATTAACAGTCGGAAAACATATGGCAACTTCATTTTTGCCTAAGTGGATTAAGGAAAAATCAGATAGGGGATTCCCTGTGAAAGATTTCCTGGATCAGGGAGCTGTAGTAATGTCTCACTCAGATTATCCTGTTTCTCCTACTTTTAGTGCACCATGGACTATATGTCTTGGAGCCATTGGTTATCAGC
>JAILLW010000106.1 GCA_024692955.1 Lachnospiraceae bacterium | reverse complement strand
ACCGTTTCCGCGGTAGAACGCGCCGATGTTGTGGTATTGCTCATCGATGCGGAAGAGGGGGTCACGGAACAGGACGCAAAGATTGCCGGGATCGCGCACGAGCGGGGAAAGGCGGCGATCATCGCGGTAAACAAATGGGATGCCATCGAGAAAGACAATAAAACAGTGAAAGAGTATACGGATGATATCCGGAGGATCCTTTCCTTTATGAGTTATGCGGAGGTGCTTTTCTGCTCCGCAAAGACCGGACAGAGGCTTCCGAAGCTCTATGATCTGATCGATATGGTGGCGGAGAATCACGCAATGAGAGTCCAGACCGGTGTCCTGAACGAGATCATGACGGAGGCGGTGGCTCTGCAGCAGCCTCCGATGGATAAGGGAAAACGGCTGAAACTCTATTATATGACGCAGGTGTCGGTCAAACCGCCTGCCTTTGTGATCTTTGTCAACTATAAGGAACTGATGCATTTTTCCTATACGAGATATATCGAGAACAGGATCCGCGAAGCCTTCGGATTTCGCGGAACGCCGCTCAAATTCATTATCCGCGAGCGCGGGGAGGAGAAATAGGGATGTTCAGATTATGGTGCGTACTGATCGGCTACGGGTTCGGACTGATACAGACTGCCTTCATTCTCGGGAAAATGAACGGGATCGATATCCGGGAACACGGCTCCGGAAACGCCGGAACCACCAATACCCTTCGTGTTCTGGGGACAAAAGCCGGTCTCATCGTATTTGCCGGAGATCTTGTAAAATGCGTCCTGGCGGTTTTATGCTGCGGATTTATCTTTAAGAATGTGCTTGGGGATTCCTATGAAGAATTCAGATATCTCATAAAGCTCTATGCGGCTGCCGGAGCGATCCTCGGACATAATTTCCCCTTTTATCTGAATTTTAAGGGAGGGAAGGGGATAGCCTCCACCGCCGGCCTTATTCTTTCCTTCAGCGGCTTGTGCTCGATAGTCGGTGCCGTGATGTTCTTCGGAAGCTTTCTGACAACACATTATGTCTCGCTCGGATCGCTTATGATGTACCTCGGCTTTTTCGTTCAGATGGTGATCATGGGGCAGATGGGGCTGTTCGGTGCGTCCCGGCCGGTTCTTATTGAAATGTACGCGGTCACCTTTGCGCTTCTTATCATGGCTTTTTACAGGCATCGTGAAAACATTAAACGACTTCTTTCCGGAACGGAGAGAAAGACCTACCTTTCGAAAAAGGGAAAAGAGAAGGAAGCCGAAAGGACCGCTTCAAAAAACGGCGAAAACGCTTGACATTCCCGCCTTTTGGTTTACAATAAACTTAGGTAACTTTATGTTCACATGGATGTGGCATCCGGACTTATGAAGCCCGGCGATCAAAGGAGTGATGAGTATGGCGAATATTAACATCGGCAGCTTTTTCGGGAATGACAGTTCTTCCTCCGGCGGCCTCGGCAGTCTGCTTTCCGATTACAGCGCCATTAAAAACGGAAGTTACAGAAAACTTCTCAAAGCGAATTATGACGCACAGAAGGCCGTTAAAAGCACTTCCTCCGGAAAAGCAAAGACCGGAGACGTTCTTGACGAGATCCTGAATTCCAAAAAGAATCCTCAGATTTCAGCTGAAGAGCAAAAGGCAAATTCCGCCCTGACGGACGGGGTTTCAAAGCTGTCCGCATCGATCAAAGAGCTTCAGAAGGACGGAACCTTCGAGGATACGGAGAACGGATCTTCCGCATCTGAAAAAACGGCTTCGGCTCTGAAATCATTTGTGGACAATTACAACAATGTGATCAGAAACGCGAAAGAATCCACGCTTTCCAATGTGACCTCAAACGTCAGCTCCATGATGAAGGCCACGGATTCTAACGCGAAAGCCCTGAAGGAGATCGGGATCAATGTCCAGGATGACGGTACGCTGATCCTGGATGAGAAAAAGGCGGCTTCCGCGGATCCGAAAAAGGTTCACGAGATCTTCGATCAGGACGAGGTGATGAGTTACGGTTCCACGATCGGCTCGAGAATGCGTTTCGCAAGCTACGGCGCAGGCGTATCCAACGGAACTTCCTCTGACAATGTGGCTACGAAGTCCGCAACGAATACCGCTGCGGGGAGCATGAAACAGGCCGCGAAGGATCTTTCATCCGGGAAACTTTACGAAAAGGATGAAGCGGGACAGTATAATGTGGCCGGGATCACTGCGAAAGCAAAGGAGTTCGTGAACAGTTTCAACAGCATGTACAACGCAGCGAAACTCTCGACGAATTCCGGAGTTTCCTCAAATCTGACCTATATGGTCAACCGGATCAACGACAATGCCGGAGAACTTTCCGAATACGGGATCACGAAAAGCGGGAACAATACACTCAATTTCCACGAAGATAAGTTCCGCGAGGCGGATATGAACAGAGTCAGGGATTTCTTCCGTGATTTTGCTTCCGGTATGGCGACGAACGCATCGCTCGTCGAACACTATATGAGCACGCAGGCTGAAGCGTCAAACGGTTATACGTCTGACGGCTCTTATAATGTGAGCAATAATTCCGGGGCATATTCCGACACGATGTAAATCCTTACAATCAGTAAAAGGAGCAGGGGATCGGGTCGAAAGCCCGGCCCCCTGCTCCTTTACTTTTACGGGATTTTTCGGTACAATGAAAAACAGGCTTCTAAAGCCGGAATATAAGATAAAGAGGTACGAAACATGTCAGATTTCGGCGTGATCGGCGCGGGGAGCTGGGGCATCGCCCTGACGAGACTCCTTCAGAACAACGGTCAGAAAGTGACGGTATGGTCCGCTCTGGCGGATGAGATAAAGATGCTTAAGGAATACCGTGAGCACAAGGATAAACTTCCGGGTGTCATTCTTGACGAAGATACCTTATTTACGACGGATCTTTCGGAAGCGGTAAGCGGGAGCCGTTTCCTGATACTTGCGGTTCCGTCTCCCTTTACCAGAAAAACGACGCATGATATGGCTCCCTTTGTCAAAGACGGTCAGATCATCGTAAATGTTGCGAAGGGGATTGAGGAAAGCACGCTTATGACTCTTTCTTCCGTTATCGGCGAAGAGATCCCGAATGCGGAAGTATGTGTAATGTCCGGCCCCTCCCATGCGGAAGAAGTCGGAAAAGGACTTCCGACCACCATCGTGATCGGATCCAAAAACCAGGAGGTCGCGAAATCACTTCAGAAGAGATTTATGTCGGAGGTTTTCCGTGTATACATTTCTTCGGATGTGATGGGGATCGAACTCGGCGCGGCACTGAAGAATGTTGTGGCTCTGGCTGCCGGGATCGCGGACGGACTCGGTTACGGTGATAATACAAAGGCCGCTCTCATAACCCGCGGGATCGCGGAGATCGCGAGACTGGGGATTGCCATGGGCGGCAGGATCGAGACGTTTTACGGTCTTACGGGGATCGGAGATCTGATCGTTACCTGTGCTTCGATGCATTCGAGAAACCGGAGGGCCGGCATCCTGATCGGACAGGGGAAAACTTACGAAGAGGCCATGGCCGAAGTGAAGATGGTGGTGGAAGGCGTCTATGCCGCGAAGGCAGGTTATGCGCTGTCTGAAAAATACAATGTTTCGATGCCGATCATCGAACAGGTGAACCGGATCCTTTTTGAGGGCGCGAATGCGGCGGATGCGGTAAAAGCGCTTATGAACCGCGAAGGGAAGGTGGAGAACATCGATCTTCGCAAACTGATCCAGAATTCCGTAGAAGTGGAGTGGTAAAATGCAGGACAATTTCAGCAGTACAAAAGAATACGTAGCTTCCGAAGAACTGATGTCGGCCGTGAATGTGGCGATCGCCCTTCAGAAGCCGCTTCTTATCAAAGGAGAACCCGGAACGGGAAAGACGATGCTGGCCGAGGCGGTGGCAACTTCCCTCGGAAAGCGTCTCATCATATGGAACATCAAATCCACGACCAAGGCGCAGGACGGGCTATATATGTATGATACGATCCAGCGTCTTTATGACGGTCAGTTCGGAGATGAGGGCGTTGACGATATTGCCCATTACATCAAACTCGGGAAACTTGGCGAGGCATTCTCGGCGGATGATCAGGTGATCCTTCTCATCGACGAGATCGACAAGGCCGATCTGGAATTCCCGAACGATCTTCTCTGGGAGCTTGACCAGATGGAGTTTTATATTCATGAAACCAAGGAAACGATCCGTGCGAAACAGCGCCCCGTGGTGATCATCACCTCCAACGCGGAAAAGGAACTTCCCGATGCGTTCCTCCGCCGGTGCATCTTTCATTATATTGATTTCCCGGATGAAACGCTGATGGAAGAGATCGTACGGGTGCATTATCCGGATGTGGACGAACATATTCTGAAGAACGCGATGGACGTGTTTTATGAGATCCGCTCCATGAAGGATATCCGGAAAAAGCCTTCGACTTCGGAACTCATCGACTGGATCAACGCGCTTCAGATCGGCGGGATCCCGGCCTCGGAGATCAAGAGCCGGCTTCCTTTTGTCGGAGTGATCGTCAAGAAGGACGAGGATCTGGAGATCGTAAAGGGACATGTTTACTAAGTTTTTCTATACCTGCAAGGCGAAGGGCCTGAAGATCACGATGACGGAATGGCTTTCCCTGATAAATGCTCTTGATCAGGGACTTGCCGGCTCCTCGCTTACACAATTTTACTACCTCGCCAGGATGATCCTTGTGAAGACGGAAACGGACTTTGACAAGTTCGATATGGCCTTTGAGGAGACCTTTAAGGGGATCAAAACGGAGAACGAGATCTCAAAGAACATGATGCGCTGGCTTGACAAGCAGGAACTCATCGATCTTGTTTCCGAGGAGGAACGCTTCCGGATGAACGAGCAGGACGGCCTTTTCCATGACCTTGATAAGGATGAAGTGGAAGCGAAGTTTAAGGAACGTCTCAGGGATCAGGATTCCGAGCACAACGGAGGCTCCTTCTGGATCGGTTCCATGGGAAAGACCAGCTTCGGAAATATGGGCGGCAACGCCGGCGGAATCCGCGTCGGCGGATCCACGGGATACCAGACGGCCTTTGAGGTGATCGGCGCAAGAAAGTACCGTGATTTCCGGGATGACCGCGTGATCGACAACCGTCAGTTTATGATGGCTTTAAGAAAACTCCGTCACTTTTCCACAAAGCTGGACATCCCGAAAACGGAGCTTGACATCGACGGTACCATTGACAAGACCTGCAACAACGGCGGCTGCCTTCAGATCGTAATGGAAAAGCCCCGGAAGAACGCGGTAAAGCTGTTGCTCCTTATGGACTCCGGAGGGACAATGATCCCCTACAGCACGCTCCTGAACGAGCTTTTCCAGTCCGTACACCGCTCAAATCATTATAAAGACGTAAAGACCTATTATTTCCACAACTGTATCTATTCCCATCTCTATAAAACGCCCGAATGCGAAAACGGGGAATGGATCGAGACCGAGTGGATGTTCCGGAACCTGGATCCGGACTACAAGGTGATCATCGTGGGAGATGCCGCCATGGCGCCCGAAGAACTTTATTCCGAGACCGGAAACTACCGGGGCCCCAACGGCGGGCTTTCGGGCTATGAATGGCTTCTCCTTATGAAGAAGCATTATAAGAAGATCGTCTGGATGAACCCCAAAATGGCCCCGGGACACGCCCCCTGGCGGGAGGCTGAGACCGCGGTAAAGGAGCTTTTCCCGATGTACAAACTGACCGTGGACGGCCTGAACCGCGCAATGCAAAAGCTCATGGCCGCGCGCTAGATCCATTCAAGAAACAGCGGGTGGCAACGGGAGCTGTTTCCCGGGCCCGTAAGGGCGAAAAGGGAAACATTCCCGATTGGACAGGACCCGCGTCGGCATTTGAAAAGAAACAGCGGGTGGCAACGGGAGCTGTTTCCCGGGCCCGTAAGGGCGAAAAGGGAAACAATCCCGGTTGACAGGACCCGCGTCAGTATGTCAATAGAAGAGGAGTGAAAATTATGAAGATCTACGAAGAACTCATCGCGCGCGGCCTGATCGCGCAGGTAACCAACGAAGAAGAGATCCGCGAACTCGTAAACAACGGAAAGGCCGTATTCTACATCGGCTTTGACCCTACCGCAGATTCCCTTCACGTCGGACACTTTATGGCGCTCTGCCTTATGAAGCGCCTGCAGATGGCGGGAAACCAACCGATCGCTCTGGTGGGCGGCGGCACCGGATATATCGGAGACCCCTCCGGAAAATCGGATCTCAGATCCATGCTGACGAAAGAAGTGATCGAGCATAACTGTGAATGCTTCAAAAAGCAGATGGCGCGTTTCATCGAGTTCGGAGAGGGAAAAGCCCGCATGGTAAACAACGCGGACTGGCTGCTTAATCTGAATTACATCGAATTTCTTCGGGAAGTGGGACCTCATTTTTCCGTGAACAACATGCTCAGGGCGGAATGCTACAAGCAGCGGATGGAAAAAGGACTTACCTTCCTTGAATTCAATTATATGATCATGCAGAGCTACGATTTCTTTGAGCTTTACAGACGGTTCGGCTGCAACATGCAGTTCGGCGGTGATGACCAGTGGTCCAATATGCTGGGCGGTACGGAGCTGATCAGAAGGAAACTCGGAAAAGACGCTTACGCGATGACGATCAACCTGCTTCTCAATTCCGAAGGAAAGAAGATGGGGAAGACCGCGAAGGGAGCGGTCTGGCTCGATGCGAACAAGACCACGCCTTTCGAGTTCTATCAGTACTGGAGAAATGTGGATGACGCGGATACGATCAAATGCCTGAAGCAGCTGACCTTTATTCCGCTTGAGGAGATCAGCCTCATGGAATCCTGGGAGGGCGCGAAGCTGAATGAGGCGAAAGAGATCCTCGCATTCTCGTTGACCGAGATGGTCCACGGAAAAGAAGAGGCCGAAAAGGCACAGGAAGCGGCTAAGGCACTTTTTTCTGCGGGGGCGGCCGAAAACATGCCGGTGAGTGTACTTAAGGCGGAGGATTTCCGCGACGGAAGGATCGATATTTCCGGAGTCCTTGCTTCGTCCGGGCTTGTGGCATCAAGGTCGGAAGGCAGACGCGCCGTGGAACAGGGCGGCGTGACCGTGAACGATGAGAAGGTGACGGATGTGAAAGCCTCCTATGAACCGGATTTCTTCGCCGGCGACGGTGCCATAGTAAAGCGCGGGAAAAAGAATTTCCGAAGAGTGAAATTCGAAGGATAAGACCGGGAAGATCAAATTGACCAAACGGGTCATTCAATGGAACAATAAACAGAAAGAAAGAGGTGACGCCGGAATGAATGCAGTATACGAAAAACTCACGAACTGTTATGAATCGATCAGGGAAAGGATCCCCTTTAAACCGAAGGTAGCTCTTGTTCTCGGATCGGGACTCGGAAATTACGCCGACAGTATGGAGGTGGTATCCGAGATCGATTATCACGAGATCGAAGGCTTTCCGATTTCCACGGTACCGGGGCATGCGGGAAAATTCATTTTCGGCTACGTAAAAAAGGTGCCGGTGGTCTGCATGAAGGGACGGGTACATTTCTATGAAGGATATCCGATCACGGATGTTGTGCTTCCCACAAGGCTTATGAAGCTGATGGGCGCCGAGATCCTGTTTCTTACAAATGCCTCCGGGGGGATCAACCTTGATTTTTCGGCCGGAAGCTTTATGCTGATCACGGATCATATCGCGATTTTTGCCCCGAATCCGCTGATCGGACCGAACATCGACGAACTGGGAACAAGATTTCCGGATATGTCGCATGTATATGATCAGGATCTGCAGGATTTCATCCGGGATGCGGCAAAGGAAAACGGCATCGATCTCAAAGAAGGCGTATATGCGCAGCTTACGGGACCTTCCTTTGAATCCCCGGCCGATATCCGTGCGCTTTCCGTACTCGGCGCGGATGCCGTGGGAATGAGTACCGTTGTGGAAGCGATCGCGGCGAATCATATGGGAATGAAGATCTGCGGGATCTCCTGTGTATCGAATCTTGCCGCGGGGCTTTCAAAGAATCCTCTGACCCATGAAGAAGTACAGGAAGCGGCAAATAAGAATGCGCCGCTGTTTACGAAACTGGTTTCCGAATCCATTGCGAAAATGATATGAAAAAAGAATTTGTAAAGGACAAGAATGAGGAAATGAACGAAAGGCTGATCGAACTTCTGAGGGCCGTCCCGGTAAAAGATCTTATCGCGAAAGCGCTTGAGGTCCGTATGATCGCATATGCGCCCTATTCCCATTATACGGTAGGAGCGGCGCTCATCACCGGCGACGGAAAGATCTATCAGGGCTGCAATGTTGAAAACGCCTCCTACGGGGTTTCGAACTGCGCGGAAAGAACCGCTTTTTTCAAGGCCGTGTCCGAAGGGTACCGGCAGTTTCGCGCCATCGCGATCACCGGATCACCCGAGGGCCATCTGGTGGACCAGTACGCTTTCCCATGCGGAGTCTGCAGACAGGTGATGATGGAATTCTGTGATCCGGAGAGCTTCCTTGTGATCGTTGCGAAGTCTGACTCGGATTACAAGGTATATGCGCTTAAGGAACTTCTGCCCGAGGGGTTCGGCCCCGGCAATCTTGAATAAACAGACGGAAAGGAGCTGCCATGTTATTACGTCTTTATAACGCAAGGATCCTTACCATGAAGGATAAGGAGGATATCTTTTTCGGAGAGATCCGTGTTCTTAACAACCGGATCGAGAGCGTGATCCGCTACGATGAGGTCATTAACGCAAGTACCGCGAAGGATACCGTAACGGAGCGGTTTGACCGTGAGATCGACTGCGAGGGGAATCTCCTTATGCCGGGGTTCAAGGACGCGCATACCCATTCGGGGATGACGGCTTTCCGCTCGCTCGCGGATGATCTGAACCTTCAGGACTGGCTGAATCAGGAGATCTTCCCGAGAGAAGCGAAAATGACGCCGGAAGACTGCTATACTCTTACGAAACTCGCGAACCTTGAATACCTGACAAGCGGCATCACGGCCATAGGAGATATGTATCTCACGCCGGAGACCATAGCGGACGCCTGCATTGAAACGGGAATGCGCTGTGAACTCGTATCCGGACTCAACAAGTTCGGCTCCACAATGGAAGTGCTTGAGGAAAGATACCTGAAGCTGAATGAAAAGCATCCTCTGATCGGTTTTAAAATGGGCGTCCATGCGGAATATACCTGTGACCGGGCACTCCTTGAGAAAGTGTCGGAACTCATTCACAAATACAAAGCCCCGCTTTTTACGCATATGTCCGAAACGAAGACGGAAGTTGACGAGTGCAAAGGACGTTACGGAAAGACGCCGGTGGAATTCTTTGACGAACTCGGACTTTTTGATTTCGGAGGGACGATCTATCACGGTGTCTGGACCACTCCGGAAGACCGGGAGATCCTGAAAAAGCGGAAGATCGTTGTTGTATCGAACCCGGCTTCCAATGCGAAGCTTGCAAGCGGGATCGCTCCGCTTACCGATTATCTGAAGGAAGGGATCCCTGTGGGCCTCGGAACCGACGGGCCGAGCTCCAACAACTGTCTTGATATGTTCCGTGAGATGTATCTGGCCTCAGTGCTCGGAAAACTTCGCGAGATGGAACCGACGGCGGTCCCTGCCACCGAAGTACTGAAGATGGCTACTGTAAATGGCTCCTTAAGCCTGGAGCATCCCGATACGGATATTCTTGCCAGAGGAAAGCTTGCCGATATCATTATGATCGATCTGAAACAGCCCAATATGCAGCCGATCCTCAATATTCCGAACAATCTCGTTTATTCCGGCTGCAAGATGAACGTGAAGATGACGATGATCGACGGTATGATCCGCTATATGGACGGAAAGTTCTATCTGAACGATGCGGTTGAGGATATCTATGAACAGTCCGCGAAGATACTGGAGAGACTGAAATAGGATATGGACCCTCTGAAAAAAGCCCGCTTAAGCGCTTATCTGAACCATCACCCGGGTGCCTTTGCCGTTGATGACACGACCTGGGATGATCTGAATATGGATGACGTCTTTGACGCCGTAAACCGCAACTCCTCGACTTTGGGCGAGGAGATGCTTTATGCGGCGCTGCGCACCCCGGAACTGACCGAAGAGCCGCTCCTTTGTATGGAAGAAAGGATCGGGGAGTATCGAAAGGATAAGGAAGGTTTACATAAAACCAGATCAGCTCTGGAATCCTTGGGAAAACTGAAGAAGATCTCGGTCTTCGAGTATCTTTATGCGCTTGACCGGATTGAGGAAAAGAGCATGTTTTCCCTCCTTCTTCCCTGCATCCTGCTGCTTGTTTCCCTGACAGCCTTCTTCTTCAGCGTGACGGCGGGAGTTATTCTTTTTGTGGCGGTGTATGCATATAATACATCGGCTTATTTCAGGCTGAACGCGAAGATCAAACCTTATCTTGTCTGCTTTTCCTATCTTTCCCTTGCGATAAGGACCGGAAAGAAGATGCCCTTCGCGGATCAGGATACCGTGAAAAAGCTTTGGCCCGTTACGGGAGGAACCTTTCTCCTGGGAGGACTGCGGGGGGAGACCGCGAACGGCGGCTCCGGAAATCCGCTGGATCTTCTCCTTGATCTTCTGAAGATGGGATTCCATTTTGATATTCTGAAATTCTATTCCATGTACGGATTTGTGAAAAAGAATCATGAGCTTATCGAGGAATACCTTGTTTCCGTTGGCAGGATCGACCTTCTGATCTCGGTCGGAGACCTCAGGGAAAGCCTTGCCGGTAAAAGGGGTGGGAAGGCTTACTGCATTCCTTCATTCACCGGGATGAAGAGAATCCGCATGGAAGAGGCGTATCATCCGCTTCTTAAGGATCCCGTGGCAAATTCCGTCGATACATCGAGGGGGATCCTCCTTACGGGATCGAACGCCTCCGGCAAGTCCACATTTCTTAAATGTGTCGCGCTGAACGCGATCTTCGCGCAGACGCTGCACACCTGTTTTGCATCGGAGTATGAGGGGGCAATGTTTCGCACGATCTCGTCCATGTCTCACCGTGATGACATTCTGAGCGGAGAAAGCTATTATATGGCGGAAATAAGGGCGATGAAACGGATCCTTGTTCTGATCGATCAGAAGAACGAAACAAACCCGGTCCTCTGCTTTGTGGATGAGATTCTGAGCGGGACCAATACGAAAGAGCGGATCGCTGCGGGAGCCAAGATCCTTGAGTATCTGAACGGGCACGGGGCACTTACGTTTGCGGCGACTCATGATATAGAACTGACGGATATCCTGAAGGAGGAGTATGTAAATTATCACTTTAAGGAAGAGATCAGTGAAAATGATATCTCATTTTCCTACAGACTGCTTCCGGGTCCGGCGGACAGCAAAAACGCGATCCGCCTTCTTGCCCTTATGGATTTTCCGGCAGAGCTTGTGAAAGATGCGGAAGAATACTGTATTTCACTTTTCCGTGAGGAAGCAGATATGATATAATAAGCGGTGTGAGGTCCGACGATAAATGACCGGACCGGAACGCATAAGATGCTGAAAAGAGAGGTTGCGGATAAAAATGAGCAATAATCTGATCGAATTCGGAAGGATGTTTCTTTCCTATCTGCTGGTTCTTGTGATCATCGTGGCGGTATGCGCCGTTGCGATTACCATCGGGATCAGGCTGAGGAAGGCTAAAAACGCGAAGGAAGAAGCCGAAAATGCCGAGGGAAGCGAAACAGAAGGGTAAACTGATCCATATTGCCGAAGCACTCTACCGGAATACGGATGAAAAGCACTGCATGTCCGCACAGGATCTCATCGATTATCTGGCCGAAAGGGAGATCTTCGTTGAACGCAAGACGATCTTTCACGATATTGCGACGCTGAAGGACTGCGGTATGGATATCGGGGTTTCAAGGGCGAAGGGGAACTCGGGCTATTATCTGTTGAGCCGTGAGTTTGAACTTCCGGAACTGAAACTCATGACGGAGGCCATCCTTTCAAGCAGCTATCTTACCGAGCAAAAATCAAAGGAACTGATCGCGCAACTGGAAGAACTCGCGTCACCTTCTGAATGAGATGAGCTGCACCGCGAGGTATGCGTATCGGGCCGGGT
>JAILLW010000085.1 GCA_024692955.1 Lachnospiraceae bacterium | reverse complement strand
CGGTTCCTTCCGCGGTGGACGCCGCCCTTCCCGGGATCATCTCTTTACTGTCCGGAGCGGTTCCCTCCTTCAAAGGCTCCGCGGTCTTTTGCGGGTCCGCCGCCCCTTCCTCTTCCGGAAGCATCAGCTTCATCATATCATCGAAGAACTTTACCGCGGCTTCCTTTCCTTCCCCGTTAAGGATCTGTGAAAAGCTTTCGGAAAAGGCATCCGAGATATCCGAAAGGGAATTGGTGATCTGGTGCTCGTAATTCCGGTAATGCTCAAACTGGGTGATCATCTCATCCGTAAGGGGGATATTCAGCCTCTGCATCCTGGCAAGATCCATGGGATCCACCTCCGGATGCTGGCTCATCACCCGGTTCATGTCGTAGAGGGACTGTTTGTCGATGGGAAGCCCTTCCTCCATCATGGAGCGGACCATATACTGCATCTTTTCACTGACGGGAAGTCCCGCTTCCGACAGTGCCGCATCCGCCGTAGGATTGCTGCTGAGGTTCGAATAAAGAGGGGAAAGAGAGATCTTTGAAGGGTCCGTCCCCTTGAGAAGGAAAGACATCACCTGCCCTTCCGAGGCGGAAACTCCCTGCTGCAGCTGGGCTTCGATAGCCGCGCCCTGGCCGAGGGAAAGCAGGATCCTGCTTCCGTCCGTTTTCAGGATCTCACCGGTAAGAATATCCCCCACAGACATATCGGAAAGCAGATCCATGCCCTTCTGGAGCATCGGGTCCGTCTTCGGAAGGGATACCGGGATCTGTTCCTGATTGCCCGCCGCTTCGGTGTTCCGGTTTACGGCGTTGTTGATCGCATTATATAGCTGCTGTGCTGCGTAGCTCCCAATGTTCATGTATTGTCCCCGTCATACGTAATCATGGATGAAAGACCGGCGGTGGATCGGTGTCGGGCCGAGGGTTTTCAGGGTTTCAATGTGTTCTTTCGAGCCGTAGCCCTTATTCGACGAAAAGCCGTATCCGGGATAGATCGCGTCATACTTTACCATCAGGCGGTCACGGGTCACCTTCGCTATGATGCTCGCCGCTGCAATGGATACGCTCTTCGCGTCTCCCTTGATGATCGGCACCTGCCGGATGGAAACGCCCGGGATATTCACGGCGTCATTCAAGAGCACATCCGGTCTGACGGAAAGGGAATCGATGGCACGCCGCATGGCTTCATAAGTGGCATTCAGGATATTGATCTCATCGATCCTCTCCGGAGAGTTGAACCCGATGCCGACCGCAACTGCCTTTTCCATGATCTCGGAATACAGTTCCTCTCTTCTTTTTTCGGAGAGTTTTTTCGAATCATTTAGATATAAGATGTCACAATCCTTCGGAAGGATCACGGCACCCGCGACCACGGGCCCCGCAAAGGGTCCCCTTCCCACTTCATCGATCCCGCAGATGAGGCCAAGATCCTCATATTTTCTCTCATAAATCTTCATTGCATCGAGCCTTCGAAGTTCCGAATCATGATCCTTCAGGATCTTCTCTGCCTGCTTTACCACGGCAAGTACCGCCTTTCGCGGATCCTCCCCGTGCTTTTCTATGAAAGAAGGCAGCTCTTTCACCGTGGCTGCCTTTAATTCTTTTTTGATCTCTTCAATCGTCATATTTTTCTCACTTATGCTTGATCATACCCATTCTCCGGAAGGGAGATACTCTCATGAATGCCTTTCCGATGATCCTTGACCTTTTGAGGTTCCCCACATTCGGATCCCGCGAATCCGAGGAGTTGTTCCGGTTGTCACCGAGAACGAAATATTCATCGGGGCCGAGGGTGACGGGTTCATATGCCCTGCCGGGATTCTGGATCGTCTCGGCCCCGTATCCCTCATCCAGGATCTCGCCGTTGATATAGATCGTTCCGGCGTTATCAATGAACACGGTCTCTCCCGGAAGCCCTATGATCCTCTTGATAAAATAGGTATCCTTCTCATGCTGATAGGGAAATACCACGATGTCGAAACGCTCGGGATCGCTGAAACGGTAGCTGATCTTGTCTATGAACATATTGTCACCGTCGGTAAGGGTCGGAGACATGGACGGCCCTACGACCTCGATCTTCTGTCCGACGTAGGTGATGACCAGAAGCACCATCACCAGTACGAGCAGCAGATAAAAACTGGTCAGAAGAATATCTTTTAATGTCTTTTTCACGTTTGCTCCTTTGGCGGTGTCTCGAGACTGATCCGTCCCAGTCTCCCGCTCCGAAAGTCATCGATCAGTCTGATCGCGGTTCTATTATAATCTATTTCCTGCCCTTTCGTATAGAGGCTTTTGTTCCTTGCCACAGCCTCCATGATCGCGGCGGGCGCAAGATCCTTCGTATCCCCGATCCCGTAACGGGAAGAGACCGCGTCCGGATAGTGCTCCCC
The DNA here is from genome assembly GCA_024692955.1 of Lachnospiraceae bacterium. Classification (GTDB taxonomy): domain Bacteria; phylum Bacillota; class Clostridia; order Lachnospirales; family Lachnospiraceae; genus JAILLW01. Next base: position 16,811 of record JAILLW010000085.1, on the reverse strand, counting down.
GAGGATCCGCAAAAGCGCCGAGGCCAGCTCCTCACGGTCGAGGATATCATCATTTATGGACCCCGTGATCGCCAGATTCTCGCCGATGCGCCTGTTCTCGAATTTCGGCCAGAGAATTCCCGGAGTATCGAGGAGTTCAAGAGTATCGCTCAAGCGGATCCACTGCTTCCCCTTGGTCACCCCCGGTTTGTTGCCGGTCTTCGCAACTGCTTTTTTCGAAAAAGAATTGATAAAGGTCGATTTCCCCACATTCGGGATCCCGACTACGATGGTCCGGACGGGCCGGTTCAGGATCCCGCGCCGTCTGTCCCTCTCTCTCTTTTCTCTCGAGGCTTCCTTCACCAGCGCATCCAGCTTTTTAAAGCCTTCTCTGGATCTTGAGTCAAGGCCCAGGGCAAGGGCTCCGGACTTTTCGTAATGGCGGATCCATTGCTCGTTCACCTTCGGGTCCGCAAGATCCGCTTTGTTAAGAAGCACGATCCTTGCCTTCCCTTTGGCAAGCCGGTCGATATCCGGATTCTTCGAACTCTCCGGGATCCTCGCATCCACAAGTTCGATCACGAGGTCGATCAGCTTCATATCTTCCGTCATCTGACGGAGGGCCTTCGTCATATGCCCCGGGTACCACTGATAATTCATTTTATAAGATCCGCTCCGTTTTCTTCCTTCTTAAGCCTAAACCAGGCTTTTCCGATGATCGTATCCTTTTTTACCGCTCCGATGTTTCCGTTCCGGCTGTCTTCGGAATTATTCCGGTTATCTCCGAGCACAAAATACTCATCCGCCCCAAGCGCATAGGTTTCCGTCCCGTCTTCCGTTCCGTCGATAAGATCATACTGTTCCTGATCCGAAAGCCGCACACCGTCCACATAGAGGTTTCCTCCGCGGATCTCAAGGGTCTCGTTGGGAAGCCCCACAACCCTCTTTACATAGATATGGGATTTTTCGTTTCCCTTCGGATAAAAACAGATCACGTCACCGCGCTTCGGATTGGAAATACCGTAGAGAAAGCGGTCGATCAGGATCTCCTGTCCGTTTATGAGGACCGGTTCCATGGAGCCCCCGATCACGGTGGTCTTTCTTCCGTAGGCAAAAACCAGCACCGCTGATAAAAGAATGGCGGCAAAACAGTAGAACACCGTTCCGAAGATATCCCGGAGGAGCGATTTGGAAAAGTGTTTCTTTTTTTCGATAAAGGTCAGGCCTTCGTTTTTTCTCGACATTTATGGGTTTACCTATAGCCGCTTTCGGATAATCCTCCGCCTCATGTCGGCTCCGGATTTCCGGAAAGCGGCTGCTATGCCTCAACAAAAAGAGGGACAGCGATCGGCCGTCCCTCATAAGATCCTTTGATTACCTGGCAGCTTCCTTAACCTTGGCCGCCTTACCGATCCGGCCTCTCAGGTAGGTGAGCTTCGCTCTTCTTACCTTACCTTTTCTGACCACTTCCACCTTTTCAACAAGGGGAGAATAAACAGGCCAGGTCTTTTCAACGCCCACACCGTTGGAGGTCTTTCTGACCGTGAAGGTCTCTCTCGCACCGGTGCCCTGTCTCTTCAGAACGGTTCCTTCAAAGATCTGGATCCTCTCGCGGTTTCCTTCCTTGATCTTGCCGTATACCTTAACGGTATCGCCGACACGGAAGTCGTTCACATCCTTTAATGCTTCGTTTTCGATCTCTCTTAAAATGTCACTCATGATCTTTCTCCTTTTGTCCTGTATCTTGAAACGGGCGTTCTTACGCACATGCCAGAGGACCGCCGGATTTCACGCAACATTGGTAATTTATCACAAACGGCTCTCCTTTGCAAGCATTTTCGCCTTTTTCAGAGCCTTTTCTCGTTCTTTTTCTTCTTTTTTCGCCTTTGCCTCGAAATATTCCGGGTGGGAAGCTGCCCATTTTTCGTAAAGATCCGGTCTGAGTTCCTTCGTGATCCGGATCGATTCTTCAAGGCGCCATTCCTCAACCTTCTTATGATCCCCGCTTAAAAGGATGCCGGGGACCCTGCTCCCCTCCCATTCTTCCGGTCTGGAATACTGGGGATATTCAAGGAGATCATCATAGAAGCTCTCCTCCTCGAAGGAGATATCGTTTCCCAGCACTCCGGGTATCATCCTCGATACCGCGTCCATGATCAGCAGGGCGGGAAGCTCTCCTCCGGTCACCACATAATCCCCGATGGAGATCCGGTCCGTAACGATACGGTCGATCACCCGTTCATCGATCCCCTCATAATGCCCGCAGAGGAAGACAAGCCTCTCTTCCTTCGCAAGCTCCTTCGCCGTTTTCTGATCGAAGGTCTTTCCGGCCGGCATGGGGCAGATCACACGGGTACCCTCCGGTACGTCAAGGGACCGGAAAGCGTCATATACCGGCTGCGGAAACATCAGCATCCCGGCTCCGCCGCCGTATACATAATCATCCACCTTATGATGCGGATCCTTTGAAAAATCCCGGATATTGACCGCATTCAGGGACAGCAGTCCCTTTTCGGCCGCCCTTCCGGTAATGCTTTCGGAAAAGACGCTGCGGATCATATCCGGAAATAATGTCAAAACATGAAATTCCATGGTCTCGTGAAACTCCGTTCACATCGGGAAGCACTCAGTCCAAAAGTCCATCCATCAGGTGAAATACGATCCTTCCGCCTTCCGGATCCACATTCAGGATGCATTCCCTTATGGCCGGAAGAAGGAGCTGCCTTTTGTCTTCCAGCCGGATGACATAGACATCATTCGCACCGGTCTGAAGCACATCCTCGAGTGTCCCCTTTAACGCACCGTCATCGGAAACGGCCTCAATGCCGATCAGATCCGCGATGAAATATTCATTCTCTTCCAGTTTCACCGCATCTTCCCGGTTTACATAAAGTTCCGCGCGGGAATACTCCCTTATCGCTTCCGGCGTATCGATCCCGTCAAACTTCAGGATGACAAGGTTTTTGAAGAAACGCACGAAAACGATACGAAGGGTCATTTCCGGTCCTTTTACGGGCTTCAGAATGACCTCCTTCAGTTTCCTGAAGCGCTTCGCATCATCCGTCGTGGGATATGCCTTCACCTCACCTTTGATCCCGTGAGGCTTCAGCAGCACCCCTACTTTGAAACGATCTTCCATAATCCGTCAGATGATCTCCACATCCACACGGGAATCACCGTTTCCGGCTGCGGCCTTTACGACCGTGCGGATCGCTCTCGCGATCCTTCCCTGCTTGCCGATCACCTTACCCATATCGCCCTCGGCCACATGGAGCTCGATCACGGTATTTCTTCCGTCCTCTTTTTCGGTAACCACAACTTCATCGGGCTTATCTACCAAAGACTTAGCGATTACTTCTACTAATTCTTTCATGAGCGCCCTCCTTATTTGGTGATACCTGCGAGTTTGAAGAGCTTTGCTACCTGCTCGGTGGGCTGTGCGCCGTCGTTCAGCCATTTCTTCGCTTTTTCCTCGTCAACCTTGTAGCTGCCGGGCTCCGTTGTCGGATCATAGGTGCCGATCTCTTCGATGAAGCGGCCGTCTCTCGGAGAGCGGGAATCCGCTACTACGATACGATAGAAAGGAGCCTTCTTCTGACCCATTCTTCTAAGTCTGATCTTTACTGCCATTTTTCTTTCCTCCCTTTGCTGGATTGGTTTCTGGTCTATCGTGACGCGAAGGAGGTCCTTCGCGGATCACACATTTTCATTCTTTTCCTAAAAAGGAAACTTCATTCCGCCCGGTCCGCCGAAGCCGCCGAGGCCGCCGAACATTCCTCCGCCCCTCTTTCCGAACATGCCGGGCATCTGTTTCATCATTTTTCTCGTCTGCTCGAACTGTTTGCAGAAGCGGTTTACGACGGCAATGTCAACGCCGGCGCCTTTCGCGATCCTGCCCTTTCTCGGAAGGGACATGATCTTCGGATTTTCCCGCTCCTCCTTCGTCATGGAATAGATGATGGCCTCCGTCTGCTTCAGCTGCTTTTCATCCACCATTCCCTCAAGATCCTTGCCCTTGATCCCGAGTCCGGGAAGCAGTCCGAGGATCGAGGAGAGACCTCCCATCTTCCGCATCTGCTTCATGCTCTCAAGATAATCATTATAGTTGAACTCGCCCTTTTTCAGGCGGTGTGCCATATCCCTGCCGGTCTCTTCATCGATGTCGATGTTCTCTTCCGCCTTTTCGATCAGGGAGAGCACATCCCCCATCCCCAGGATCCGGTTCGCCATACGGTCGGGATAGAACTGTTCCAGATCGGTGAGCTTCTCTCCCATACCGGCGTATAGGATGGGCTTTCCGGTAATGGCCTTGACGGAAAGAGCGGCACCGCCTCTCGTATCGCCGTCAAGCTTTGTAAGGATCACTCCGTCGATCCCCACGCGGTTGCTGAATTCCTCCGCGACGTTCACCGCTTCCTGACCGGTCATGGCGTCCACCACCAGGATCGACTGAGTGACTTCCACCGCATTCCGGATGGCGACGAGCTCATTCATCATATCCTCGTCGATCTGCAGCCGGCCTGCCGTATCAAGGATCACGACATTTCTGTCATTTTTCTTAGCATGTTCGACGGCTGCCTTCGCGATATCCACAGGGGAATGGTCGGTCCCCATCGTAAATACCGGCACGCCCACCTTTTCTCCGTTGACCTCCAGCTGTTTCACGGCTGCGGGACGATAGACGTCACAGGCGGCAAGCAGCGGGCGTTTTCCCTTTTTCATAAGATTCCCGGACAGCTTCGCCGCCGCGGTGGTCTTACCTGCGCCCTGCAGCCCGCAAAGCAGGATCGTCGTGACGGATTTACCGGGAGCAAAAGCGATCTCGGTGGTTTCGGAGCCCATAAGTGAGATCAGTTCCTCGTTTACGATCTTGATCACCATCTGTCCCGGGTTCAGCCCGTTCATAACATCCTGACCGATGGCGCGCTCTTCCACCGCTTTCACGAACTGCTTCGTGACCTTAAAGGACACATCCGCCTCAAGAAGGGCCATACGAACCTCTTTCAGGGCCGTCTTTACATCTTCTTCGGTAAGCCGTCCCTTGCTCCGGAGGTTTTTGAATACATTCTGTAATTTATCCGTTAAGCTTTCAAATGCCATAATCCTTCGTTCCGTGTATCATGCGCTCTTACAGTTCCCGCAGAAGATCTTCCTTTTCTTCTTTCGTAAGGCCGGGAAGCGCCTCGATCTTTTTCCGGATCCGTAGGAACCGCCCCACCAGAGAGAGTTTTTCTTCATATTCGGAAAGCTGTCTGTTGCAGCGCTTTATGAGGTCATGAACGCCCTGTCTGGAAATCCCGTATTCCTCGGCGATCTCGGAAATCGAAAGGTCGTTGAGGACCGCGTCTTCGTAGATTCTCCTCTGATGTTCCGTGAGGAGTTCCCCGTAAAAATCATATAAAAGTCCCTGTTCAACGATCTTTTCCATATCTCATTCCGTATCGTTTCGACGCGCAGGGTTCATAATAACCGAAAAAAGAAGGCCTGTCAAGTATTTTTGCTTGACAGGCCTGCATCATCCTTTTTTTGATCTTCAGAATCTCTGTGCCAGTTCCTTCAGTTCATCGAAATATCCCAGGGCATCCAGCCGCTCATAGACGCGGTTTCCGATCTCTTCGTATCCTTCCTCCGTATAATGGAGCTGATCCGGCAGAAGAAGATAAGCCGGGATCGTGGTGTCCGGATTGTTGTTGCCGTTAAGAAGCTCCTGAATGCTGACGAAGCGGTCTCCGAAGGCATTCTTAAGAGCCGGCTCATAGGAAGGATCAAGGTCCCCCGAGTAGGTATAGGATTTTTCCTTACACATCCCGATGCAGAAGTACCTGCTGTAGGGTGCCACGATGGAACGGAACTGGGCGGCAAGATCCTCGCCGAAATCCGGCTCATAGCCGCCGTTTGCCCCCATAAGGACCACACAGATGTATCCGAGGTATCTTCCGTCGGAAACTTCGCTGATAAGGGGCGTCCCTTTGTAGACCCTCTTTTCCTCCCCCGCTTCCAGACGGGTGAAGCGATAGAAGGAACGGTCCGCCGCGGGATCGAAGTAGCGTTCCAGCTTTCCCTTGATCCCGTCCAGGGAATAATATTCCGAACCGTATTCATAGGAAACACCGTTTCTCAAAGGAGTCACCTCTCTTAACGGGCGGATCTCGTCTCCGTTCCTTGCTTCCAGTTTCACGGGTACGGAAAGCACCTCTTTCGGGATCACAACATCCGCACCGAGAAGATAGGGATATCCTCCGGCCCGGCCCGCGATCTCCGCCGTCGTTTCAGCCGAAACGCCGAAGTTAAGTACCACGGGAGCCTCGATGGAATCGATCCCCGAAGCCTCCCTGATCGGCGCAATGAGCTCCGTATCGATCCGCTTCCTCAGGGTATCGGGATAATTCGGACCGCCGCTCAGATATCCGTAGGTAATGCTGTCGCCCCAGCATACGACACCCGGCAGGGCCTTTTTCACCATACGCTGAAGCTCTTCCGGAGTCACTTCCTCCTTTATGATCTTTCCGGAGGTTTTTCCGGCCGGCTCCGCTTTCGCGGTATCCGTCGCCTGTTCTTTTTCCTTCTTATCGGAAGATCCGTCTTTGGTCTCTTTTTCCTGCTTTTTTTCGGAAGACGGGGGCTTGACCGCCTCTTCCCTGTCCTTCGATGCTTCTTCGGAGCCTTTTGAAGTATCCTGCGCACCGATATCCTCCGGCTCCTGTTTTTCTTCTTTGTTCGCTTCCCCGCTGTCGAGAACCTCGTTCGTGATACGCCCCATTATATCCGTTTCGCTGCCGTTTCCGGAGCAGGCGCAGACAAGTGTAAGGCATGCAAGGATCGATGCCGCTCTCAGTATTCCTTTTTCGATTCCGCTTATGTTTTTCATGATTCGTATATGTTACCGTTCTTCCTGATCGTCAGTCTTCATCCGTCAATCGACAAGCGTCACTCTGACACTTCCGTTTCTGCTTCCGGTCCTTGTGAAGGCCTGTCCCTCCGTTTCCTCGGACATCTGGAAATACATTTTATCCCAGCCCGTCTTTCCTCCGTTGCCGGAGTGATCCTTGATCCCGGCGTGACCGCCGAACCAGCCGCCGCCACCGCCGCCGCCGTCCGTTTTGGGGCTGTCCTCGCCGTTCTTGTCCCTCATAAAGTTTCCGTTGAAATCGGACTTTCTGCCGGCATGGCCTTCATCTTCGTAGTTCCCGCCGCCGGAACCGGCTGCCGCAGCGATCCTCCGGCCGTTATAATAGATATCCGTGCATCCGCCTCCGCCGCCGGAGTTCAGTGCCTTTCCGCCGCCGTTAAAGCCGCCCGGAACAATGACATCCTGCTTTCTTTTTACATCATAGTAGTCCTTCGTGATGCCGCCCGCGCCTCCTGTCAGGATCAGTACCCGCTCGCCGGCCTTCAGCTCGATCGTTCCCGTCAGCGTCCCGCCTTCATAGTCATAATCCCGGTTGTTGTCCGCGCCTCCGTTGGCCCCGCAGAGGAAAAATTCATAGGTACCTCCCTGGGGAGCCGTAAAGAACTGGGGCTTCTGCTCATAGGAAAACTCCCAGTCGGTTGTGACCGCATAGGCCATCGAAGCGGTTGTGGTATGATAAGCCATCAGCGGATCCGCATCAGACAGGATCTCTTCCATATCGTCTTTGCCAAGCAGCAGCTGTCCGTTGGCCGCATTTACCTGATTCAGATAAAAGAGCCGCTCAAGATCCTCATAGTAGGTTTTTTCATCCGTCTTTGTACCGTCGGCATAGCAGATCATATTCGGATCCCCGTTTGAAAGATAGGGTTCATAGGAATCCTGTTCCACACTTCCTTCGAAAACAACCTCAAATCCATCCGCGCCGACCCGGTAGATCTTATCATAGGCGGAAGTATCTTCGGTACGGGTATGAAGGATCATATTCGCATCCGGCGCGAAAGCCGTCGTGCCGTCCGAAAGGTCCAGCATATCGATGCCGTCCGGAGTTTCCGTAAAGATCTTATAGCCGGCTTCCGCATCCGAGATGTCCGTCTTTCCAAAGAGCTCCGGCCTGTTATCTCCGTTCAGATCCGTAAGGAAATATCCCGCCCTCGAGCTGAAAGTGCCGTCCGAAAGGAGTTCCAGATATACGCTCTTCGGAGCCTCCTCCGCGGCAGGTGCTGCCGCCTGGCTTTCGGCAAAACGCTGATTGGCAGGAGCATCCTCTTCATAAGGCAGTTCTTTGCCGTTTTCCTCATCTTCCGATCCGGAGTCCTCCTCATCGGACTCCTCATCATCCTTATACTTTTTCCGGTCGTCGTCCTCCTCATCATCCTCCTCACCGGATCTTCCGGGAAGCAGGGATGCAAGATCGGTAAACGAATCCTTAAGGCCGTCCACACCTCCGGGCATAAGAAGGATCCCGGCAGCTATACCGCCCCCAAGGACCAGAAGAAGGACCAGAATAATGACAAGCGGAAGGATCCACTTCTTAGACTTCCGGTCGGGTGCAGGCTGAGGCTCCGGATACGGCATCGGTCCGGGAGCCGGTTGAGGCTGAGGCCGGGGCGCAGGTGCCGGTTGGGGCGCAGGTGCCGGTGCGGGCTGCGGCCCGGGAGCCGGCTTTTTCCCTTCGAGATTCGTTCCGCAGTATATGCAGAATTTCACATTATCCGGTATCTGTTTTCCGCAACGATAACAAAACATATCCGATCCTCCCTAATACCGCTTCATGCATACATTGAGGTCGCAGTCGCCGTCGATTCCGGCCACTTCGCCCTTTTCGCTGTACTGCCAGATCTGGAAATCATAAGGATAATAGACCGGGAAGGAGGCATAGTAGGCAAACCATTTGTCATATCCCTCGATCCGGTCCGTTTCGAGCATAATGAGGTATCCCTTCAGGTTCGCGTAGAGCATCGGGGTGTATCCGGCATCCCGTACCGTATCAAGGAAGGCCAGTGCTGCATCCGTACGGGTCGAAGCATCGATTGCTTCTCCCCTTCCGTTGGCGTAGGTCTCAACGTCCAGCACCACCGGCATCGTAACATCGTAATCCCGGATGAGATCGAGGACATACTCCGCCTCTTCCCGTCCTTCTTCCGCGGAGATCGCCTGCGTGAAGAAGTAAACCCCCACCTTCACGCCGGCTTCAAGAGCCCCTTCGATATTCGCGGTGAAATTATCATCCGTAACGAGCTTCCCTTCCGAGGATCCGCGGTAACCGGCGCGGATAAAGGCAAATTCGACACCGTCGCCCTTTACCTTTTCCCAGTCGATCTTTCCGTTGTAACGGGATACATCGATCCCTTTCTGCGAGATCGTATTTCCGCTTTCGTCCTGATAGGTGACTTCTTTTGTCGCCGCGTTCTGATAAAAGCGGTCGAGGTCGTATTCATGATGCTTCAGTTCATCGGAGATCTCAAAGAAAACATAGCCTGTATCGGAAGGGACAACGATCTCATTCGGGTACAGGGTGCGGAGCAGGGAATAAGCCGTATTCCCGTCCTGCATATGCCGGCGGATATTATCGAGGATCTCAGCACGCGCCTGCGCATCCGCCGTCTTTGCCGCCTCGTCTGCGGCGTTTTCCACCTCGGCGTCCGTCCTGGTATGCGCCTTCGCGTATTCGGCCAGTGTCTCGTTTTCCCTGACCGTTTCCTCGAGGCGGTTCTTCATATTGTAGTTCATCAGAAGAAGCACGATCGAGATCGAGAGCGCAAAAAGCGCGATCAGGGAAAATATGATGTTCGCCGCGAGACCCTGGGTCCCTCTTCTTCTTTTACTCAAGTCTGTTCTCCTATACGGAAGTCCTTACCACCTTCGGTTTGTAGCCTTCCTCTTCCAGCTTTTCGAGGATCTCGTTCTTATGTGCGGTGCCGAAGGCCTCCAGTGTGATCCGAAGTTCCACGGCAGCGTTCCGGTTGATGGATACGAACTGATTGTGCTCCAGTTTGATCACGTTGCCGTCCATCCTTGCTATGACTTCGGATACCTTTGACAGCATGCCGGGTTTGTCCGGAAGGAGCACGGATACGGTGAAGATCCGGTCGCGCATGATCAGTCCCTGCTGTACCACGGAGGACATGGTGATCACATCCATATTTCCGCCGCTCAGGATCGATACGATCTTTTTGTTCTTAAGGTCAAGCTTTTTCAGTGCCGCAACGGTAAGAAGTCCGGAATTTTCCACGATCATCTTATGGTTTTCGACCATATCGAGGAAGGCCGTGACAAGATCCTCGTCCGGCACCGTGATCACGTCATCCAGGTTCTTTTTAAGATAAGGGAAGATCTTTTCGCCGGGCGTCTTCACGGCAGTACCGTCCGCGATGGTGCTGACACTGTCGAGCGTGACCACCTTCCCCTCGGAAAGGGATTTTTTCAGACAGGCGGCTCCCTCGGGCTCCACCCCGATCACCCGGATCTTCGGATTCAGAAGTTTGGCAAGCGTTGATACGCCGGTGGCAAGCCCGCCTCCCCCGACAGGTACGAGGATACAGTCCACAAGAGGAAGTTCCCGGAAGATCTCCATTGCGATGGTCCCCTGCCCCGTCGCCACGGCAGGATCATCAAAGGGATGGATGAAGGTATAGCCCTTTTCCTCGGCAAGTTCATAAGCCCTGGCGCAGGCCTCATCATAGACATCTCCGTACAGGATCACTTCTGCCCCGTAGCTCTTGGTCCGGTTGATCTTGATAAGAGGTGTGGCTGTCGGCATCACGATCACGGCCTTCGCTCCGTAGGCTTTCGCGGCGTAGGCAACGCCCTGGGCGTGATTCCCGGCCGAGGCGGTCACAAGTCCCCGTTCTCTTTCTTCGTCTGTCAGCGTGCTTATCTTGTAATAGGCGCCCCGAAGCTTATAGGCCCCGGTAAGCTGCATATTCTCCGGCTTGAAATAGATCCGGTTGCCGGTCTGTTTCGAATAAAAATCGGAAAAGATCAGTTTGGTCTCAAGTGTGACCTTTTTCACCTCTTCACTGGCTTCCTCAAAAGCCTCAAGTGTCAGCATTTCTCCTGCCATCATCATTCCTCAAACAATCTGTCCACATAGGAAACCGGATCGAAGCGTTTAAGATCTCCGATCTTTTCCCCCACACCGATGAATTTTACGGGGATCCCAAGCTCCTTCGAAAGCGCCACGGCGATCCCGCCCTTAGCGGTCCCGTCCATCTTGGTAAGCACCGCTCCGGTAAGGCGCGCGCACTGTCCGAATTCCTTTGCCTGAACGAGTGCGTTCTGTCCCGTGGTCCCGTCCAGCACCACCAGATTCTCCCTGCGGATCATCGGATAATAACTGTTGATGAGCCGGTTCATCTTTTCGAGCTCATCCATCAGGTTTTTCTTATTGTGAAGCCGGCCGGCCGTATCAACCATCAGCACATCCACGGTCCTTGCCTTCGCGGCTCCGATCGCGTCAAAGAGGACTGAAGAAGGATCCTGCCCTTCCTTTCCTCCGATCATTTCCACGCCCGCACGGTCCGCCCAGACCTTCAGCTGGTCCGAAGCGGCTGCCCGGAAGGTATCCGCGGCGGCGATCAGCACCCTCTTTCCCTGATCATGATACTGGGAAGCCAGCTTCCCTATGGTGGTCGTCTTTCCGACGCCGTTTACACCGATCACGAAAAGAACGGAACGCTCCTTTTCAAAATCATAGGCGTCCTCCGGAAGCGTCAGCATGGATACCATGCTCTTCTTAAGGAAATCCTTAAGATCCTTCACGGTCTTTATCTTATTCGCCTTTGCCTCCTCCCGGAGTTTTTCCACGAGTTCATCCGAGGTGCGGACTCCCGTATCCCCGGTCACAAGGGTCTCGAAGATCTCCTCGTAGGTGTCCTCATTCAGTTCGGAAAAGCCCGAAAAGAGCCTGCCAAAAAAACCGGCCACGCCTAATCCTCCAGTTCGTCATCGATCAAATTGACCGATACCAGGGCGGATACGCCCTTCTCCTGCATCGTGATCCCGTAGAGCCGGTCAGCCTTTTCCATGGTGCCCCGGCGGTGGGTGATCACGATAAACTGTGTATGCTTCGTCAGCTTGTGCAGATAATTCGCAAAACGGCTGACATTGCTCTCATCAAGTGCCGCCTCGATCTCGTCCAGCAGACAGAACGGTGACGGTTTCAGATTCTGGATCGCGAAAAGAAGTGCGATGGCAGTCAGGGATTTTTCTCCTCCCGAAAGCTGCATCATATTGGAAAGCTTCTTGCCCGGCGGCTGCGCGATGATCTGGATCCCGGCTTCGAGAACATCCTCACCTTCCATCAGTTTCAAAGAGGCATCGCCGCCTCCGAAGAGTTCACGGAACACCTTGTTGAATTCCCGGTCGATCTCCAGGAATTTCTCTTCGAACTGTTTGCGCATCGCCTCATCCAGTTCCTTTATGATGCCCCCGAGGGTCGTCTTTGCTTCCGTCAGGTCATCATGCTGTGTTTTCTGGAAGGTATACCGTTCAAGGACGTTTTTGTAATCCTCGATGGCGTTTACATTGACATCACCGAGGGCTTTGATCTCCCCGCGCAGCTTCTGGGAGTTTCTTCTCAGCGCGCCGAGATCCTTCATTTCCTCGTCCTTCAATGCCGCGGCATCCGTAAGTGTCAGTTCGTATTCCTCCCACATATACTGGACTCTGGAAGAGAGTTTGTTCTCCAGCTGTTCCTTCTGGGAGGCAAGGCGGAACACTTCCTTGTCAAGTCCGGTACTCTTTTCCGCAAGGGCGTCACGGTCCGTCAGACACTTCCTTAAGGCTTCGCTCAGGCCGTCTTTCTTTTCCACGTCTTCGGAGAGTTTTTTCTCCGTATCGGACTGTGTGGTATGGGAAGCCTTGATGGTCTCCGTGAGTTCGGTGATGCTCTTCTCCTTGAAATCCACGTCGTCAAGCGAAGTGGACAGGCTTTCCTCCACCTGCTTCAGTTCCTCCCTCGAGGTTTCGATCTCGGAATCGATCCTCTCCACGTTTGTCTGATGGAACTGCTGCTGCTGAAGGACCTTTTCGGCCTCCACATCCTTGTCGTGTACATTCTGAAGCTGTACGGTCTCTTCTTCCTGCTCTTTCTTCAGGATCTCCTCGAGCTCCGCAATCTTTTTCTTCGCAGCTTCCTCCACCTCTTCGGAATCCTTCAGTTCCTTATCCGTATTGCTCTTGAATTCTGCGATCTCGCGGATCTGCTTTTCGATCTCGAGTTCCTCGTTCTTTAATTCCGCGGTTCCGGCAGCCGCTTCGTTCTTGCGTTCCGCCGCCTTGTCCACGTTGAGCCTCGCCGTATTCTGCTCGATCAGCTTTCTCTGCTGGAGTCCCTTACATTCCTCGATCTCGAGACGGATCCGGTTTCTCTTTTTCTTCGTATCCTCGATCTCGTTCAGGATCTCATCGATCCTTTTCGCGAAGCCTTTGATCTTTTCCGTGAGTTCGTCCATCTCCCGCCTTCTGGAAAGAAGGTTCGAGCTGTTTTTGAACGCGCCGCCCGCGATGGCGCCGCCCGGCACGAGAAGCTCCCCTTCGAGAGTCACCATGCGGATCCCGAAATCATACTTCCTTGCGATCTCCACCGCCCGGTCCACATTGTTAATGACAACGATCCTTCCGAGCATGGCTTTCGCCACATTCCGGTATTTCTTCTCGGTCTTCACGAGCTCATCCGCCATCCCGATAACCCCTTTTTCCTCGAGAACCTCGGGGGTCTTGAACTCCTGCGGATGGGTAATGGTCGTAAGAGGCAGGAACGTGGCACGTCCGGCCCTGTGTTTCTTCAGATACTCGATCATCCGTTTGGCGGCTTCCTCATCCTCGGTCACGATATTCTGGATATTCCCGCCGAGGGCCGTCTCGATGGCCACTTCGTATTTCGGGTCCACCTTGATGATATCGGCTACGACGCCGATGATCCCTTTTTCGTAATCCTTCTGCTCCATAACGCTCTTGACCGCGCCACCGTAGCCTTCATAACGTTCGGTCAGGTTCGTGAGAGCCTCGAGGGTGGATTTCCCCTGATGGTATTTGACCTGTGTATCGCGAAGCTCCTCGTCCTTTTTCTGGAGTTCCTCCCGGACAAGGGCAAGCTGTTCCTCTTTGGTCTCCTGATCCTCGGCAAGCTTCTTCAGTTCTTCCGTGATCCGGTTGAATTCCGCTTCCTGTTCCCGGATGTTTTCTTCCTGTTTCGCCTCATCGGAGCGGATCCTTAAGATCCGGGACGTAAGTTCCGATTTTCTTAAGTTGATCTGCTCGGTCATGGAGTCGTAGCGGGACTGCCTGGACTTTATCATGGACCGGTTATTGATCGTATCGATGATCCGGTTCTTTTCCCCCTCGATCCCGCTGTTCAGTTCCTCGATCTTCTTCTGAACCGCATCCAGCGCGGTCTGAGCCTCGGTCTGAGCCTTCCGGACCTCCTTTACGACATTGTCGACCTCTTCCTTTTCCTTAAGGATCCCCTTCTTTTCCTCTTCCTTATCCGCAATGGCCTTTTCGATGGCGCTCTTGCGGTCGTGGAAATGCTCCTCGTTTGATCTGGCGGAGCGGATCTGCTCTTTTAAGAGGGCGATCTGGCCCTCCAGCTTTCCTCTTAAGATCGTGGTCTCGGATACGTTCCTGCGTTCCTCCTCGATCGTTGCCTCGAGTTCTTCGAGTTCCTTTGAAAGACGGTCATACTCTTCCCTGCTCGCATCATAGGACGCCTTTACCGCCTGAAGATCCCGCAGCGCCACCTCATGCTTTTCGGTGACCTTATCCATCTCGGTGGTCACGCTCTCGTTTTCAAGCAGGAAGACGTTCACGTCCACCGTCTTTAATTCTTCTTTCTTTTTCAGGTAAACCTTCGCCTTTTCCGACTGTGCTTCAAGGGGACCTACCTGTTTTTCGAGTTCGCCCAGGATATCCGTGATGCGGACCAGATTATTCTCGACGGATTCCAGTTTTTTCAGGGAAGCGGCCTTCCGCTTCTTGAACTTTACGATCCCGGCGGCTTCGTCAAAGAGTTCCCGGTGCTCCTCGGGCTTGCCGTGCATAATGGCATCGATCTGGCCCTGTCCGATAATGGAATAGCCTTCTTTTCCGATACCCGTATCATAAAAAAGCTCGCTTACATCCTTTAAGCGGCAGGGCGTTCCGTTCAGAAGATACTCGCTCTCACCGCTCCGGTAGATCCTTCGGGCTACAGTCACCTCATCGAATTCCGTCGGAAGCTGCCGGTCGGAGTTGTCGAGGGTGATGGCCACATAGGCGTAGCTCTGCATCTTTCTGAGTTCCGTGCCCGAAAAAATAACGTCCTGCATGGACGCTCCGCGCAGCTGCTTTACACGCTGTTCCCCGAGTACCCATCTGACGGCATCCGCAACGTTGGATTTGCCGGACCCGTTCGGCCCGACGATCCCCGTGATCCCGTTATGGAACTCGAACACTATTTTGTTGGCAAAGGATTTAAATCCGTGAATCTCTATGGATTTAAGATACATATATACACCGGATCGATTCTATTTGTTTTCTTTCAGAAGGACCTCGTAAGCCGCCATCTGTTCCGCAGCCTTCTTGGATTTACCTTCCCCAGTTCCTTCTGTCGTCCCGTCAACGACCGCGCTCACGCGGAAGCGTTTGTCATGATCGGGGCCGGATTCGCCGACCAGTTCATAGACCAGTTCTTTTCCCTCTTTCTGCATCAGTTCCTGCAGGATCGTCTTAGCATCGTAAAAGAGCTTTTTATGGTCCAGATCCGTCAGCACATATTTAAGGACAAATTCATTCGCGGTATCAAAACCGCCGTCAAGATAAAGGGCACCGAGTACCGCCTCCAGCACATCCGAGATAATGGAATCCCGGGCACGTCCGCCGGTCCCTTCCTCTCCTTTTCCAAGGAGGATATAATCCTGCAGGCCGATCTGCCTTGCGCAGGACGCGAGTGCCATCTCGCAGACGATGGACGAGCGGAGACGTGTCAGTTCCCCCTCACTCATTTCGGGATATTCTTTATAAAAGAACTGACTCGACATGAGTTCCAGGACAGCATCCCCCAGAAACTCCAGCCGTTCATAGTTCCCGTATCTGTTGATCTTCAGTTCATTGGAATAAGAGCTGTGTGTCAAAGCAAGTTTCAGCAATTCCCTGTCATGAAAGGTATAACCGATCCTGCCCTCCAGCTCCGTGATCTTTTCATCTGCGACCATGATCTTTTCCTTTAAGATCCGTTACGGCAACGCCTTCCGGATCAGTTCAACCGCCTCTGCCACCGTGGTGATCTTTTCCGCATCCTCCGCGGGAACTTCGATATCGAATTCCTCCTCGATCCCCATAATGATCTGAAATACATCCAGGGAATCCGCTCCGAGATCGTCAAGGAACGTCGTCTCCATCGTGATCTCCTCGGGATCCACATTCAGCACATCGGCAATGACCTGCTTCAGTTTTTCAAATTCCATTTCACTCCTCCTTAGCGTCCTCAGGGGACAGCTTTTCTTTTATTTTGCGATTGATCTCCTGCTCGGTAAAAGTAATACACTGCAGGATCGAATTTTTGATCTCAACGGATTCCGAACTTCCGTGGGTCTTCACCACCAGGCCGTTCAGCCCCAGCATCGGTGCTCCGCCGTACTCGTCCAGAGAGAATACTTTAAGGGTCTCCTTCAGATCCTTTTTTACAAGGAGCGCGCCGATCTTGCTTTTCAGGGAGCGCATCATGCCCGATTTCACTTTTTTGATCAGAGCCGCGCCCACGCCTTCGTAGGTCTTCAGGATCACATTGCCGGTAAAGGCTTCGCACACCACGACATCCGCCGCGCCAAAGGGGATATCCCGCGCTTCGACGCTGCCGATGAAATTGATATCATCGCACTCCTTAAGAAGAGGGAACGTTTCCTTAACAAGGGCATTTCCCTTCTCCTCCTCGGCTCCGATG
>JAILLW010000077.1 GCA_024692955.1 Lachnospiraceae bacterium | reverse complement strand
CATATCTGTCATAAATCCCGTTGTAGAAGTTCTCATCCACCCGGTTTTTCCGGGTGATCAGCTCCTCATATTTTTTCAGTTCCGCCGCATATCTTTTGTGCATCATTCGATCCCCCTCTTTATTATTTCAAAACACATTCTTCCGTTGTGGTACGGACACTTCCAGGGCTCCACGAGAGGCGCGCCCGGCACGGGGCTTCCCGCCGGCGTCACTTCCGGAAACCATTCGGAACCTTTCCGCTTGTCGATCACGTAGCTGCTGATAAAATCCCATTCCGCCCTGGCGGCATGAAGGTATTCCTCCTTTGACGGGTCCTTCTGACAGCCGTTCAGAAATCCCACGAGAGCCTCGGCCTGTACCCACCAGATCCGAAGGTCGCTGACGGTGCCTCTTTCACATTCATTCGCAAGAGAGTGCCCGTCAAAAGCGGTCCGGTAGACACTGTCCGTCAGGTCCTTCGTTACGGGAGAAAACCTTTCCGAATAGCGCGCCTCGCCGATGACGGAAAGCGTCCTGTCAAGGAGCCATGCCGATTCGATATCGTGCCCGTAGGAACAAAGATCGATGAGGGAATGATAATCCCTGTCGAAAAAAACTTCCTGGCGGTGTCTCGAAGGATTATAGATATGCTCCGAGTACAGATCGAGGATCGCCTCAAGGGATGCTTTGACCTCCGGCATGCCGGACACACGGTAAAGCTCGGTATAGGCTTCCATCACGTGAAGCAGGGTGTTCATGGTCCGGTCGGCCATCACGCCGTTTTCGGAAAGCTTGTCGTTTTCCGCAGGATGGAACTCCCGGTCCTGCGCCTCAAGATAGCCGCCTTCATCCCGGCATTTCGTTTCGATAAGCTCATAAAGATCCTTCGCAAGCCCGAGGGCATCAGGATCCCGGGAAGCTTCATAGTAGGAGGAAAGTGCGTAGACGGCGAAGGCCTGATTGTAGGTGTGCTTCGTCACGTCCTCCGGCTTCCCGTCATAGGATACGGACCAGAAAACACCGCCGTATTCACGGTCGATACAGTGCTCCTTCAGAAATCCGTACGCATGATCCGCCTCACTTAAAAGCGCTTTGTTCTTTAACAGGGTATGGGCATTTGAAAAGAACCAGAGGATCCGGCTGTTTAAGATGCAGCCCTTTACCGCTTTTTTGTCCACGGTAAGATCATGACCCATATAACCGTAATAACCGCCGTACTCATTATCCCGAAGACTCTTCCAGAAGGGGATGATCCCGTTTGTAAGATGATTTCGTACTTCCCTGATCATTTTTTCAGCCTTTCACTGCGCCTGCCACAAGACCGGAATAGATCTGCTTCTGGCAGGTGATAAATACGATGAGTGCCGGGAGCAGGGCAATGATCACGCCCGCGCAGATCAGATTGTACTTGCTCCCCAGGGGCCCGACGAAGGTATAGAGCGAAGTGGCAACCGTCCCGTATTTCTGCTTGTTCTGAAGATAAAGATTTGCCGCGTAATATTCATTGAAGGTTCCGACGCCCTTCAGGATGCAGCTGGTCACGATGGCCGGCTTTAAAAGCGGAAAAAGGATCCGGTAGAAGATCGTAAAGTAACTGGCGCCGTCCACGATCGCGGATTCGTCCAGCGAGTTGCTGATATTTTCAAAAAACTGTATGTAGATGTAGATCGAGATGACATCCGTCCCGCACATCATGACGATATAGCCGGGGATGGAATTGATGAAATGAAGCTTTACCATGATCTCATACACCGCTACCTGCATCGCGACTCCGGGAAGGAGTGAGGCGAAGAGGAAAAGAGAGCGGATCAGCCCGTTGCCGGGGAAGGCGAAGCGGTTCAGCACGTAAGCAAGCTGCGTGCCGATAAAGACCGAGAACACCAGCACGAAGACGAGGATGATCGCGGAATTAAGGAAAGCCCTTCCCATATTAGCCTTCTGAAAAGCCTGAACGAAATTTCCGAAATTGAACCAGTTTTTCGGAAGCGTCATTACGTTTGTCGACTGATACTCCTCATCCGTTTTGAATGCGGTGATAAAGCAGGAGACTACCGGCAGGACCGCAACGAAGGAAAAGAAGCACAGAGAAAGATATTTCAGTATGGTAAGCGGAAGCTTCCTGATGTCTGATATCCTGCCGTTCATAATGTGTTTCCTCCTTTCTCTGAACCGTACCGTGCAAGACGTCTTTCCCGTTTCAGGGAAGCCCTTTTATCCTCGTCCTCCGCCGATCGGAAGACATATTTGAAGAACAGTTTCTGCAGAAGCGTCGCGATCATAATGATGATAAGGAGCACTACCGCCATAGCTGAGGCGAGGCCGACTTTCTGCTGTGTATGGGCGATCTCATGCATGATCACGAAGTAGGTACCGGTGCCGTTTGCGCCGTCCGTGATCACATAGGGGGGCTCGAAGGCGGAGAGGGAGCCGGTAATGGAAAGGATCACGTTCAGTACGATGATCGTTTTGATGCCCGGAAGGATAATGTAGAGGAACTGCTGGAAACGGTTCGCGCCGTCCAGCATGGCGGCTTCGTAGAGCTCATTGTCCACGGACATGATCGCTCCGATGAAAAGGACCATATTCTGACCGAAATACCGCCACACGGAGGTGCCCACAAGCGACCAGTTGTTGATCTTCTGGTCCCGAAGCCAGTAGGGAAGGCTGTCGAGCCGGAAACCGCACCACTGGAGCACCGTGTCGAACACAAAACCTCTTGTATAGAAGAACTTGAAAATGAAGCCGATGGCGATACCGTTGATGAGGAACGGAAAGAACATAAGCCCCTTGAAGAGTCCGCCCATCTTCACTTTAAAGCTCAGGATCGTGGCAAGGTAGAGTGAAAGCAGAAGCTGCACGACAGAGCCGGCCATATAGTAGAGGGAAAGCTTCAGTGCCTTGAAGC
Source organism: Lachnospiraceae bacterium (assembly GCA_024692955.1). Taxonomy (GTDB): domain Bacteria; phylum Bacillota; class Clostridia; order Lachnospirales; family Lachnospiraceae; genus JAILLW01. The sequence continues at coordinate 23,612 of JAILLW010000077.1, read as the reverse complement.
AGTCATCCCGCTGGAAGACTTTGATGTAATTCTTCCATCCCACGAATTTCCTTGCGCCGACGTACTTCATATTGAAGAAGCTGTATCCCACCATCTCCCCGAAGGGAAGATAGGTAAATGTAAACAAGAGCACAAGGGGAACGATCATGAACGCGGTGATCACAAAAAACTTCTGTCCGTCACGGGATCGTGCCCATTCCCCAATCGTTCTTTTTTTCTTCATAAACTGATCCTTTCCGCTTAAAGAGACGGTGCTTTTCAAAAACCGGGCCGGGAAGCCGCTTCTGACTCCCCGGTCCGTAATGTCAGAGCCGGAGGTATGACCCGACGCTTTTGCCGTTTAGTATTTTACTTCTACCCCGAGTTCGTCCTGGGCGTCCTGCCACCTGGAATTCCAGTCGGCCATAATGTCGGCGAATTCTTCGGATCCGGTGGCGCCGGCTACGACGATCCGCTGTACCTTGTCGTTGCCGCCGGCATTGATGGAAAGCTCGGATTCCGCGTTCATATCGTTAAGGAGAGTCTCTTCTCCTGCGATCGCATCCTGATCGGAGAGAACTTCGCAGCCGTCGAAAGCGGAGTACATATCGGGATTCTTGCCGCCCTTTACAACCGTGTAGCCGCCTTCGTTGTAGCACCAGTCGGACTTTTCCGTCATCCACTTGACGAAGATGAGGGCAGCCGTTTTGTTCTCATCGGAAGCGTTCACATTGATGCCGTAGTTGTAATCACCGCCGGCGGAGACATACTGGGTTCCGCCTACGGACATCGGGAAGGGCATATAACCGACATCTTCGGGATGGGAATCCGCTTCCTGCATCTGGGCGTATGCCCAGGAGCCGAGTACCATGGTCCCGATCTCGCCGCGGTTCAGCATGCCTTTGCAGCCTTCCCAGTCGGTGGTGGTGTAGTCGTCCTCGATCAGTCCGTTTTTGCAGGCATCATAGAGGATGCGGTAAATATTGTAGGCACCCGTGTTGTCGCCGGGATCCGAGAAAGGCTCCGTGGTGTGTACGAGCTTCTGGTTCATATAGGTGTCATCCCCGTTGCTGACGATGCCGATGTAGGCATCCCAGGCGCCCATGGTCCAGCCTGCCGCGAAATTCGTATAAAGAGGGATGGCATCCGTATTATCCTTAATGAGCTGAAGATCGGCAAGGAATTCGTCCGGCGTTTTCGGAAGGGCGGTGATGCCGGCGTCCGCGAAGACCTTCTTGTTGTAGAGGACACCCTGGGCATTTGCCATATAGGGAATGCCGTAGCACTTGCCGTCGTAGGACCAGGAGCTGACGAAATTCAGCTGCTGCGAAAGATTGTCAAGGGTATCGAGCGGCATGAAATAAGTAGAAAGATCGGATTTGTCAACTGCCGGGATATGCATGATGTCGCCCCAGTCACCGGAGGAAAGCCGGAGAAGCGCATCTTCCGCGTAGTCGGTCACGCCTTCCGTGGTCACGGTGATATTCGGGAATTCTTCATTGAACTTCGCGATCATTCCCGCCATGGTACCGTCTTCCTCACGGTCGGTCTTGTGGTGGACATATTTGATGCTGGCCGTAAAATCCTTGTAATCATCCAGATTCAGAGTCGTGTAGGAAAGTTCGCCCGCCGGTGCGGAACTGTCGGATGAAGGCTCGTCCGAAACGGCCGTGTCTGCAACGGCACTGTCGGATGAGGCAGGCGCTTCGGCTGCCGTATCCGCGGGGGCGGGCGCATCGTCAGATGCAGAGGCCGCATTTCCGGAACCGCAGGCGGCAAGAGAGATCGTCATGGCTGTCGTAAGCAGTAAAGCAAAAACTTTTTTCCACATAATAAGCTTATCCTCCTTTTTTGATTAAACAGCTTATTGCTTTTAAGTAATTTTAATTGTATGACGCTTAAAAAATTAGTCAAGAGAATTAAAAGAAAAAAGTGGACGCATTGTCCACTTTCTACTATTTTTACAATGAATTATCTGGGGGATTGGAATTTATGAACAGTTAAAATTAGTTAAAACGCTTAAATAAATCATTTAATTACTTAACTAAAAACAGGTGAAACGATTAATTAATTTTCTTCACCGTCTCTCCTATGACCATACGTCCCTCCACCACGAACGTTCCGCGAAGGGTATAGTCTCCCGACATCTTCCGGATCAGGATTTTTACCGCCCGCCTTGCCATCTCGCGAACATCCACCTCATAGGTGGTCAGACTGATCTTTTCCTCGCCGCCGTATGCGTAGCCGTCAAACCCGACTACGGATATATCCTCCGGCACGCGATAGCCTTTATGCTCCAGAAGATCTATGATCTCAAGGGCTGTCACATCGCAGTTGCAGGCAAAGGCAGTCGGCATATCTTCGGGCAGAGTGTAGTGATATCCAAGCCGTGAGCCGCGGTCCGTGTACCGGTCGTCGATCACATAATCCCTGCGGACCTCGATCCCGTTTTCCATAAGAGCCTTGCAGTATCCGAAATAGCGGTCCGTGATGCTGTTGGTCGAAAACAGCGTTCCCACATATGCGATCTTGCTGTGTCCCATTCCGCAAAGGTAGTTGACAAGCTGGTACATACCGAAATAGTTATCCGTAACGACGGATTCATTACCGATGCCTTTTTCATAGAAATCGAGATAGACCACCGGAAGAGAGGTGCTTTCCCGGATCATCTTCAGGTATTCCGCGCGCATAAGACCGATGATCACGATCCCGTCAACACGCCCGCCTTCGATCAGCTTCGGAACCGCGCAGTTTTTCTCGTCGGCTTCATTGACCATCTCCAGCATGGAAAAGCAGTTCTTGCTGAGCGCTCTTGTGGCAAGCTCCTGATATACGAGCCAGTAGAAGGACTTCGTCTGGTCAAAATAGCGCTCGGAAACGATCACTCCTATATTATAGGAACGAAGCTGCTGCGCGGCCTTCAGCGCGGAGGGGGAGATATAGCCCATTTCCTGTGCAAGCTGTTTGATCCTGGTGCGGAGTTCTTTTCCGACACCCTTCTGGTCCGAAAGCGCCTTCGACACGGTAACGGTACTTACGCCGATCCTGTCTGCGATATCCTTGAGTTTTACGGCTTTTGCCATGGCTTTCTCCTTTGTTGAAACTGAAATAAACATAAAACAGGCCGGCGCTTCTGTCAACCCGCCCGAACCCATAATGACCCCCGGGGACGGGGTTAGTGGTCCATTTTCTCCGATGCAGTCACAGAGCCCTGTTGCGGACAATGACCCCCGGGGACGGGGTTAGCGGTTCATTTTTTGCCGGCATAATATCTCCTTCTGCATCCGCTTATTTCATGATAAAATATACAGACCGGTACCTGTAAACAGGAGCGGGAAAAATGACCCCCGGGGACGGGGTCAGTGGTTCATTTTTCCGTTTTCAAAAGGCAACGCTGCATAGAAGTGCATAATAAGCAAAACAGGAGGCAGAAAGATGCTGAAGAAAAGCGAATATCCTATTATGGAATTCGATGATGCGAAAACCGCAAAACTGAATCCGGATTCTTTTAACCCCGGAAGATTTGACACCGATAAGATGGTGATCACCTTTTTCCCGGAAGTGATAAAGAAACTCATTGACGGAAAAAGGATCAGCCCTGAAAAAGTGATCCCCGGCGAGAACCCTGTTGAAATATACAAGTTCAATGACGCGGATGTGCTCATCACTTTAGGGCAGGTGGGATGCCCGGCATGCGCAGGAAACCTTGATCTTTTCCAGGAGATGGGCATCAGAAGGGTAATGTTCTGCGGCGGGGGTGGTGTACTCGACCGGAATATCGAGGTCGGACAGATCCTGCTGGTGGAAGGAGCCATAAGGGATGACGGATTTTCCTATCATTATCTCCCACCGGCAAGGGTAGTATACACGGATAAGACTACGACCGACCGCATCGCCGCTCTGCTTGAGCGGGAAAAGGTTCCGTATCTGCGAGGACTGACCTGGACGACGGATGCGATCTTCCGCGAAACGGCGGATAAAATAGAATTAAGAAAAGCCGAAGGCGGAAAGATCGTTGAAATGGAACAGGCGGGATGCATTGCGGTTGCGCTCTTCAGAGGCTTTCAGTATGGCGCCCTTATATATGGGGGAGATGACCTTTCCGGGGAGGAATGGTCCGAACGCGGCTGGAGAAGCAGGGAAGGCATAAGATATGATCTGGTCAATCTCTGCAAAAAGTTTGTTTATGAAATCTGAGCCGAAGCAGCGCGGATCGGCGGGGAAGCAGAAGATTTGCCGGAGAAAAGCAAATGAACATAGTACTTCATCAACCGGAAAAGCCGGAGAACACCGGTAATATAGGAAGAACTTGCGTCGCGACCGGAAGTCACCTTCATCTCATCGAGCCTATGGGGTTCATCCTGAACGACTCTTATGTGGATAAATTCGTAAAGCGTGCCGGGATGGACTACTGGAAGCAGGTGCAGTATACGCGGTATATGAATTTTGACGTTTTTCGAAAAGCTCATCCGGACGCGAAAATCTGGATGGCTACAACGAAAGCCCACAGACTTTATACGCAGGTTTCTTACGGGCCGGACGATTTCCTGATGTTCGGAAAAGAAAGCGCGGGCATTCCGGAAGAGATCCTGGTAGATTATGAAGAGACCTGCATTCGAATTCCCATGCTGGAAGGGACGAGGTCCCTGAACCTGAGCAATGCGGTCGCGATCGTACTCTATGAGGCTCTGAGGCAGCAGGAATTCCCGGGGTTGGAAGCATACGGGGAGCTGCACCGGCTTGAGTGGAAGAGAAAAATGACCCCATAACCCCGTCCCCGGGTGCCATTTTGGTTGACATAAAAATGAACCACTAACCCCGTCCCCAGGGGCCATTCCGTGGGACCATTTCGGGGAACCATTTCGGGGACGGCGCACCTTGCGGACGGACCCTGATTGTGCTACTATAAATCTTCGAGGCGATTTTTCGTCCGAAACAGCGTGAAAGAGGACAAAAGGAGCATTATATATGGTAAATATCGCGATACTCGGATACGGTACGGTCGGAAGCGGCGTGGCCGAAGTGATCGGTACGAATAAAAAAGAGATCAAAAACAAAGCCGGTCAGGAGATCATGGTAAAGCATATCCTGGATCTTCGGGATTTCCCGGGGGATCCCTACGAAGACCGCGTGACGCATGATTTCAACACGATCCTGAACGACCCTGAGATCCGCATCATCTGCGAGACCATGGGCGGACTGAAACCGGCTTATGACTTTACGAAGGAAGCCCTTTCCCGCGGGATCAGCGTCTGCACCTCCAATAAGGAGCTGGTGGCGGCGCACGGTCCGGAGCTCATTAAGATCGCCCGTGAGCATAAATGCAATTATCTTTTCGAAGCGGCAGTCGGCGGCGGAATCCCTCTGATCCGCGTCTTCAACAACTGCCTTACCGCGGAGCGGATCGAGGCCGTGACCGGGATCCTGAACGGTACGACCAACTATATCCTTACCAAGATGCAGAATGAAGGTTCACCCTTCGACGAGGTGCTCAAAACGGCACAGGAGAAGGGCTATGCCGAAAGAAATCCCGAGGCTGACATCGAAGGCTATGACGCCGGAAGAAAGATCGCGATCCTGGCATCCCTTGTTTCCGGAAAGAACATGCGCTACGAGGATGTCTATACGGAAGGCATCGGAAAGATCTCCGCGACGGATTTTGCCTACGCGAAAAAGATGAATTCAAGCATCAAGCTTTTTGCGATCTTCCGCGAAGTCGGAAGAAAATACTACGCGATGGTGGCTCCTTTCATCGTTGACGGGGCCCATCCTCTTTCTTCGGTGAACGGCGTGTTCAACGCGGTATTCGTGCACTGCAATATGCTGGATGACACGATGTATTACGGAAGGGGCGCGGGCAAGCTCCCGACGGCATCCGCCGTGGTGGGCGATGTGATCGACGCCTCCAAGCACATCGGCACTCATATCATCTGCCGCTGGACGGAGGATCCTATGGACGTTCTTGATTTTGACCGGATCCGGCATAAATTCTTCGTTCGCTGCGAGAAGGGGAAGGAAGACAAAGCGCTGGAGCTCTTTAAGGGTGCGAGAGTGCTTTCCGGTGCCGATGCCATCGAGTTCGTATTTGTGACGAACGAAATGACGGAAAAGGACTTCAGGGAAAAAGCCGCGGAACTCGGGATCATCTCGAGGATCCGTGTGATGGAATAGAATTTTGGGGAGAATATTATGAAAAAAGTTGTAAAATTCGGCGGGAGCTCTCTGGCCACCGCTGCCCAGTTCGAAAAGGCGGGAGAGATCATCCGCGCGGACAAGGATCGTGTCTATGTGGTACCCTCCGCGCCCGGCAAGCGTTTCGACGGGGACAAGAAAGTCACGGACATGCTCTATTTCTGTTATGCGCTGGCGGAAGAGGGCAAGGATTTCACGAAGGAACTGAAAGAGATCAAAGGACGTTACGACGAGATCATAAAAGGACTGAGACTCGATCTTTCGCTGGATGAGGAATTCCGTGTGATCGAGGAAAACTTCCGGAAAGGTGCCGGCGCGAATTATGCGGCATCCCGCGGGGAGTATCTGAACGGCATCGTGATGGCGAAATATCTCGGATATGAGATGATCGATGCGGCGGAAGTGATCCTTTTTTATGATGACGGGGAATTCGATCCGGAGCATACGAACCGGCGCCTTTCGAAACGGCTCAAGGATGTGCCGAAGGCTGTTATTCCCGGTTTCTACGGAGCTTATGCGGACGGAAAGGTAAAGACCTTTTCCCGGGGCGGCTCGGATATAACGGGATCCATCGTGGCAAGAGCCTGCAAGGCGGATGTCTATGAGAACTGGACGGACGTTTCCGGATTCCTCATCGCGGATCCGCATATCATCGACGATCCGGAGGGGATCGATACCATCACATATCGCGAGCTTCGGGAGCTTTCCTACATGGGAGCGGCCGTGCTTCATGAGGATTCGATCTTTCCCGTTCAGCGGGAAGGGATCCCGATCAATATCAGAAATACCAACGATCCCGAGGCGCCCGGTACCTGGATCGTGGAGAGCACCTGCCAGAAGTCAAGATTCACCATCACCGGCATCGCGGGCAAAAAGGGCTTCTGCTCCATCAACATCGAAAAAGCGAAGATGAATTCCGAGATCGGCTTCGGAAGAAAGGTCCTTCAGGCCTTTGAGGAATACGGGATCTCCTTTGAACACGTGCCTTCCGGCATCGATACCTTTACCGTTTTCGTGCATCAGGATGAGTTTATCGACAAGGAACAGAAGGTTGTCTCGGCAATCCACAGACTGGCCTCCCCGGACAGCATAGAGATCGAGGCGGATCTTGCCCTCATTGCGGTGGTCGGCCGCGGAATGAAGTCCCAGCGGGGTACCGCGGGACGCATCTTCTCCGCCCTCGCGCACGCGGACGTGAATGTAAAGATGATCGATCAGGGATCTTCGGAGCTGAATATCATCATCGGAGTGGAGAATGCGGATTTTGAAACCGCGATCAAGGCGATCTACGACATCTTCGTGACCGCCAATCTGTAGACTTAATACTGATAACGGATCTTATCGGGATCTGTCTGACCGTCGTCAAGATACCGCAGGAAAGCAGTGGAAACGGCGGTCTTTTTGCTGTTGACCGTGAAGCCGCCGACGGGATGGGAATCCGGATAGGCGGGTATGTTTCTGATCACGGAAAAATCATCGAGAAGGATCCCGACGGGAATGGGGGTGACCATCCCGGAAGGATCAAGGTGCTTCTTCAGATCTTCAAGCCTTTCCGCTTCGGTCGGGATTTCCGTATCGTCAAGGGCGGCGACGGCCGCCGCGTCGCTGTTGTTCTGTTTATCAATCTCGGCCCTGTCCACGTAATAGATAAGCCCCTCATAGGAGCGCAGCTCCTCTTTGCTTAACACATTCCGGAGATCCATAAAGATTTCGGTCATCGCGTAGGTCTTAAAATTCTCGGAATCAAGGGCGAGAAAATCAAGATCTCCGGACTGGACATTGGCCACGATCTTGGTTGAGGTGGAAAGATCGCTTTCACCGCCCATGCCGTTAAGGGAAAGCCGGGCGCTCGTGTCGATCACGCAGTCATATTTCTCCGTATCGATGGAGGCATAAGATGCAAAATCGCTTTCGACCGCTTCGGAAGAGATCCCGGCGGAATTTACAAGCATCGCGTAGAAACCGTACTCCTTCTGGCTAAGGAAAGTACGGATAAGGGATACGAGGAGCAGAATGCCGACTATGACCGCCGCGGTCGCGATGCCGTAGTAGGCAAAAAAGTAGGAAAGCTTTTCCGAAAAGGGCTTTCCTTTCATTTTCCTCCACTGAAAGCGGGAATCCTCCATTGCGCCAAGATCCTGCGGAAGCACTTCCTTGACGTCAACGGAACCTTCTTCTTTTTGTTCGCTGTCCCTCCCGGAGGGATCGATATCTTCAAGTGTGATTTTCATAATAAGTGATTATAACCGAATGCGGGCGGGTGCTCAAATTAAATTTTGGTAAAATATCCTCCGGCGCCGTCTTGAAAAACGCTCCGGGATATAATATAATCACTAAAATATATCGAATTCAGAGAACGGGGTCGGATCTTATGAATGAAACCTATGTGGAATGCCTGGTGCAGACGAAACCCAACATGCCGCTGCGTCTGCTGAAGTACCTGGCGATCGTGCTCGCGGCGGGACTGGGACTCTTCAGTCTCCTTACAGGCGGCTTCGTTACGTTCATTCTGGCAATCGCCAGCGGAATCGGCGCATATTTCGCGCATTCCTATTCCGATATCGAATATGAATATCTCTATGTCGATCATGAGATCTCGATCGACAAGGTCATAGCAAAATCACGCAGAAAAAAGGTAATAAAACTGGAAACGGATAAAATGGAGATTTTTGCTCCGCTCAATTCCCATGAACTGGATTCCTACAATAACCGCCAGTGCACGGTAAAGGACTTCAGTTCCCGGATTGAAAAACAGCCCGAAGCCAGATACGCGCTGTTCTATGAGGGCCAGAAAAAGTATATTTTGGAGCCGTCTGAGGAATTCGTCAAGGCACTCTCAAATATAGCACCGCGGAAAGTAAAAACGTATTGAACACATTTTACAGGAGGTGAAGAATGGGAAAGATCATAGGCGAAGGAATTACATTTGACGATGTACTGCTGGTACCGGCGTATTCACAGGTCGTGCCGAACGACATTGATCTGACGACGAACCTGACGGCGAAGATCCGCCTCAACATTCCGATGATGAGCGCGGGGATGGATACCGTCACGGAGCACCGCATGGCAATCGCGATGGCTCGTCAGGGCGGTATCGGTATTATTCATAAGAATATGTCGATCGAGGATCAGGCGGCCGAGGTCGATATGGTGAAGAGGTCTGAGAACGGAGTTATCACGGACCCCTTTTCTTTATCCGCAAACCACACGATCAGGGACGCGGATGAACTGATGGGAAAATACCGGATCTCCGGCGTGCCGATTACCGAAGGGCGAAAGCTGGTCGGGATCATTACCAACCGGGATCTGAAGTTTGAAACGGATTTTTCGAAGAAGATCAGCGAGTCCATGACCAGTGAGAATCTCGTGACCGCGAAGGAGGGGATCACCCTTGAGGAAGCGAAGAAGATCCTGGCGGAGGCACGCAAGGAAAAACTCCCCATCGTGGATGATGATTTCAATCTGGTGGGTCTTATCACGATCAAGGATATCGAAAAGGCGATCAAGTATCCGCTGGCTGCCAAGGATGAGCAGGGACGGCTCCTTTGCGGGGCGGCTGTCGGCATCACGGCCAATGTGCTTGACCGCGTAAAGGCGCTTATGGACGCGAAGGTGGATGTGGTGGTGCTGGATTCGGCGCATGGACACTCCGAAAACGTTCTGAAGTGCGTAAGGATGATCAAGGAAGCCTATCCCGAGGTACAGGTGATCGCGGGAAATGTGGCTACGGGCGAAGGTACGAAAGCCCTGATCGAGGCAGGTGTTGACGCCGTCAAGGTCGGCATCGGCCCCGGCTCCATCTGTACGACGCGCGTGGTAGCCGGGATCGGCGTTCCGCAGATCACGGCGATCATGGATGCCTATGCCGTGGCTAAGGAGTACAATATCCCGGTCATCGCGGACGGCGGCATCAAGTATTCCGGTGATATGACGAAGGCGATCGCGGCAGGCGGCAATGTCTGCATGATGGGAAGCATCTTCGCGGGCTGCGACGAGAGTCCCGGCACCTTCGAACTCTATCAGGGACGAAAATATAAGGTTTACCGGGGCATGGGATCGATCTCCGCGATGGAGAACGGCTCAAAGGACCGCTATTTCCAGGAGAACGCGAAGAAACTCGTTCCGGAAGGCGTAGAGGGCCGCGTGGCTTACAAAGGTACGGTGGAAGACACGGTATTCCAGCTGATGGGCGGATTGAGATCAGGTATGGGTTACTGCGGCTGCAGGAACATCACGGAGCTGCAGGACAACGGACGCTTCATCAAGATCTCCGCGGCATCTCTAAAGGAATCCCATCCGCATGACATTCAGATCACAAAGGAGGCCCCGAACTACTCGGTGGAAGAATAAAGTATGGAAGAGATCAGAAAAGAAGAGAGCAGGGAAAACGAAGTCGTTTCCAGAAATTTCATAGAGCAGGAGATCGATAAGGATCTGGCGGAGGGCGTCTATGATACCGTGCATACGCGGTTTCCGCCCGAGCCCAACGGCTATCTTCATATCGGCCACGCGAAGAGCATCCTTTTGAACTACGGACTCGCGAAGGAGTACGGCGGAAAATTCAACATGCGCTTTGATGATACGAATCCGACGAAGGAAAAGACGGAATTCGTGGAATCCATCAAGGCGGATATCGAATGGCTCGGCGCGGACTGGGAGGACAGGCTCTTCTTCGCATCCGACTATTTCGAAAAGATGTATGAATATGCGGTCTTTCTGATCAAAAAAGGAAAAGCTTATGTATCGAAGCTCACCGCGGACGAGATGAAGGAATACCGCGGAACGCTGACGGAACCCGGAAGGGAGGATCCCGACCGGAACCGGAGCGTGGAGGAAAATCTTGATCTTTTTGCACGTATGAGAAGCGGCGAGTTTGAGGACGGCGCCCTGACCCTCCGGGCGAAGATCGATATGGCATCTCCCAATATGAACATGCGGGATCCGATCCTTTACCGTGTGGCACATATGACGCATCATAATACCGGCGACAAGTGGTGCATCTATCCGATGTATGACTTTGCCCATCCTCTTGAGGACGCGATCGAGGGGATCACCCATTCGATCTGCACCCTGGAGTTTGAGGACCACCGCCCCCTTTATGACTGGGTGGTAAGAGAATGCGAATGCCCGAATCCCCCGCGTCAGATCGAGTTCGCGAAGCTCTATCTGAAGAACGTGGTAACGGGAAAGCGATATATCAAGAAACTGGTCGAGGAAGGAAGCGTTGACGGCTGGGACGATCCGAGGCTCGTATCCATCGCGGCCCTTCGGCGCCGCGGTTTTACGCCGGAGTCGATCAAGCGTTTTGTGGAGCTTTGCGGCGTATCCAAGGCAAATTCGATCGCGGACTACGCGATGCTCGAATACTGTATCCGGGAGGACCTTAAGACAAAGGCACCCCGGGTGATGGCGGCCCTCGATCCCGTAAAACTCATCATTGACAATTATCCGGAGGATAAGGAAGAGGAACTTGAGGTTTTGAACAATCTCGACAATGAGGAACTCGGAAGCCGCAGGGTCACCTTTTCCCGGGAACTCTACATTGACCGGGAGGATTTCATGGAGGAGCCTCCGAAGAAGTATTTCCGGATGTTCCCCGGCAACGAGGTGCGGCTTATGAACGCATACTTCGTAACCTGCACCGGCTGCATAAAGGATGCCTCCGGAAAGATCACCGAGATCCACGCGACCTATGATCCTCTGACCTTCGGCGGAAACGCGCCGGACGGCAGAAAGGTAAAGGGAACCATCCAGTGGGTCAACGCGAAGGACTGCATCACCGCCGAAGTGCGGCTTTATGAGAATCTGATCGATGAGGAAAAGGGCGTTTACAATGAGGACGGTTCCATGAATCTCAATCCGGATTCCCTGAAGATCCTTTCGGACGCGAAGATCGAGAAGAGCGTAAAGGATGCGAAGGCCTATGACCGGTTCCAGTTCGTGCGGCAGGGATTCTTCACCGTGGATTCGAAGGACTCCGCGCCCGGAAAGCCGGTATTTAACAGGATCGTATCTTTAAAGAGTTCATTTGTGCTTCCTAAGAACAAGGAGGATTAAGGTTCCATGGGATTACTTGACGGCCTTTCGAAACTGGGCGTGACAAACGTCGATACCGACAACCTTTATGAAAAAGCCGAATCCACGCATCCGGCCCTTCGGAAAGAACCCGAAAAAAAAGAGGAGAAGCCGAAACAGCCGGAGATCCGGGAGGAAGATTTCCTTTTGAGAAAATCCTATGACTGCCCGGTTTGCGAATCGAAGTTCAAGGATCTTGCCCTGAAGTCGAACCGCGCCAGGATGACGGGAACAACGAAGGGCTTAAGACCCATCTACGATCATATCGAACCGCTGAAATATGAGACGATCGTCTGCCCGGTCTGCGGCTATGCCGTAATGAACCGGTATATGATCCCTCTTGTGCCTTCCCAGAAGAAGGCGATCAAGGAAGGAATCTCCGTGAACTTCCAGGGCATTAATACGGATAAGGAAGTATATACCTACGAGGACGCCATCGACCGGATCACGCTGGCACTGGCTTCCGCCGTCGTAAAGCGCGCGAAGGCCTCAGAAAAGGCGTATATCTGTCTGAAGGGCGGATGGCTCTGCGAATCCTACCTCGACACACTCGATCCGGAGGATGCCAAGCAGGAGATCCTTTATGAGGATATTACCGAAAAGAAAAAGGAATTCATGGAGAATGCCTACGACGGTTTCATAACGGCGATGCAGGAGGAAAACTATCCCATCGGCGGAATGGATGAGATGACGCTGAACTATCTCATTGCCGTAATGGCCATGGAAAGGGGACAGTACGATGTCGCCTCCAAGATGGTGGCGGCGATCCTTCAGTCCGTCTCCGCGTCCTCGCGCCTTAAGGACAAGGCCCGGGAACTGAAGACGGAGCTGGTGGCGATCCTTCGCAGAAACAAGCAGCAGTAAACCGGCCGGATCAGAATTCGCGTCCGGTATAGAAGATCAGGAAGGCGCAGATAAAGATCAGAGGCGAATTCCAGTAGATCGTGATCTCGTTTGTCGAATAGCTTCCCGCATCATCGATAAAGCATTTCATCGGAGCCGTGCCCTTCGGGATCATGGCTTCCGCCGCGGCATCGCAGAAATGGCGGAAAGGTCCGCCGGAGACGAAGCCCGGTATCGTGGGTTCGATCCCGTCGCATTCCGTTACACGGTTATGGGGATGACGGACCGGATTCTTCCCGTATCCCGTCACATAACTGATATTCATCGGATTTCTTCCGAACAGGTAATGGATATGCCCCATTGCCGCTTCAAAATACTTTTCCCTGACATTTCCCTTGGTGATCTGAGATGCAAGGATAAAGAGCATTCCGCGGTTTAATACCCGCATGTTGGATCCCCATATGAAATCCTCCGGTTCCATTCCGAGATTGTAGCCGGAGGTTCGGAATATCTTTGACACGCGGGCGGCCTCCGAAAGGACGGCGGCCTTATAATTCGGCTCAAGCATTCCGGTGGTATGCTTCGGATCGGAAAGGATGGCAAGAGAAGCAAGGCCGGATACATCCTGCCAGCCAAAGTCGAACTTGGAGCTGACCTCTTCGGTGAGAGCTTCGAGCTCCTTCAGGTATTCTCCCGTATTGGCGGGATCTACACGGAGCATCTCGGCGGTGGCCCAAAGACGGTTGTCGATATCGGTATCCATTTCATATCCGCCGGTGTCGCAGCCTTCCGGATTCTGAAAGCCGACGAACGGGTGGTTGTGCAGCCATTTATAAGCGCGCTTCGCAGCGGACAGCATCTCCTCCGCAAACTCCGGCATAAAGGGCCGGTATACACGGGAGGCAAGGGCCATAACGGCGGAAAAGTCCGCGGTGGCCATACTGGATTTCGGGAAGATGATCATCTGACCGTGATCATCCTGAGGCATAATGAATTCCGCATGGCGGAAAGTGGTGAGCTTATGAAATACGCCGCCGTCCCGGTCCTGCATCTTCAGCAGCCAGCGAAGTTCATAAAGGCATTCGCTGAGGATATCGGGAAGGCCCGAGCCCGATTCCGGAATATTGAGATCAAGATCCCGGAAGCTTTCCGGAAAGAGGGCGTAAGCATAGAGAAGATGAGCCACGGCCACGGCACCGGGATCGGTATAGCGTCCGTAATCACCGGCATCATGCCATCCGCCCCTCATATCGAAGGTCTTCGGATCCTCCGTTTTATGCAGATAATCCTCCAGCAGGATAGCAGGCTCCTCATGGCAGACGGGACGCGCGTAGATCCCGGCGTTTTTCTCCTCGAGTCCGATCCCGCAGCGCTGATAATACAGGCAGCGTATCGAATCCCGGAACACTTCCCTGTAGAGGTCGTCGCCGATCCGGAATTCAAAGGATTTGCCGCTGTTTCCGCCGAGGATGTAGTAGGTGCCGTTTTCCGTAAGAAGCGAAAAGTCGATCTGGTATACTTTATCTCCGGAACATGGGTCGTCGATCGGTCCGGAAGTCTTTCCTTCATAAACCGGCATATTGTCCGAAACGCGGATCACCTGAAACCTGCAGGGCAGGGTAGCGACCGCGATTTTCGGGGCTTTCGGCAGATATCCGAGCTGGTCTACATAGATGGACATGATCATTCCTCCTCTTTTCCATTCATCATATCAGAAAACTCCGAAACGGAATAGACACTATTTGTGATTTTTGATATAATGAATGAGCGCTTTTACGGGCTGAGCCCGGACGGAAGCAGAGACTATATTTTATATGGAGGAATTGGACTATGGGCTTGATAGCAGCATTAACCGGTGCGGTGTCCACCGTTGTGGCCGACCAGTGGAAAGAGTATTTTTACTGCGATTCATTATCGGAAACAACGCTTGTTACAAAAGGGCAGAAGCGTACCAAGGGGAACAACAAGGGATCTGACAACATCATTTCGAACGGTTCCACCATCGTCGTAAACGACGGTCAGTGCATGATCATCGTGGATCAGGGCAAGGTTGTGGAGCTTTGCGCGGAACCCGGTGCCTTTACCTATGATACCTCTTCGGAGCCTTCCATCTTTTCCGGAAGCCTCGGACAGAGCATCAAGGACACCTTCAAGGTTCTGGGACGCCGTATCACCTATGCGGGTGATACCGCGAAGGACCAGAGGGTTTATTATTTCAACCTGAAGGAGATCATGAATAACAAATACGGTACGGCGAATCCGGTTCCCTTCCGTGTGGTTGACAACAACATCGGTCTCGACGTGGATATCGCGATCCGCTGCAGCGGTGAGTATTCCTATAAGATCACGGATCCGATCCTTTTCTATACGAACGTATGCGGAAACGTAACGCAGGCTTATGACCGCTCACAGATCGACGCACAGTTAAAGAGTGAGCTTCTGACCGCTCTTCAGCCCGCTTTCGCGAAGATCTCCGAGATGGGTATCCGCTACAGCGCGGTTCCCGGTCATACGAAGGAACTCGGCGATGCCCTGAACGAGGAGCTTTCCGACAAGTGGAGCAAGCTCCGCGGTATCGAGATCGTATCCTTCGGTGTGAGCACCCTGAAGGCTTCCGAAGAAGATGAAGCGATGATCAAGGAGCTCCAGAAGAATGCGGTTCTCCGGAATCCCGGTATGGCAGCGGCTCATCTTACCGGAGCACAGGCGGCGGCAATGCAGGCAGCAGCTTCCAATACTTCCGCAGGCCCGATGATGGCTTTTGCCGGAATGAATATGGCGAATATGGCAGGCGGCATGAACGCAGGTCAGCTCTTCGCGATGGATCAGCAGCAGCAGGCACAGGCGGCGCCGGCACCTGCAGCGGCAGCTCCGATCCTCGGATGGAAATGTGAATGCGGACACGAGGGCAATACCGGCAAGTTCTGCGCGGAATGCGGAAAGCCGAAGCCGGCAGCGGCAGGCTGGACCTGCTCCTGCGGTACCGTAAACCAGGGCAAGTTCTGCAGCAACTGCGGCGCGAAGAAGCCCGAGGGCGCACCTCTTTATAAGTGCGACAAGTGCGGCTGGGAGCCCGAGGATCCGATGAATCCTCCGAAGTTCTGCCCGGAATGCGGAGATCCCTTTGATGACAATGATGTCGTAAAATGATCATTCGATCCGGAATATCTATGTAAGTACGGCAGGTCCGGGGCAGGGGGCTCCGGACCTGTTTTTGAAACAGACATTAAGACGAGATGATCCCGCAGGGCGTAAGTATTGTGAGGCGGGCAGAAGGAGAAAGAAAAATGGCTGATGAATTCAGAAACGGTATGCCGGGCGCGGAGCAAGATCCGGTGGTCGCGACCACTATGCATGAAACGGACCGGAAATGCCCTCAGTGCGGCGGCACCATGGACTTTGACCCGGCAACGGGCGGACTTCACTGTCCGTATTGCGATTACAATGAGGAGATCCCTCCGGTAAGTGCACCTTCCCCGATCCCGGAGGCTCATGAGGGATCGGCTTCCTATATCCCCTTCGGCGTGACCGCGGACGGAAGGGCTTCGGAACTTCGCTTCGAAGACGCGGAACTCCTTGAAAACTCCGACTGGGGTCTGGAGACCAAGACCGTGATCTGCAAATCCTGCGGAGCGGAATCGGTTTACGAGGCGCATGTGGTATCCGCGGAATGTCCTTATTGCGGTTCCAATCAGGTGATGGAGGCCAATGACGCAAAGACGATGGCTCCCGGAGGGGTGGTGCCCTTTAAGATCAGCCAGCAGGAAGCTTCAAACCGCTTCATCGGCTGGATCAAAAACAAGTTTTTTGCTCCGAAACTGGCGAAGGAATCCGCAAAGGCGGACAGCTTCAAGGGGATCTATCTTCCTTACTGGACCTTTGATGCCATGACCCGCTCCTCCTATGTGGCGGAGTACGGAAAGGACCGGAAGGTGAAGGACTCCGACGGACAGGAGCGTACAGTCACGGACTGGAGCAAGACTTCCGGAAACTATGAGGAATTCTTCAATGATGAGCTCGTCTGCGGGACAAAGCAGCATGACGTCAACATGCTAAGGGCGATCGAACCCTTCAATACGGAAGAGAACAAGGCCTACCGGCCGGAATTCGTGGCAGGCTTTGCCGCGGAGCGCTATTCGGTGGGGATCAAGGATGCCTGGGAAAAGGCCAAGACTTCCATCGCGGAAAAGATCAAAAACGGGATTTCCAGAAAAGTCATGAGAGAGTACAACGCGGATCACGTGACGGGTGTCCGGGCGCAGACGGACTATTCGCAAAGGACCTATAAATATCTGCTCCTTCCGGTATGGCTTTCCAGCTTCCGCTACAAGGACAAGGTATACCGGTTCATGGTAAACGGACAGACCGGAAAGGTTTCCGGCAATTCTCCGGTATCCGTTCCGAAGGTCATCCTTACGATCCTTGTAATACTTGCGATCCTGCTGCTTATATACTACTTTATGGGTTAAGTTTCAGCCGGTTTAAAGCCGCGGCATAAGAGGGAAAAATGAATTCGATTGCCATAGCTGTTTTTGCGGGCATTCTGGTGGTGGGAGCCGCCGGTTTTCTGATCATCCGGTATAAGGTCCGTCAGTTCTCGAATGAGCTTCTCGGTACACCGGACATTATCGAGGGATTCCGGAATATCGAGGAGGACACCGCCAACAGGCCGAAGTCCATCAACGCGATGACGAGCATTTATCTGCCGAAGATCAGACGGGATTTTCCGGAGTTCAATTATGACGAGATGAAATCCCGCGCGGAGAATGTGTTAAGGTCCTATATCCGCGCACTGAACGAGATGGATGCGTCCTGCCTCGTCGAGGGTTCTCCGGAACTCTATGAAAAACTCCGGGAAAAGATCGATTCCCTCCGGGACGCGATCTACAGCGAGACCTACGAAGAGGTGACGATCCACCGCACGGAGATCTCGAATTACCGTCAGGCCGCGGGACGCTGTATCGTGACATTTCAGTCTTCCGTTCAGTATTATTACTCAAAGATCCGGGAAACGGGAGAGCTTCTCGACGGTTCACCTACGGCTTATACCCAGTCTCGTTATGACCTTGATCTCATCTATATCCAGGACCGTGACCGGGTGGAGAATGAAACAGACGGCGCCCTCGGGGCCAACTGTCCGAACTGCGGAGCGCCGCTTAAGGGGCTCGGAGACAAGGTCTGCAGGTACTGCGGCACGCCGCTTAAAGAGGTCAACATCTATGTCTGGTATTTCTCGGACGTGAGGGAGTCTGTCTGATATGGCCGATTATTCATTGCTGAACGATATGCAGAGGGAAGCCGTGTTTCAGACGGAAGGACCGGTGCTGTGCCTCGCCGGGGCAGGCAGCGGCAAGACCCGCATGCTGACTCACCGGGTGGCCTATCTTCTGGAAAAGGGGGTGGAGCCCTATCACATTATGGCCATCACCTTTACGAATAAGGCTGCCGGAGAGATGAAGGAGAGAGTTGAAAAACTGGTCGGACCGGGGGGCGACAGCCTCTGGATCACGACCTTTCATTCGAGCTGCGTAAGGATCCTCCGGCGGTTTGCGGACCGCATCGGCTATGAAAATTCTTTTTCCATCTATGATACCGACGATTCCAAATCGGTGATGAAAGATGTCTGCAAAAGGCTCCGGATCGATACCAAGATCCTGAAGGAAAGGACGATCCTTTCCGCCATCTCCTCCGCGAAGGATTCGCTCATCGGGCCGGAGGAATTCAGGTCTCAGTCCCAGGGGGATTTTAAGCTTTCCAGGATCGCGGAGGCCTATGTCGAGTATCAGAAAGCCCTGAAGGAAAACAACGCGATGGATTTTGACGACCTTATCATGCAGACGGTCAGTCTCTTCCGTCAGGATGCGGAGGTCCTCGATCATTATCAGAAGCGGTTCCGCTATATCATGGTGGATGAGTATCAGGATACGAACACCGCGCAGTTTGAGCTGATCCGGCTGCTTGCGGAGGGCAGCAGGAATCTTTGCGTCGTAGGAGACGATGACCAGTCGATCTATAAATTCCGCGGCGCGAATATCAGGAATATCCTTGATTTCGAAAAGCATTATCCGGAAGCGAAGGTCATCCGGCTCGAGCAGAACTACCGCTCCACCCAGAACATCCTCGATGCCGCCAATGCCGTCATCGCGAACAACCGCGGACGGAAGGAAAAATCCCTCTGGACGAAGGAAGAGGCGGGGGCCCTCGTTCATTTCAGGCAGTTTGATACGGCTCCGGAAGAGGCGGAATTCATCGCGGACGAGATCGTTCATAAGGGGCGAAAAGGCGGAGATTTCGGAGATTTCGCGGTTCTTTATCGGACAAATGCCCAGTCCCGGCTTCTGGAGGAACGGTTCGTAAGGGAAGGGATCCCCTACAAGGTGGTCGGCGGCGTGAATTTCTATTCCCGCCGTGAGATCAAGGATATCCTTGCCTATCTGAAGACCATCAGCAATGCGAGGGATGATCTCCAGGTGCGCAGAATCATCAATGTGCCGAAGCGGGGGATCGGCGCCACCACCATCGCAAAGATCCAGGATTACGCCGATGCGTACGGACTCGGATTCTATCAGGCCCTCGAGGACGCTGACAGGATCCCCGGACTCGGAAAGGCGGCAGCAAAGATCGCCGGGTTCACGAACCAGATCACGGTATTCCGGACCAAGCTTACCGTGATGAAACTTTCGGAACTTGTCGGAGACATTCTGGACGATACCGGGTACCTTTCGGAATTCGATAACGAAACGGATGAAGAGATCGATGACCGGATCGACAATATCGAGGAACTCCGGAACAAGATCATTGCTTTCGAGGAATCGAATCCGGACGGAACGCTGGCTGATTTTCTGAATGAAGTGGCGCTGGTGGCCGAGATCGACGAGGTGGACGAATCGGTGCCGCGGACGCTTCTTATGACGATCCATTCCGCAAAAGGACTTGAGTTTACCCATGTCTATCTGGCAGGAATGGAGGACGGCCTTTTCCCCTCGGATATGACGGTGGCCTCGGAAGATCCGATGGAACTCGAGGAGGAGCGCCGCCTTGCCTATGTGGGTATCACGAGAGCAAAGAAAGAGCTTACGATCACCTGCGCAAAGGCCAGGATGATTCGCGGGGAGACACATTATAACGCGATTTCGCGCTTCGTGCGGGAGATTCCGACAGGACTTCTTGACAACCGGGTGCCCGGTGCCGGGAGGATCGTAAGTAAGGATGAGGATGAGCCGTATGATGATCCCACCGAACGCTTCGACATGTTTCGCAGGAGCCCTTACGGGGGAAATTACGGGAGCGGCAGAAACGGAAGCGGAGCATCCGGAGGCTTCGGCTCGGGGGGAAGACCGAAAGCGGTGGTACGAAAAAAGTCGACTCCGGATGAGGTAAAACCGTACCTTGCGGGAGGCGGTACGGGATCTTTCGAACGCCTCGGCATCTCGAAGGGTATGCCGAAGCCGTCGGGGACCGCGGCAGGCTCAGGGAGTACCCCCGGAGCAAAACCGGACTACGGGATCGGAGACCGGGTGGCCCACATCAAGTACGGAGAAGGCACCGTGACGGATCTGGAACCGGGTCCGCGGGACTATAAGGTGACGGTGGACTTTGACGAGTACGGAACAAAGGTAATGTATGCGGCCTTTGCAAAACTGATCCGCCTTGATGACTGAATCGCCGGAGCGAAACTTTCTCCGCGGTTTGTTTTGCGGTATCTTGCGCAGGGGGTGGAAATATAGTATAATCCTTATGTGTCTGAAGCAGGGAGAACTCCCGCTATCGTAAAGTTCGGAGGGTGAAGCAATGACTATGGCAAACGCGTTCAATAAGGTCGAGGATCTGGTAGATAAGGTAAAGGAATACGATATCAAGGATCTGAAAGAACTTGAGAGTCTTAAGGATCTGCGTAAACTCCTTAAGAAGAACGAGGAGATCGAGGAGAAAGAGAAGAACAACACACTGATCTGGATCCTTGCGATCATCGGGATCATCGTTGTCTGCGCCGGGATCGGCTTCGCGATCTATAAATTCCTTGTACCGGATTATCTTGAGGATTTCGATGATGATTTTGATGATTTTGATGACGACTTCTTCGAGGATGACGATCTGACCAACTGGGATGATGCGGATGAAGCCGAACTGAAGAAGGACGAGGACGCTGAAAAGGCGGATGAGGAAAAGAAAGACTGATCATCGCGAAAGCATCTTGAACCGGACTGACCGGTTCGGATGATCTTATGGAAGAGTACGGGTGCGCGTTTTCGCGTACCCGTTTTCAATATCCGGCAGGCCGGAAACGAAACATTACGGCGAAGACAGTGCCGAAACGAGGTGAAAAGTGAAAAAAGGAGAGATTCTGCAGGCGAAGATCGAACGGACGGATTTTTCGAACAAAGGGATCGCGCATATAAAAGACGGAGACGGGACGGTATATCCTGCCGTGATCAAGGGTGGGCTTCCGGGGCAGACCGTGGAGTTTGCCGTCGCGAAAAAAAGAGGCGGAAGGATCGAGGGAAGGCTGCTCGGCGTAGCGGAGAAAGCGCCCCGCGAAGGGGAAAGCCCCTGTCCGCATTTCGGGGCCTGCGGCGGATGCTCATATCTGACGCTGCCTTATGAGGAGTCGCTGAAGATAAAGGAGGAACAGGTCCGGCGGATTCTGGAAGGAGCGCTGTCCGCACAGAAAGAGCCCTGGCGGTTTGAAGGGATCAAACCCTCGCCCCGGATCTTCGGCTACCGGAACAAGATGGAGTTTTCCTTCGGAGATGAAAAGCCCGGCGGACCGCTGGAACTTGGTTTACATAAAATAGGAGGCTTCTATGACATCATCTCCGTTCCGGAATGCAGGATCGCCGATGAGGATTTCAGAAAGATCCTTGTTTATACAAAAGCGTATTTTGAGGGAGTTCCCTATTTTCACAAAAGGACGCATGAAGGGTGGCTCCGGCACCTTCTCATTCGAAAGGCGGCAAGAACGGGTGAGATCCTCGCCGCGCTTGTCACGACCCCGGAGCTTCCCGGGGAGCTTTCAAAAAGCGGCCGTTCCGTGGAAGGCTGGAAGGAGGGGCTGCTGAGGCTCCTGAGCGAAAACTCCACTGATGAACAAATGGCGGGAGAAGCGCTTCCGGCCGGGAAACTCACCGGCATTCTTCATATCCTGAACGGTTCCGTGGCGGATGTGGTACGGGCGGATGAAACCAGGATCCTGTATGGCAGAGACTATATCGTGGAAGAACTGCTCGGCCTAAGATTCCGGATCTCCGCTTTTTCCTTTTTCCAGACCAACACCCTCGGCGCGGAAATGCTTTATGAGACCGTAAGGGATATGCTGCGTCCGGCAGACGTAGCGCAGGTGATCTATGATCTTTATTCCGGCACGGGGACGATCGCGCAGATGCTCGCACCGGCCGCCCAAAAAGTGATCGGCGTCGAGATCGTGGAGGAGGCAGTGGCGGCGGCACGGAAAAACGCGGCGCTGAACGGTCTTTCCAACTGCGAGTTTCTTTGCGGAGATGTTCTGAAGGTGCTTGATGAGGTGGAAGAGAAACCGGACCTCATCATTCTCGATCCGCCCCGGGACGGTATCCATCCGAAGGCGCTTCCGAAGATCATCGCATACTGGGTTCCCCAGATCATCTATATCTCCTGCAAACCTACAAGCCTTGCGCGGGATCTTGAGGTTTTCCTCGCCTCGGGATACCGGGTTGAACGCGCGGTCGCCTGCGATGAATTTCCCTGGAGCCGGCATGTGGAGACGGTAGTATTGATGTCAAAGGTTAAAGAGAAATAGCCGTGAAAGCCCGGTAATACTGCGGTTTTTAGACAATCGGGCAAATTTGGCATCGGACAGGACGAACGCTTCTCGGTAACTTATCCACAGGCAAATCGGCTCGAAAAGTGTGAGAGTTGAGTTGCCACGATAGATGTCAATATGTTGAGTTGCCGAGTTAGATGTCGGGGAGTTGTGGCAGTGAGATAGATGTCAGGAGGAGTTGGATGGAATTCACTACAGATATATTTTCATTAGATAGGCCGTCGTCGGTAACATATAACTTGGTTGGAACAAGACTGCCAAACAATCACGATTTGTATTTTCGTTCAAAACAAAAAGAACTTGTCGAGCAATACTCAGCTGCTCGTATATTTTTAAGAGAGACCGAAACCGATGATTGGGATCATTGGTTTAATCCAGTTGAGGATGATGTAACTGATAAAGCCTTTAAGTTGATATTTCGGTCACATTTTTATGAGACTGCATTGTTCTATTATAATGCCATAGTAGATTTGTCTTGGACACTATGTTATGTGTCGGCAGAATTTGCCTGTAGCCAACAGGGAAAAAGAGTAGATTTATCCGGAATACGACCTATTGATGAGGCAGCAGCATTACTTAGAAGTGCTGAACGAAACGTGACATCACCTACCGCTGAGAGTAATCCCTTTGAGTACCTGAAGATGATGTGTCCTGATTTTATTCCTGCTTTCGATCAGATTATTGATTTTTGGAATGATTTTTCAGATTCAGAAATAAGAAGGCG
>JAILLW010000037.1 GCA_024692955.1 Lachnospiraceae bacterium | reverse complement strand
GGAGAAATATACGCAACTGTTCGACCAGAATCCAGATGCATACCGCGAAGACCTGGCTTGGACCCTGAACAACCTGGGGTATTTGTACCGCAGCATCCACCTGCAGGGATCTTTGCAGCTCCGCGGAATTCCGGGAAAGATGGAAGGTATAGGGCTCTTCCATGTAAGTGGTAAGGAGCCTTACGCAGATGTTCCTCCGGTTCACGTACGCGAATTTCAGAATGCAGTTCTGAAGAATGATCATATAGGCATTCTTCAGGATGTAGACAAGGCTGATCGCCATGGCCATAAAGGCCAGGAACTGTTCGCCGGAGGTCATGCGGAACAGTTCATAGATCCGGGAAAGATACGGGTTCTCATAAATGATCTCCATATCCGTGATGACCTTGATAAAGGGCATAAAGGCCGCCACTCCGGAAAGTTCAAGGAAGCTCCCGATGATGATCATAAAGAGAAGTCCGAGAAGCTTCCACTTATCTTTTCTGTTGAAGATATAACTCAGTTTTTTCAGCATCATGCTCTCCCGAGGAGACGTTTTCCGGCCTTCCGGACGGCCCCGGATATCCGGGCTTTCAGGATCTTTGCCTTCAGTTTGAGGATCGTTTTCTCTTCGATCCGGAAGCCCCGCATCCTGCCGTTTTCGATGGCATACTGGATATCGGAAGCATAAACGGAGCCGTCGAGTCTCTTAGCGATGTCCGACTTCAGAAAGTCACGCGCCGCGGAAAGATATCCTTCATATTCTTCCTCACTCATCCCGGTGAGGATCTTTGACAGTGCTTCCGGATTGCCTATCTTATTATAATCAAGAAAGCACTCTTTGGGAACAACGGAAGCGATATTCTCCGCTCCCGCGTAGACGGGAACGATACCCGCGGTAAGGCAGTCGAAGATCTTCTCCGTAATATATCCTCTAACGTTTTTCGTGTTTTCGAGGCAGACCGCGAAACGGTACCGGTTGTAAACCTCGAACTTATCCGGCGGAGCCCCCAGATAGGAAGGATATTCCTCGCTGCTCCAGCCCGTTCCGTAAAGGCCGAATCCCTCCGGAAAATGTTTCTCGAAATAGCGTATGATCCGCCTTCTTTCCCCGTAAAGCTCCTTCGGGCTGTCCGAAAACTTGTTTCCCGAGATGTTGCAAAGAAGCTTCCTCTCCGAAAAGGGTACATTTCCGGAATGATCTTCGAAATGATAGGGAATGATGCGGCGAAAGATCCTCTCATTGTCAATGACCTCTTCGTTCCAGGTCATGATATAAGGGAAATACTTTTTCAGTTTTCCGTAGCCCTCCTTCGTATGAAGGGAGGAAACCGTTTCCGGCTCGGCGTTGCAGTAGATCATGCGGTCATCAAGTCCCGCCTTATGGAGTCTCACGATCCACTCCGGCAGGAATTCAAAGAAAAGGAACCGGTCGACTTTCGTAAGATCCCCGTACCGGTCCACCGTATGAACCGTGTCGCCCCGTTTTTCAAAAAACGCGCGAAAAGAGGCATATGGACGCATCAGATCATCCCGGTTCAGTTTTTTATCCGAAAGATCAAACATCCGGTCATCTTCATAATCCTTTGTCCAGGGAATGATCGCGATATTCATGATCCGTATCCTCTTTTTCGAAGAGCGATCAGAGCTTCCGCTTCCTTCTCTCTCCACCGGCTGGTGATAAAATCCACATCCCCTTTCGCGGTCAGAAGATGCCGGTCCTCCTCTTCATAGATCGCACCGGGGTGAAAAGCGATCTCCCAGTCCCGTTCCTTTTCGTTCTCTTCAATATAGGAGAGAATGGCCGTCACGTTCTTAAGGGTCATCCGTCCGGAAAGCATGACTCCCGCGTATTTCTTCTTTCTGAGGTTTCCGGTCTTCCACTTCTTCAGATTTCTTTTCGCGAGCATATGAAGGATCCCGGCCTTCAGCCGGTTGACCGGAAGGAATTCTTCCATCTGCGGCCTCATCTTCCGGTAGAGCTTCACATCTTCCACGGGAAACCGGATGTATTCCACCGAAAGACCGTCCTCCCGGATCACCTCCTGAAGCGCGTCATAGACGATGGGAGTCATCGTAAAATGGCAGTGTCCGTCGATCCGGAGCTTCTGCCCCGTCTTTTTGAAGTACGGAAGACAGGCTCCGATCTGGCTTCGGAGTTCGTTTTTGATCTCTTTTTTTATGATCCCGTGAAGAACGGGGCAGCAGGACCAGAAAAGCAGTTTTCCGAAGGTCACGGTAAAGAGGTCGTCCCCATCCGTAAGATGGGGCACTTCTTTCCTTTCCGTAAGCGCGTATCCGTTATACAGGTTGATATGAACGGACAAAAGGCATTTTTTCTTTCTTTTTTCAACGGCTTCAAAATACCTCTTCATGCACTCCTTCAGGCTTTCCCCGTTCGGCATAAGGCTGATGCCGTTAAGCACCCCCTCCTCATAGCATCGGAGGATCCGATCTCCGGACGGTATGCTGATGCCGTAATCATCCGCGTGAAATTCGATCATATCTCTATCCCTTCTGTCTGATCCGCAATATGTATCCTGCCTCATTATATGCCTCCATTTCAAAGGCATTGATGAGTTCCGGATATCTGCGGAAGTTCTCCGAGTCTTTCAATATTATACAGTATTCCGTTTCCTTATCCATAAGAGTTTCAAGGATCAAAGGAAGGTCCGATTCCCAGCCGTAGGAATTCCCGCTGTAATTCCCTGTGAGCGCGTCATACCAGGCCCTGTCGAGACATTCCGAATAGATATCATTATCCGCTATAAAAACGATCGGCTTATTATACCGTTCCCCGATCAGATAGGCCGAATTGAAAAGCTTTACCTTCTCCTCGTCACAGATTCGTTTCTCCCCGAATACGCCGCGGAAGGATTCATAATACGCTCCGGCCTTTTCCTTCGAAAAGAGATTTCCGTAAAGAAGCACGAAAAAGGCCGCGATGATAACGGGCAGGAAGACCTTTTTCCTTTCGGAAAGCGCATCCTTCGCATAACGGACCGCCAGAATGAAGACAAAGATCCAAAGAGGATAAAGCGTCTTGTTGAAATAATAATCCGAAGCGATCCCGCCAAGCGACAGGATCTTAAACCCGAGGGCATAGAGAAAAGAAGCGGCAAGTCCCGCGGTCTCTATGGAAAAGGGGGTTTCCTTCCGCCCCTTCCATTCCCTGTAAATACCGTAGCCGGCAAAAGGAAGAGGAATCAGAAAATCGATCCAGATCTTATTGAAGATCATGCCGTCATCGCTTAAATATCTCCGAAGAAGCTCCGTACTTCCGTGGAAATAACGCCGGAGAGCAACGGCAAGGATAAGCATCATAAGAGCCGCGCAGCCCGCCAGGGCAAAGATCCTCTTTTTTGAAAGCTCCTCCTTCCGGTAAAGATCTCCGACAAGACAGAACATAAGTCCGAGGACCACCGGCGGAAGGAAAAGATAATACGCGAATACGACGGATATGACACCGAGCAGGGTAAGGATCGCGAAAAGCCGCTTCCCGCTCTTTTTCCATTCTCCGTACAGCATAAAGCAGTAAAGACTCAGCATCGCCCCGACGCCCCAGTAGCAAAAGCCTCCTACGGCATAGCTGTAAAGCGGGATTCCGCAGGCAAAAAGAAGAAACGCGGCGGGAAGGAACTTTTTGGGGGCTTTTGGAAGAAGCATCCAGACAAAGAAAAGATACCCGAGTCCCGTCATCAGCGCATCCGCAATGAAAAAGGCCCGGTAGAGCTCTGCTCCCGAGCAGAACACTGAAAGCATCCGAAGGATCATCGCGTGATGATAAGCCGTAAAATGCATATTCCCGATATGTCCCTCTTCGAATACATACATCGCGGACTGAAAATGATTCGCCAGATCGATGTTCGTATAGACAAGACGGATCGGAAGAGAATGGATCGCAAAGAAAAGAACCGTCATAAACGCGATGACAGAAAAAGTGACAATGATGTCATATTTCGGAAATGAAAGTTTCTGGATCTTTTTCCTCCGCCGGATATAAATAAAGCAGCAGAGTCCGGAAATAAGATAAGGGATCCCCGCTTTGAATGTGGTGATAAAGACAATGTGCCGGAAGATCTTCCACATCAAATCGGTATAAATCCTTACAAGGAATGCCCATAACGCGCCGATACAAAGAACCGACACAATGGAAAGTCCCAGCCTCTTCATTCCGTTTTCTTTCTCTTCCGTTGCCGGGATCAGCAAAAAGCCCGCAGTTGCGAGAAGAAAAGAAAAAAGATACCAGTTGGCTTGGAACAGGCGGAAAATCGTCATATCATCTGCTAAGCTTTATCACAAGTACGTCACCGATCTTCTTGACACTTCCATCCTCCGGAAAGATGCTCATGGCCTGATACTCCGGATCCTCAAGAATGGCATTGTGCTCATCGGAGCGGACATAATCATAGTCCATACCGAATTCTGCCTTAAGGAAGCCTGCCCACCCCTCGGAATGAACGCCGCCATCCCAGAACATGGAATAAGCTGCCACAGAGCCCTGCACGATATCAAGAAGTTCTTTATCGGGAAAAGGGTATTTCCCCTTTTCCATAACGCCTCCGACCATCAGGCGCATACCGTCTTCATATTCACCGCTTTCCTCCACGGCATCGACGATCCGGGCTCCGACGCCCATCGCGCGGCTGTGATTAAGACGGAGAACATGCATGAAGGCAAAGGTATAGGTGAAGAGGATCCATACAAGCATTACCGAAAGAAGAACGGATACCGCGCGGAGCACGTGATACTCCCTGCTTTCCTTTTTTCCTCCGTTCATGGCAAGGATCAGCAGATAGACATAAAGGAAATTCATCTGCATCACGGTAAGAAGACCCGTTTCCCCGGTAAGGGGAGCTCCGGGCGCGATGACCGTCACGATCCCCATCGTAAACGGAAGAAGCAGTAATAATACGATCGCGGTTATCCAGCGAAGGAGCATTACGGGCGTATGCTGCCTCAGGCGGAAAACAGTCAGGGCAACGGTAAAGATCATTATGGCGGCGTTTACCATGCCGCGTCTCCGCCAGCTGTTCCGGATGATGTCATTCGTAAGGAAATACCTGAAGGTGTCCCTGTAAGCACCTCCGATCCTTGAAAGTAATCCTCCGCCCTCCTGCGCGCTGAAAGAGAATACGTCATTAAATCCATGCGCTTTTGTCACTTCGATCCCTGTAAATCTCCGTATCAGGAAAAAGGCAAGAATATAAATGAGGACTCCGGCGATCCCGCCAAAGAGCATCCTCAGGAAGCGACACCTGAAGTCTTTTGAAAACCGGCCTCCCATAAATGATTCTTCATTCGTCACCGCAAAGCCGAGAAAGTACAGGAGGGCTGCTGTCACGGACATAATGAGCGGAGCCTGATACAGGGACAGCGAGATTGTAAAGCACAGGGTGGCGCATAAGAATGCGATACCGGAGCCGAACCGCATCCTGAATATCCGATATCCGAGGACCGTAAATCCAGCTCCTTCCGCCAGGATCAAAAGGCCCAGTACTGAAAGAAGATACGAAAACATATAACTGTCCGAACAGTAATAATATGTCATCTGATTCGAAATCGTCGGCGAGGCGATAAGGATCAGGCTTATAAGGATCCGGTACAGTTTCTTTTCCACCCGGAAGAGGCGAAGGATCAGAAGGATCATAAGATCCAGAAAGATCAGGGTAAGGAGCGTACTGAGATAAGGCATAATGATGCGGCTCCGGAACAGCGTATCCGTAAGCCGGATCCCGAAGCGTCCGTTCATCGCCTCCCAGGTATAGGCTTTTTTATGAAACAGGGAATGAGTCGTCCCGTCCCCGTTTGTGAGCCATCCCGTAAGAAACGGAAAATACAGGAAGAACTCAATAAAAAAATTAAAAAGAAAGTCTTTCCGAAACTGTTTCAGTTCATTCATGTTTCTTCTCCGGAAGCTTTATCAGCTCCCCCAGTTTTTCTGCGTACTCCTTTGAGGAAAAATGCCCGAAGCCTCCCTCCTGGTAAAAGGTGATCTCTCCGAAATAAGTCCTTCCGTTGATGGAGTAAAAATCCGTCCGGACACTTGGGATCCCCTCGGAGAGAATGGCGGCAAACCGCAGCATTTCCTCAAGGTTTTCCGGCTTTTCGATCTGCACGGATCCGTTCCGGGGATACTCAAAGGTCTCCGGAAGGAGTTTCCATTCCGTGGAATAGAGATTCCTTTCATGATGCACGAACCGCCCGAAATCCACCTGAATGAGTTCCGGCTTTCCTCCGAAATTAAAGATCTTATAATCCTTAAGTTCGGTGCCGGACTCGTCCGTCATATATTCCTCGGCGATGATCCTCGGCCGGATATCCTTATAGACCCATTCCCTCGCGGGATAGAAATAGTTCCGTGAAAGCGCTTCGTCAAGCTTCCGGAAGGCTTCATCGAAGTCAAAGGACGCCCTGTCACGGCAGATTACGACACTTGCGGAATCATGGGTGCACTTGAGCACGAACTTTTCGGGAAGGGCGGATGGATCGATCTCCTTTGTGCTGTCCCATACTCCGATGAGGGGGATCAGATACTCCTCCCCCAGTTTTTCCCGGATGTATTCACGGACCTCATATTTGTCCGCCATCTTTGTATATTTCGGATCCCTGTCGTAGAGCTTCAGCCAGTTCAGCTTTTCGTTGAAGGTCTCCGGCCGGTTAAGGTCACAGTGCTCACCGAGGCGCACATAATAAAGCATCTCGATGTATTTCCGGTCCGGAAGTTTCTTCATGAACATCCGGCAGCATTTCCGGTATAGGCGTTGTTTTAATGACAGATCCTGTTCAGGCATTTTTCCTTAACCGTACGAAGTCCTTCTCCCGCAAAAACCGTCATATCGTAAAGCGAATGACCGAGGATCGAAGGTGCTTCCTTCAGATGATCCGGGTTTTTTGTGCGGATAAGCCAGGTGCAGAGCATTTTTTTCAAGGTTTTTTCGAGTTTCGCATCCTCATGGATCCGGCTTTTTTTGTTGGCTTCCGTTATCAGGCCGATGATCCTTACCGCCTCGTAAAAAACGCCGGCGGACCCGGGACAGATCTCCGCGGCCCACTGCTCGCGGACATCTGTAAGCTCCGGTGTAAGTTCCGCTCCGATTTCCGAAAACAGTCTGTCCCTCACCCTCTTCGCATTGCCGCTCTGCCCCGAGGGATCCACGGAGGACACCTGCTTCTCATGCACCCGGTAGTCAAGAAGGATCTCCGGTACCCTTCCGATCTTTTCGCTCTTCGCGATCCTGGAAGCCAGATCGTAATCCTGGGCCGTCCGGAAGCTCTCATCATAGCAAAAGCCCCGTTCCGTAAGGCTCCTTCTCATAAAGAAGGTCGGATGGGCGAGCACCGGATGAAGAAGCATGCGAATCCGGAGTTCTTCCGGATCGTCCTTCAGTCTCCAGATCAGCCCGTTCTGCCCGAAATTCTTCGTGTCGCAGCCGGCAAGCGCCACATCGGGATGGGCATCCATATAGTGAAGCTGCTTTTCAAGACGCTTCGGACGGGAAATATCATCTCCGTCCATTCGCGCGATGAATTCGCCCTTCGCTTCCTTAAGCGCCCGGTTCAGGTTCACCGTGAGGCCGAGGTTCTCCGGATTCCTGTGAAATATGACACGGCTGTCATTTATGCTTTCCAGTATCTCCGGGGTTCGGTCGGTCGAAGCATCGTCGATGATGATGAACTCCAGATCCCGGAAGGTCTGTCCGAGGATGCTTCCTACCGCGTCCGCGATGTAGCGCTCCTCGTTATAGGTTGACATGATCACGCTGATCTTCGGCATCTTCTGTCTCCGGTCCCTTCAGAGCCTGCTCTTTGCCCGGATCCCGGTAAGTAGCAAAAGGAGCCCGTATCTTTCCTTTAAAAGCGTATGATAAAAGATCTTCTGCTTCAGGGAAAGAGCGGAAACATCCAGTTCCTTAAGGATTGCCCCCGTCGTTTTATCGTTCCTGAGTTCCTTTGCGAAACCGGAAAAATCCTTCCCGCTTCCGCGGCGGTATTCCTGCTTCAGGACCGCCATCAGTCCGATCCAGCCGGTCCTCGCGATCCTCTGCCGGACCTCTGTCGACAGCTTATCGTCTCCCGTGAAACCAAACTCCTTCGCGTGGTCCGAAAGCATGGCATAATGCGCCTTTACGAGGCGAAACCGGTCTTTCCGGTAATGCTGGGTAAAGGAGTCTTCGTTCCGGCAGTAGTGGTAGAGCACATCCCCGATGGTGGCCGCTTTCTTTACATAGCGGCAGCAGGAGAGGGAAAAAGCATTATCCTCGCTGTCGACTTCCCGCTCCGACGGAAAAAAGATCCTATGATCCCTGATAAGATCCGTCCGGAAGACCGACATACAGGCCGAAACCGCTGCCAGTTCGTCATCCTGCCCTTTCTCCCCGAAAAGATGCATCAGGAATTCTTCCCGGATCTCATCCCGGTCTTCCCTCTTTTCATAGATCCTCTCCCGGATATGCGGGCTCATCAAGGGCTTTCCTTCCCCGTCCTCGATCACATAGCCGAAGCTTAAGAGGTCCGCCCCTGTCTCCTTCATCACGCTCACCATCCGGAAGAGCGCGTTCTTATCGTAATAATCGTCCGAATCCAGGAAACATACGAAGGTTCCCTGCGCAGCCTTCAGTCCTTCATTCCTCGCGATCCCCTGTCCTTCGTTTTCCTTATGGATCACCCGAATGCGCGGATCCTTTTCGGCAAAGCTATCCGCCATCTGCCCGCTCCGGTCCGTCGACCCGTCGTCGACAAGCAGAACTTCCATCGCTTCCAGGGTCTGACCGGTCAGGGAGCCGACACAGCGTTCAAGATATCTTTCCGTATTGTAGACGGGAACGATCACACTGATCTCAGGCTTCATAAGGCTTCCCTTCCATCACGCTGCGATAGACCCTTAAGGTTTCTTCCGCCACCCTGTCCCAGTTATGCTTCGAGAGAATGAATTCCGCCGCGTTTTCCCGGTACTTCGCGGCTTCTTCGGGATGGGTGATGAGATATTCGAGTTTTTCCCGAAGGTCCTCCGGATCGCCTTTCCGGAAGGTCACCGCATGATCCTCCACCACCTCGGTATTTTCCGGGATATCGCTTACGATACAGCAGTTTCCGTAGCTCATTGCCTCGAGAAGGCTGATCGCCATTCCCTCCACATCACTCGGGAGGACAAAGAAGGCGGCGTTGGAAAGAAGCTCTTCAAGTTTTCTTCCCTGAACGAAATAGGTCATGATGATCTTTTCGTTCTCTTCGGCGTGCTTTTTGATCTTCGCCATATAGTCCGCGGCATTGGATCCGCCGCCCGCGATCACGAGTTTCAGATCCGTATCGAGTTTCTCGTAGGCTTCGATCAGATAATGCAGTCCTTTTTCGGGCACGATCCGGGCCAAAAACAATATATAATTATACGCCTGAATGCCCCATTTTTCAATCATTTCACGCGCTTCGGCCTTCTCGGGGCGGCTTATTCCGTTGGGGATATAGACCGTCTTTCTCCCGTAGGTTTCCAGGAAGTATTTCTGCATACTCTTTGAGAGTACGATCACCTCGTCCGCGTAGCGGGCCGCGTTCTTTTCCCCATGCTTCAGCATCCTCGTTGCGAAGCCGCCCCATTTTGCTCTCTGCCAGTCCAGACCGTGGATGGTCGCCACGATCTTCTTTCCGAAAAGGCGGGGAAGCCAGAGCATGATGCAGGGCCCTTCCGCATGATAATGAAAGACATCATAGCCCCTAAAGAGTGCACGGATCGTCGCGAGAACGGAATAAACGATGGCGTTCAGTTTGCCGTTCCGGAAGGTAGGAACCGTGATGATATGCACATCCTTATAATCCTTATAGCGCACATCGTCATACTCCTTTCCGGCCACATGATAGCCGGAACGGTTATAGGCATCCACGAAGCAGCCCTTTTCGGCAAAGCGTACCGACAGTTCCTCCACCACGATCTCGACTCCGCCCTCCCGCGAGGGGATCCTCTTATGTCCGATCATCGCGATCCTCGGATGCTCTTTTCTCACCTGCTTTTTGACCCTTCCGCTCTCGGCAAGGGTTTTCGTGATGTAATAGGCATTCGTTGTGGCATACCGCTTAAAGAGCCTTTTCGGATCCCTGATCAGCCGGTAGAGCCACTCAAGGCTCATTTCCTGAACCCAGCGGGGTGCCCTCTTTGCTGTTCCCGCATGGAAATCAAAACCCGCGCCGACCCCCAGCATCACTCCGGAAAACAGCCCTTCGTGCGCGGCCATCCAGTATTCCTGCTTCGGGGCTCCGAGGCCCACCCAGATAAAATCGGGGTCCGCTTCCCGGATCCTTTCGACATCCGCCCTGTCCTCTTCTTCCGTAAACTTCCGGTAGGGCGGCGAATACATTCCTGCGATCCGGATCCCAGGGTATTTCTCCGTGAGTTTTTCCCGGAGAAGTCTTAAGGTTTCCTCCGAGGAGCCGTAGAAATAATGGGACCAGCCGGTCTTCAGGGACAGGGCGAAGATCTCAGGCATAAGATCCGGTCCCGCAACGCGCCTTGCTCCGCGAAAGCCCCGGTGTCTGCTCGTGACGGACAGCGGCTTCCCGTCGGGGAGCGCAAGCGCGGCCCCGTTCTGGACCTTCCGGTATTCCTCGTCCCGGCTGGCCATCACGGTGGTATGGACATTCGCGACGCAGATGTACTTTCCGCGGAGGTCGTCCAGGTTTTCCTCTATGTAATTGACGGTTTTTGCCATGTCCGTCACGGTG
>JAILLW010000113.1 GCA_024692955.1 Lachnospiraceae bacterium | reverse complement strand
CCATGGGCGGCGCCGGCGGCGGCCTCGTATATAATAAAGAAGAACTGAGCACGGTCTGCGCGAGAGGTCTTCAGGCTTCTCTGGTGGGACAGGTGCTGGTGGAGGAATCCATCATAGGCTGGGAAGAGCTGGAACTCGAGGTGGTGAGGGACAGCACCGGAAAGATGATCACGGTCTGCTTCATCGAGAACATCGACCCTATGGGCATCCATACCGGAGATTCCTTCTGCTCGGCCCCGATGCTCACCATCTCCGAAGAGGTTCAGAAGAGACTTCAGGAACAGGCCTACCGGATCGTTGACCGGGTACAGGTCATCGGCGGAACGAACGTACAGTTTGCCCACGATCCCGTGTCCGACAGGATCATCGTGATCGAGATCAATCCCCGGACCTCCAGGTCTTCGGCTCTGGCATCCAAGGCCACGGGCTTCCCGATCGCACTCGTATCCGCGATGCTGGCCACGGGGCTTACCCTTTCCGACATTCCCTGCGGAAAGTACGGCACCCTCGATAAATATGTTCCCGACGGCGATTATGTGGTGACCAAGTTTGCCCGCTGGGCTTTCGAAAAGTTCAAGGGCGTGGAGGACAAGCTCGGAACGCAGATGCGCGCGGTCGGCGAGGTCATGAGCATCGGAAAGAACTTCAAGGAAGCCTTCCAGAAGGCCATCCGTTCCCTGGAGAACGGCCATTACGGTCTCGGTTTTTCCAGAGGGATGCATGAACTCTCCAAAGAGGAGCTTTTAAGGAGAATCGCAACGCCCAACTCCAACCGCTATTTCCAGATCTATGAAGCCTTAAGAAAGGGCGCGACTCCGGAGAAGATCCACGAGATCACGAAGATCAAGCTCTATTTCCTTACCCAGATGAAGGAACTGGTGGACGAAGAGGAGGCGCTCCTTGCGCATAAGGGAACGCTGCCTCCGGATGAAGACCTTATCCGTGCCAAGAAGGACGGTTTTTCGGACCGCTATCTTGCGATGCTGCTGAAGGTAAGCGAGGACGATATCCGCGCAAAGAGGATCTCTCTCGGTGTCGAGGAAGCCTGGGAGGGCGTCCATGTATCCGGCACCGAGAACAGTGCATATTATTATTCGACCTATAATTCCGAAGATAAAAACCCGGTATCCGACCGCAAAAAGATCATGATCCTGGGCGGCGGCCCCAACCGTATCGGACAGGGGATCGAGTTTGACTACTGCTGCGTTCACGCGGCCATGGCCCTCAAGAAGCTGGGCTTTGAAACGATCATCGTAAACTGCAATCCCGAGACCGTGTCCACGGACTATGATACCTCGGACAAGCTCTATTTCGAGCCCCTTACCCTGGAGGATGTCTTAAGCATTTACAATAAGGAAAAGCCTCTCGGCGTCATTGCCCAGTTCGGCGGACAGACCCCTTTGAATCTCGCTTCCGATCTGGAGAGGAACGGGGTGAAGATCCTCGGAACTTCTCCCGCCGTTATCGATCTTGCGGAAGACCGGGATCTTTTCCGGGAAATGATGGATAAGCTCGGGATCCCGATGCCGGAATCCGGGATGGCCACCACGGTGGCGGAAGCCCTGAAGATCGCGAACTCCATCGGATATCCCGTAATGGTACGTCCTTCCTACGTCCTCGGAGGCCGCGGGATGGAAGTCGTATATGACGACGAGAGCATGGAGGAGTATATGAATGCCGCGGTGGGTGTGACTCCCGACCGCCCGATCCTTATCGACCGTTTCTTAAACCACGCGCTGGAGTGCGAAGCAGATGCCATCTCGGACGGAGAGCATGCCTTCGTACCGGCCGTGATGGAACATATCGAGCTTGCGGGTGTGCATTCCGGAGATTCCGCCTGCATCATCCCCTCCGTTCACATCAGTGAGGAGAATCTGAAGACCATAAAGGAATATACGCGAAAGATCGCGGAAAAGATGCATGTGCGCGGTCTTATGAATATGCAGTACGCCATCGAGAACGGAAAGGTCTTCGTACTGGAGGCCAATCCGAGAGCGTCCCGTACCGTTCCCCTTGTGTCCAAGGTCTGCGACATCCGCATGGTACCTCTTGCGACGGATATCATCACCTCGGAACTCACCGGGCGCCCGTCTCCGCTAAAGACGCTGAAGGACAGGGATATCCCCTATTACGGCGTAAAGGAAGCAGCCTTCCCCTTCAACATGTTCCCCGAAGTGGATCCGGTGCTGGGACCCGAGATGCGTTCCACCGGCGAGGTGCTCGGGCTTTCGAAATCCTACGGCGAAGCCTTCTTCAAGGCGCAGGAGGCGATCCAGTCCAAGCTTCCGCTGGAGGGTACGGTCCTTATTTCCGTAAACAACAAGGATAAGGAGGAGATGATCCCCATCGCGAAGAGCCTTCTTGAGGACGGCTTCCGGATCGTGGCTACGGACGGAAACCATGAAGCGTTAAAGAAGGCCGGGATCCCTTCCGAAAAGGTACGGAAGATCTATGAAGGAAGACCCAATATCTACGATATGATCACGAACGGGGAGATCCAGCTGATCGTAAATTCCCCCATCGGAAAGAAAGCCTCCGTTCATGATGACAGCTATCTGAGAAAAGCCGCGATCAAGGCCAAGGTGCCTTATATCACGACGGTTGCGGCGGCCAGGGCCACCGCGGAGGGGATCCACTATATCAGGACCCATGCCGCGGAAGAGGTGCGCTCACTGCAGGAACTCCATGCGAACATAACCGAAAAGTAAAGAAAAAAGGAGGGTAGAACGAATGAGGGATAAAAAACCGATAACGAACAGGCTTCTCTGGATCTTTGCCGTGGGCCAGTTCGGCTGGAGTCTGCTCTCCGGCGTGGTGTCCAACTGGATGGTATATTATTATACCGGCAGTCCGGATGAGAAGAACCCGAATACGGGGATCTTCGCTTCCGGGATCACCCAGGATCCGATCCTTTTCAAACTGACCCTTTTCGGCCTCGTGCTGGCGGTTGGGCGGATCTTCGACGCGATCACGGATCCTTTAATTGCGGGCTGGTCCGACCGGAGCAATTACAGGGGCGGAAGACGGATCCCCTTCATGCGGGCCATGGCCGTTCCCTTCGCTCTTTGCACTGTCGGCCTCTTTACGCTCCCCCAGACGGGGACGGTGGCCGTGAACGACACCCTGCTCTTTTTGCTGCTCATCGTTTTTTACCTTTTCATGACCATGTTCTGCACACCGTATAACGCGCTGATCGCGGAACTCGGGGATACCCAGCAGCACAGGATCAACGTGTCCACCTATATTTCCTTTACCTTCATCGCCGGCCAGAGCATTTCCTTTATGCTCCCGAATCTTGCGGGAGCCCTGGAGGGTATTGCGGGACGTGCGGGATCCATCCGGCTTTCGGTGGGTGTTATGGCGCTGATCGCCTGCGCGGCGATGCTTTTTCCCTCCTTCTATATCAAAGAGCGGGATTACATCGACTCGAAGCCCAGCGATACCAAGCCTTTCCGTTCCCTGATCCATACCTTTTCCAACGGACAGTTCCGGCGCTTCGTCTACAGTGACGTTATCTATTTCTTCGCGCTGACCCTGTTCCAGACGGGGCTCGCGTTCTATGAAACAAAGCTGATGGAGATCGAGGATACCTGGACCTTCGTCCTTACCGCCACCATGACCGCCATCAGTGTATGCCTGTATCCGGCGGTGAATCTGCTTGCGAAAAAGATCGGGAAAAAGCAGCTCATCATCACCGGCTTTTTTACCTACTGTCTGGTATTCCTCATCACGGCCCTCTGCGGGAAGGGCCTGTACTGGGGCTTTATCGTGGCGGCCGCGGCTTCCGTTCCCATGGCGATCCTGGGGATCCTCCCCCAGGCCTGCGTGGCGGATGTGGCGGAGCTTACAAGGCTCGAGACCGGCGAGGACCGGAGCGGAATGTTCTTTGCCGCCCGCACCTTTGCCTTTAAGATGGGTCAGGCGCTTGCGATGGTGATCTTTACCTCCATCACGGTATCCGAGACGGCAGGCAGCTACCGGGCCACGGCCTGGGTGGCCTTTATCACCTGTATGATCGGCGCCCTGCTCTTCTTCGCCTATAACGAGAAGATGATCCTTTCGAAGATCAGGGATCTTAAGGGGACGGAAGAGATTTGATCAAGGATGTCCCTTTCGGGCTTCTGACGGAGCCGCTGCTTTCCTGGTATTTCGAAAATGCCAGAGAGCTTCCCTGGCGGTCCGACCCTTCTCCCTACCGGGTCTGGATCTCGGAAATCATGCTCCAGCAGACGAGGGTGGAGGCGGTCAGG
Organism: Lachnospiraceae bacterium; assembly: GCA_024692955.1. GTDB lineage: Bacteria > Bacillota > Clostridia > Lachnospirales > Lachnospiraceae > JAILLW01. The sequence goes on along the minus strand of JAILLW010000113.1, from coordinate 664 downwards.
CCGTATTTTGAACGTTTTATCAGGGAGCTCCCGGGGATCGCGGAGCTTTCCCGCTGTCCGGAGGACCGCCTTTTGAAGCTCTGGGAAGGCCTCGGCTATTACAGCAGAGCCCGCTCGCTGAAAGAGACGGCGGTCCGGATCATGGAAGAATATGACGGAAGGATGCCGGAAGAATATGAAGAGCTCCTTTCGCTTAAGGGGATCGGCCCCTATACGGCGGGCGCCATATCCTCCATCGCCTTCGGAAAAAGGGCTGCGGCCGTGGACGGCAATGTGTTCCGGATCGTGACAAGGCTCGGGAAGGACGATACCGATATCACAAAGCCTTCCTTCCGGAAGGAGATCACGGAACTTCTTTGCGAAGCGATGCCGGAGGGAAACTGCGGCGCCTTTAATCAGGCGCTGATGGATCTCGGAGCCACCGTCTGCGTTCCGAACGGTGAGCCGAAATGCGGTGAATGCCCCGTGAGGGAGTTCTGCCTTGCCCGTAAAGATCATTCGGAATGCGCCTATCCCGTCAAACCGGAAAAGAAAAAACGAAGGATCGAGGAAAAGACGGTGCTTCTTATCCGGGACGGAAAAAGGATCATCCTTCAAAAGCGTCCCGATAAGGGGCTGCTCGCGGGAATGTATGAATTTCCGAATGCCGCGGGGCATCTTGATG
>JAILLW010000097.1 GCA_024692955.1 Lachnospiraceae bacterium | reverse complement strand
TTTTTGAAGTTGTCGGCGGCCACCTCGTCATAGGCCGTGATCTCGGCGCCCGCCTCAAGAAGGAGTTTCACGTTGTCGAGCGACGGAGCCTCGCGAAGATCGTCCGTGCCGGGCTTAAATGCCAGTCCGAGTACCGTGACCCTGATTCCGGCGAAGCTGATCAGCCGGTCGGAGGCCTTCGCGAAAAGGCGCGTTTTCTGCGTCTTGTTGACCTCAACGGCGGCCTCCACGGTGCGGAGCGTATAGCCGGCCTTTTCGGCCTGATAACGGAGTGCCTTCGTGTCCTTCGGGAAACAGCTTCCGCCGTAACCGATCCCGGCGTTCAGAAAATTGTTTCCGATACGGTTATCATATTTCATGCCCTCTGCCACATCCTCGATATCGGCGCCGAGGAGCTCGCAGAGGTTCGCAATATCATTCATATAGCTGATCTTGAGAGCCAGGAAATCGTTGCAGGCATACTTCGTCATTTCCGCGCTCCGGCGGCTCATGGATACGATGGGGCGCCCAAAGGGCTCATAGATCTTCCGGAGGATGTCCTCCGCCCATTTGCTCTCGGTCCCGATGATGATGCGTGCGGCCTCCAGAGTATCCCGGACCGCGTTGCCCTGCGCGAGGAATTCCGGATTGGACGCTACTTCGATATGAAGATCCCGCCTTACGAGGAAGTCCTTCAGGAACTGCTCCACCCGGTCGTTGGTCCCCACAGGCACCGTGGACTTCACCACAACAAGGCAGTCCTTCTCCACGGATTCCGCGATCTGTCTGCAGACAGAGGCGATATAATTCAGATTCGCGCTGCCGTCCGGCTGCTCCGGGGTTCCGACTCCGATGAAGATCGCGTCCGCGTCCCGGTAGGCCAGCGCGAAATCCGTCGTAAAATGGAGTCTCCCCGCTTCCGTGTTCCGGAGCATCAGCTCATCCAGTCCCGCCTCATAGATCGGGGATACTCCGGATCTCATCAGGGCGATCTTCTTTTCATCCACATCCACACAGGTAACGTTATGTCCCTTTTCCGCGAAGCATACGCCCGCCACCAGTCCTACGTAACCGGTTCCAGCCACTGCTATTTTCATTGCTTTCTCTCCCTTTCCTGATGGTGAAAAAATGGTCTTATGCGCATAACTGCCCGTCTGCCATCATATCATAGCGGCGGTTTTGAGGCAAATCTCCGAAGCAAACCTTCAGAAACCTGTCCGGAACTGTCAGAAAAGCAGCTTCCTCTTTCCGATCCTGAACTTGAACGTCTTTTCGCCACCGTAGCCGCGGATGCCGCGGAGGGTGATCTTCGCGGTGCCGGCGGATAGATTATTCTCCACCGATACGATCTCATAATCGGTAGGCGAAAGCTCCGTTTGACCGATTTTGATCTTTATCTCATCCTTTTTCGGAACTACGGGATTTCCCGTATAGGTATAGGCATTTCCGCCGTTGATCGTAACCTTCGCGGAGGACATCACACCACGGAGTACCCGGTAGGTGGTGCTGACCTCTCTCGCATACCAGCCTTTTCCCGTCACCGTCGCGCGAATCGTCGTGGTCTCTCCGGCCTTCAGGATATCCGAATCAAGCACCTTCTCTCCCGCTTTCCGAATCACACCGGTGGATAGAACAGCGGATTCCGCGTAGGTATAAAGGATCTTTTTCTCATAATGGGTCCCCGCCTTCAGCCTGCTTCCGTTCTGGCGGTCCTTCAGCACGGGTGCGGAATAAAGTCCCTTCGCTTTTTTACTCCGTACTTTATCGGGTGCGCCGATAAGAACAGTTTCCGGCCCCAGATCCCTTTTTACCAGATCAAAGTAAAGCTTCTGTTTCCCGCAAAAACGCCCCTTCCCGGAAACGGTGATCGTGGGAATCTTCCCTTCCTTTATTTTCGTATGGTTCGAGTATTTGAGGGTGAATTCCTTCCCTTCCTCAAGCCTTCTCCCGTATACTTTTCCGGGCTCTTCTTCCGGCTCCTCCTCGGTTTTTTCCTTATCGATCGTGAGGGCGATGTCCGCATACCCTCCAGCCGGCGTATATCCCACGGGTCCGATCCGGAATACTCCTTCCTCATCAGGCTCGCATTCCGCCCAGAAGTCATCGCCGGGATTTCTCCGGATCCAGATCCGGATCGTTTTATGCCCGGCCTCCGCCTCCGGTTCGGTAATATCATAGGGAAGGATCTTATACTTCTTCGTCATCGAGCCGCCAAAGCGCCCCATTCCGCTGATCGTCATCTCCGCGGTTCCCGGTGCGGTATTCTTTTTACAGGTAACCCGGAAGTCGGTGCCCTCTTCCAGCGGATATCCGTCATAAGAAAGGAGGAGATGCTCCTGTCCGATGAACCCCCTCTCCTCGGCTTCCCTGTTCCAGGTGAAGGAGTTGACAAAGGTTCCCGCGGTGATCCCGGCCTTTCTGACCGGGATCGTATCGATCCGGAAGGTCTTTTTCACTGTGCCGGAATACTCTCCCTCCCCGGTCAGGATCACGGTGGCGGTTCCGGCCTTTTTATTATTTCTGTAGGTAATGGTATAATCCGTCCCTTCCGCTCCCGGAAGTCCCGGCTTCAGGAGCTCTCCATCAAAGGTCAGCTTCATTCCTTCTTCTTCCGGCGATCCTGCGATCTTCTGCTCAACCTCCGTCAAAGAAGGATCCGAAGGCATGGAGAGTTTGGATTTGAACCCGGTGATCTTCGCTTTGGAGAGGGATTTCTTCTCTTCCACCTTAAGATCAAGGATCCGCTCTCCCGTGAAATTCTTTTTGCCGGTCAGTACGGCTTTATAGTCGCCGGCTTCCGTAATGGCTTTAAGGGCTTCTCCCCGTTCTTCGTCCGTGAAGCCTTCGGCCCGGTAATAAACGATGGTATAATCGGTCTTTGCCTTAAGAGCGATCCCCTCGGCCTTTTCCGGCATCGAAGGATCCTTCATAAGCCAGAGTTCCGGAACGGGCTTTATCGCCTTGCCGGTATGAACGGCACAAAAGTCCCCCGTCGTCTGAATACGGAAGGTTCCCGGTGATTCCTCGGCGGAAAGTGGCAGCGGCCGGATCGTAAATTTCTTCTTCGTTTTATCCGAATAGTTTCCCTTTCCCTTTACGGTAAAGGAGGCCTTCGCCGAAGCCTTCTTATTGTCGGAATAGGAGATCGTATAATCCTGCCCCTTTACGAGAGGGATATTTCCGTAATAAACTCTCAGCCCGTCAAAGGTGACCGCATACCCCGTATAATCCGCTCCTTCTTCATAGGATGTCCCGGAAACCCAGATTCCCTCCGGGATTTCCACCGGATAACCGTACACGTCCGTTTCAAAAAGGGACCTGTCTTCCGTCACGATCCCGCCCCATTCTTTTTCCGGATCCGGAGCGACACTGCAGGTATAAGAAGTGACACTGCTGTCATTATAGTACTGTTTTTGGGCATAAGCCTTCACCTGAAAATCTCCGATATTATCCCTTGTAAGGACGATGGGAGAAGTATATACGGTACGTGACGGATTCTCTTCATTCTTCGGATCGCTTCCATCCGTCGTATAGTAAAGGAACGCTTCGGGTGTATCCGATAGAAGCAGGATCCTGAAGCCCGGCTTAAGTTCGGTTTCACCGGTAGACTTTCCGGCTTCGTCAAGAACCGAGAACACCACCGGCTTCGCCGTGGGAACGATCCATTCCGCGGTCAGCTCCAGATCGGAGAGGATCGTAATCTCGCCCTCGGCTTCGAAGGGATTCCCGTTATTATCCTTCCATTTTGAAAACTCATAAACGGTATGAACCGGAGTCTGAAGGGAATATCCGCTTCCGTTATGAAGAGTCGTCGTAATGCTCTTCGTGCCGCTTAACGCTCCGTTCTTTCCGGATACGGTAAAAGCTCCCCCGTTCCCGTCAAGCGTAACGGTCCATTCCTTAAGGGCAACGGTCACGGCGCATTTGGCCGATCTTCTGCCGCTCCTTGCGGTGATGACCGCAGATCCGTTTCCGACGGCGCGTACGGTTCCGTCCGGATCCACCGAAGCCACCTTTTCGTCGGAACTTTCAAAGGCGATGACAGCCTCCGTATCCTCTATTCCGTCTCTGTCATAAGCGGTGGCGGAAAGAGTGAAGTGATCCCCCACCCTGTTTATCTCGTTGAAACTATATTCATCCCGGTCAAGGACGATCGTTCCTTCTCCGGTACCGTTCACGGTCAGGGCATGGAGCACGAGATTACCTTCCGAATTCGCTTTCGCCATCTTGTGCCATCCGTCATAACGGAAGATCCAGCTCGAGCTGTTCTTCGTATCGCACTTTATGGAAAAGAGCCCCCAGAGATTGGTGTTTCCAAGCTCCGTCGCCACGGAAAGGCCGTGCGAAAGAGAAACCATTACGGCGAAGTTTTCCCCGTGGTCAAGCTCCACCGGCTCCTTGAGAGGGATCGTATAGATCCCGTTGGCGCTGATCTTGCCCTTTGTCGTGGCTTCCGGCACGAGCGTCCCCGTTTCCGGGTTCTTCCCCTCAGCAACGTTCCGGTACACCCTGACCGTATAGGAGGTGCTGCTTTCGATATAGCCGACCTCCATTGTGACTGCTTCCAGGGTCTCCTTCTCCTCGTTTCCGTTTGCCTTGAAAACGTTCGCGCATTTCGAGGATCCGTAATAGGTGCAGGTATGCAACTGTGAATCATAGAAATAGCTGTTGTCAAAGTCCGGATCCTCCGGCCCCATCATCTCGAAGACAACGAAATCCGTCAGGCTCTTATCCGCATAGGAGAGCCAGCAGTAGGAGTACCGGTCAAACTTTGCCGTATTTGACCAGCTGTTCCGGACGAGCCAGGCTCCGTTTACTGACGGTCTGCAGGTCGCGCTGAATTTCTCCTTCGGATAATCATCATCCCATCCGACGATGGTGATGGCGTGATCGGTAGTTGTTTTATTCGTACAGAGCGCCGCATTGGAAAGATTCCAGAAACCGTTGCTGTTGGCGCTGTCGCTGAAGATGGACGCACCTACCGCGCCGTTTTCCATAATGGCCTGCTTCGCAAGATTCCGGTTCTTTTTGCTGATCGTATAATAGTTTTTAAGATAAGCGACGTTCTGCCTCTCCGTGGAAGGGTTCGCGCTGCCCGGTCTTGTAGTGGATTTCCCCATTGATTCCGGGAAAGTCTCCTCGGAGGCGAAGCCCCGAAGCTGCATCAGGGTCTGAGCCGCGAAGAGGATGTTTCCACCCGGATTGTACAGGCTTTTGTCAGATTTATAAGTGACGGAATCTCCGGTATAACCCGCGACGGGAGAACCGGTGCCGTTTGCATAGCACCAGTAGGCGGTATGGAGATCGCTGAGATCGAGGTCCTTTTCCGCAAGGCCGTGAGATATGAGATAGAACTCCGCGAGAGCTGCGGATTCATGTGCCCAGCAGGTATTGTCATACTGACTTCTGGTCGTAGGATAATGCCCGGTGAGAAAGGAAAGAAGCTTGCCCTGATCTTCGGAAGAAAGGGGATAGGCCGACGGAACCTCCACGGAAGAAAGGGCATCCGCGTAAGAATCCTCTCCCTCCTGTTCCTCTTCGGTATCTTCGACAAGAGACTCCTTCAGATAGGCGTAGCTTACGGTATCGTCAAGCACCGGAGCGTTCCGGTCTTCCGGAAGTTCCAGATAGCCGCCGGTGAATTCCGCCGGAGGTTCCTCATCCTGAGTTTCCGCGTCCGGAGCTTCCGCACTGTTATCATAGTCATAAGCACCCGAATCCGCGGGCAGGGATGTGTCTTCTCCCTCTTCGCCCGAATCTGCCGGCTTAGCGGAGATTTCATCTGCTTCTCCCTCTTCGCCCGGATCTGTCGGCTTAGCGGAGATTTCATCTGCTTCTCCGGTTGCTGTCTCTTCAAAGGCAGCCTCTTCTCCCCCCTGAGTTTCTTCGCTTCCGGCACCTGTGTCATAATAGTCGGCTGCAATCCCGCTTTCAAAGGTTTCGGAGAACTCCCTGTCTTCCGCTCCCGGAGTTTCGGAGCTTCCGGCGCCTTCACTGTTGCCGGCGCCTTCATAGTTGTCGACGCCCTCATCATATCCGGCGCCCTCACTGTTGCCGGTGCCTTCACTGCAAGTATCGGCCGCGCAGGCATCGACCGGCGAAGCAAGGACCGTCGTCAGGGTCAGGAAAACTGCAAGCAGTATTGGAAGAAGTCTTCGTTTCATATGGAATCTCCTTATCCGTACGCAAAATGGACCGCTGACCCCGTCCCCGGGGGCCATTATCTGTCCAAATTGTGTTGCAATCAGCCATTTTTCCGATCCGCGACACATTTACGACCGGCTGTCTCTCCTGATTTGTGTTGCGATCAGCCATTTTTCCGATCTGCGACACATTTATGGCCGGCTGTCTCCCCTGATTTGTGTTGCGATCAGCCGTTTTTCCGATCTGCGACACATTTACGACCGGCTGTCTCTGCTGATTTGTGATGCAATCAGCCGTTTTTCCGATCCGCAACACATTTACGACCGGCTGGCTCCCCTGATTTATGTTGCGATCAGCCGTTTTCCCGCTCTGCGACACATTTTCGGTATCTACGGAAAAATGACCCCATAACCCCGTCCCGGGGGGCCATTTTATTCCTGGGTGAAAACCTGCGCGATGGGCGAGTTCGCCGGCAGGATCAGGGTCTTTTGTCCGCTGCCCTTCATGCTTTCTTTCGCCGCGTCAAGCGAGCGCACGAAATTGTAGAAGTCCGCCTTTTCCTCATCCTTGTAGGCATCGGAGAGGATCTTCATGTATTCCGCCTCGCCCTCGGCGATGGTCTGCTCTGCCTTTGCGCGGGCCTCGGAGAGCATGATGGATACTTCCTTGTCCGTGGTATTCTGGATGATCTTTGCCTGGGAAGCACCCTCCGCGGTATACTGTGCGGCGATGTTCTCGCGCTCGGAGATCATTCTCGTATATACGGCCTGTTTATTATCGTCGGGAAGGTCAAGCTTCTTTACCTCCACGGTCAGCACCTTGACGCCGTACTGCTCGTAGTCGTTTCCGATGTGGTTCATGATCTCCTCCGTAAGGGAGGTGATCTCGATCACTTCCGTCGTCTCTTCAAGGACCAGATCGTTCGAGCGTACATCCTCGTCTTCGCCGGTGATGGTCACTGTCATCTTTCCGTCACGGGATTTGATGACCTCATCCTGCTTCATGCCGGAGATGGTATTCTTCATGGCATTATAGACCATGGTGTCGATACGGTTTTCCGCGTTCGCCACGGAATAGCTCAGAGTCTGGGCGAATTTCAGGGGATCCGTCACGCGCCAGAGCACATAGCTGTCGATGATCATCGTCTTTTTGTCCGAGGTGATGACGTCCGAAGGCGGCAGGTCATAGAGCAGGATCTCCTTCGGAACCGTATCCACGGATTCGATGAAGGGGATCTTGAAGGAGAGTCCCGCGTTCGCGATCACGCGGTCCACGCGTCCGAACTGGCGGATCAGCTTATACTCATCCGCATGGGTGATCACAAGACCCGAGCGAAGGATAAGGAATGCCACAGCAATGATCAGCACCAGCAGCCATTTTTTCCCGGAGGGTCTGTCTTTTACGATCTTTCCGTTTGAATTATATTTTTCCATCGTCTTTCCCTCCGTCAGTTCTCTTCTTCGTCTTCTTCGGAGACGGCGTTCAGCGCATCCTCCGGTGAAGCAAGACTGTCAAGCGGCAGGATCTGGCGGATCTCGTTTCCGCCCGCGCCTTCGATCACGACCTTAAGCCCCGGCAGGACATCCTCCATCGTTTCATAGAACATCCTCTGCTTTGTGATGGTCGGATACTTGACATATTCGTTGTACATTTCGTTGAAGCGGGCTACCTGCCCCTTCGCCTCGTTGATACGGGCTTCCTTTTCGGCCTCCGCGTCCTGTACGATCTTGTCGGCTTCCGCTTCCGCCTCGGGAAGGCGCTCATTGCGGTACTTGTTCGCGTTATTGAGAGCGGTCTCCTTGCCCTGCTTCGCGGTCTCCACGGATTTGAACGCGTCGATGACCTCGGTGGTCGGGGGCTCCGCGTCCTGGATCCGGATATTAACGAGCTGGATCCCGATATCCAGTTTTTCAAGCTTCGTCAGGATCATTTCCTTGATGTTGGACTGGATCTCGTTCTTGCCCGTGGTAAGGACCGCATCGACCCCGTAGGAGCCGATCGTCGTACGGATACAGTTCTGGGCAAGGTTCGCGAGGATCAGCTCCGGATCCTGGGAATTATAAAGAGCCTTCACCGGATCCGTGATGCGGTATTCCGCGTAGAAGTCGATCTGAATGAAATTGTAGTCCGAGGTGATCATCAGGCCGGAATCCGCGCCCTCCGCGCCGTTGTAATTCTGCTCGACATCATTCGAATAGCCGATGGCGAATCCCTGGATCGTCGTGTTCACCTTTTTTACGGTCTGAACCACAGGGATCTTGAAATGAAGCCCCGGCTGGGTGACCGCTTTCGGAACGCCGAAGGTACATACCACCGCCTGTTCCTCTTCGCGGATCGTATAGAAGGAGCCGCCGAGGAGAATGAGTGCTATGGCGGCTATGATCGCGATGAGTGCGATCTTTCCAGCCTTCCCCGCCGAATTCTTCAGTTTCTGATTGAATTCTTCCGTGTTCATTGTTTCCATTTTTCTGTTCCTTTTCCGGTTTTTCGTTATTTCGCACTATGAGCAGAGCTCAGCAAGCGCCTGCATATTCTGGACGCCTACCGTCTTCTTTTCAAGCTTTCCGGCCTTGTATACCGCGATCGTCGGAATACTCATTACCCCGTGGCGTGCGGCGAGTTCTTCCTCCTCATCCACGTTCACCTTGCAGACCTTGATATCCGGATTCGCCTCCGCGAATTCCGCAAGGATCGGTCCCTGCATCCTGCACGGTCCGCACCAGGGTGCCCAGAAATCGATCAGAGCCGTTCCGTCAAAGTTAACGATTTCCTCTTCAAATGCCGCATTTGTTAAATTAATCTCCATAATATTCTCCTTTTCACATTCATCCTGTCATTACGCACTGATTGCGAATGACGCCTGTAAAATTATATTATACCGCTATCCGTCTCTCTCTTCAACGGAGCGGGTGCCGGAAGCCCGGGAGAAATCCCGCGGCTTTGCTTCATCTTACCGCCCCGACAAGTTCCCGGACATCTCCGATCCCGTGCCGCTTCATATAAGCCGCGATACCGTCGATCACACGGGTCGTTGCGCAGGGATCATGGAAGTTCGCCGCGCCCACCGCTACGGCAGATGCTCCCGCAAGCAGGAATTCCACGGCATCCTCCCCGTTCATGATCCCGCCCATTCCGATGATGGGGATCTTCACGGCATTTGCGCACTGATAGACCATCCTGACGGCCACCGGTTTGATGGCAGGTCCCGACATACCACCGGTCCTGTTCGCAAGCACGAACCTTCGCCGTTCGATGTCGATCTTCATTCCGGTGATGGTATTGATGAGCGAGATCGCGTCGGCGCCGGCACTCTCCGCGGCCTTCGCCATTTCCGTGATATCGGTCACGTTCGGAGAAAGCTTCATGATGACCGGCTGCTTCGCGCGCTTTTTGATCTCGGAAGTAATGTTGTAAAGCACCTTCGCGTCCGTTCCGAACGCGATCGCGCCCTCCTTTACGTTCGGACAGGAGACATTGATCTCCAGCATGTCCACGGGCTCATCGTTAAGCTTCTCCACGACTTCCAGATAGTCCTCCACGGACTTCCCGCAGACATTCACGATGATCCTTGTGTCATACTGCTTAAGGAAGGGGATATCCCGCCGGATGAAAACGTCGATCCCCGGGTTCTGAAGCCCGATCGCGTTCAGCATCCCGCCGTAAACCTCCGCAACGCGGGGCGTCGGATTCCCCTCCCAGGGGATATTCGAAACGCCCTTTGTTACTACCGCGCCGAGCCGGTCAAGATCCACGAAGGCCGCGTATTCCATTCCGGATCCGAAGGTCCCGGAGGCCGTCATCACCGGATTTTTAAATGTAACACCTGCTATTTTAATTTCCGTATTCATTCGCTTTCCGTTACGCCCTTCACCGTGACCTTCAGATACTGCGTAGCATATTCGCCGTTTAAAAGGCGGCCGGTAACGGGTAAATAACCCGTGATGCTCTTCTTCCCCGGTTTTCCGGTATAGCCGTCCGTTGCCGTGAGCGCTCTTTTGAGCTTCAGGACCGGTACATCTTCATCGCTTAAGTCCACCACAAAGCAGTTTCCGAAATTGCTGATCTTTCCCTTCGTGTTCACGCCGAGGAGCTGCATATTCGCGGCGATGGAAACCACGGGTTTTCCGTCCTTCCGGATCACGTTTTCACTGTTGGCAAATTCAAGCGCCGCGGCGGTGCCGAACTTTCCAAGAGCTGTCGTGTTCAGACGGATCTTTGCCTTCGGCGGATCGACGGGTTTGATGTTCACGGTGACACTCTTTGTCAAAGCGCGCCCGTTCTCATCCACCGGGATCAGAGTAAGAGCATATTTCCCTGCCGGAAGATCAAGATCCCATCCAAGACGATAATCGATGGTAAAGCATCCCTTCTGATCAAGAACGGCGATCAGGTTTCCCTTCGCATCACAGCGCAGGTTTCCGTACTGCTCCGTGTTCTTTTTAAGGATCTCCTTCAGATTGCCTGCATCCTTTGAGATCAGGATCCGTACCATCGTCCCTTCGGCGAAGGGCTTCTTTCCCTTCAGCACGGTATAGGTCACCCGGTTCGGTCTCCCTCCGTTTTCATAGTCAGCCTCATCTTCAAAAGCAAGCTTCCGGAAGATCTTTCCCTTATCCCCCTTCACCTTCACCTTCGTACCGGATTTCGAATACAGGAGGTTTTCCACGGTCAGCTTCGTCTGCTTCCCCGTCGTCTTATCCGTATAACTGATCACTGTATCCTTTGCGGTGGGTCCGATCTCATAGACCGCCCCTTTTCCGGTCGCGGCCGTCTTTTTGTTGAGGATCTTTCCGCCCGTTACCTTCAGGGAATGGCTGACGGTATTTCCGTCCCTCGTTGCCGCAACAAAGTATAAGGAACCGTCGGAGTCATTTTCGGCCTTAAGATCTTTGACCGTAAGCCCGGTTACCGTATCCAATCCGGCCGTCATTCCGCTTTGCGTCAATGCGGTCATTTCCCACGGAGCCTGTCCCGGCTTCCCGGAAAACAGGCTGAACTTCGGATTCGTCCCGCTTACCGCATTGAACTTAAGGCTCAGGGATTTTCCCGATCCGTCCGTTGTGACCGCGGTCAGTATCACATCCTTTTTCGGCGCAGAGCAGCTTAACATCCCGTCCTTAAAGGTCATTCCGGAGGCTTTCAGTGTCACATCGGAAAGGATATCTCCGTTCTTATCCGTCACGATCAGACAGTATCCCCGCTTAAGTTTTTCCTGAAGTTCCGGTCCCGCGAAAAACATCTCGGCATCTTCGGAGTCCGTATCCTCCTCGAAAGGATCCTTCCTTAAGAGCAGTACGGGATCGAACATTCCGACCGGATAGTCCGCCCCGCTGCGAAGTTCCGTAAACATCCTGTTCCCGGAATTCATCGAAGCGAACGGTATCAGATATATGTGCGAAGGCTGCGGCGATTCCGTCGTGATCCGGATCGTCTCGCTCCGTCCGATCGCAGGGTTCGACGGTCCGTGTTTATAGTCCGCCGGCACCGCCGCGATGGCAAACTCCAGATCCTTTTCGATCACAACATCCTTCCTGACGGTTACCTGGCCGTTTTTGATCGAGATCTGCCGGGAGTTCAGCCCGGTAAAGAGATCCTCCGTCCGGGGCGCCCCGCCTTCCGGATCATAATCCGGCTTTACAAGGTACCATTTCACCTTCTTTGAAACGGGCTTTTCCGGTTCATAGGATATCTTCGCTTTTAAGGATGCCGCTTTCTTCGGCTTTTTATATACAGTATTCGAAGGTGTCGTGACCTTTATCCCTTCGATTCCCTGCAGGATCGTCACGGATGTTTTCGAAGAAACAATCATTCCCATCGGCTGCATCGCATAGACGATGAGGTCGTATTTTCCCGCGGGGATCCCTGACGGGTCGAGCTCGATCGCCTGATCGACATCCTCATTTGTAAGGATCCGGAGCGCGGAGCCCGTTTTCGTGGATGCAACGACTTCTCCGCTCTTTTGGGACTTCAGTTCCGCCTTTTCGAGTTTTTTAAAGGTGGCCGTCTTATTCTTATCCGCCCTGTATCCGACATTCACGAATGTAAAAGGTTCCATGCCGGTATAGATCTTCTTCTTTCCGGCGGAAGTCTTAGTAAGGGAAAGCTTCGTGGCAAAGGTCTGTTGCGCAAGCATCGCCTCCTCTTCTGCCAACACTTCCTCATCCTTCAGACGGATTTCTGCATATTTGCCGGCAAGGAGTTCTTTTCCGGATGCTCCCCCGCCTTTGCCGGATACTTCAAAGGCCGACGGATCCGATGTTATCCGGTAGGTCTCCTCATATCCGGATCTTGCGATTCCGGCCCGGATCTTCACCCTATAGGAGAGCTTCGTCGTCCGGAACGCATTGGAAGAATCCGAAAGCCGAAGTACGACCTTTCCGGCAGGTGCCTTTATCACTTCGGTCACCCCGGCAAGAAGCGGTGAAGGATCAACTTCCGTTTCATCCTCTTCGTCGTCATTCAATACATTGACCTTCTGAGCGCTCGCTTTTGCTTCGATCCTGAAAAAGAGCCCTTCCGCGTTTTCGAACGGATAGGAGGCGGCGGACAGATCTACCGTGATCGTATTGAATCCGGCACTGATCGCCTCCTCCCATTCATAGTCTTCCGGAAAGACAGGGAGTGCCGGAGCGATCCCGACCTCTTTTTCCATGATCTCTTCGTTGCTTTCTTTGTCATAAAAACCGAGGTGATAGCTGATGTTCCTGTACAGTTTCGAGTTTTCTTTCTCTCTCCTTTCGTCATCAAAGAAATCCCGATCGACAGCTACGGTAAGAAGCGTAACCTCTTCTCCTTCTTCGTTCTTCTCCGCGGATCTTTGCAGTCTTACATCATCAACGGAAAACTGTATGGGTTCCCCGGACTTTATCCCTTCTCCCTGACCGTAGAACCGCACCTCATAGTCCTTGTCCGAAATTCCGGAAAGTGAAAGCCGGAAGGTCTTTTCTGCGCCGAAATAAACGACGGGCTTTCCTCCTTCAAGATCTTCGGGTGAAAATGCGATCGCATCTTCCCCGTATGAAGGTTTCACATCGAAAAACAGCGTATTTTCTTCGGCATCTTCCTCTCCTTCGCCGGGGGATACCGAACACTTCAGCGTCACGGTCGTGCCGCCCAAAGCTGCTTCCGAAGAAGCGGGATGAATAAGGATCCTGCTGCTTCTGTCTTCCTCCGGAAGCTCTCCCTGCCGGATCGCATCCGAAACATCAGTCAACGCCCCTTCGGAACCGGCATCCGGGATCGTCGCAGAAGGATCCCCGATGATCGGCAGCCGCTTTGTTCCCTTCCGGTATTCCACGAAATAGTAGTTATTCGGAACAATCCCGTAATACGGAGCTTTGCCGGCTTCCGGATTTCCGGAAATCTCCCGAAGTCCGGCGCTTTCGACCCGTTCGCCCGGTCTGTAGGTTACGATTTCGCCGGTTTTTTTCTTTTTCACCGTTCTTATCGCCTTCATAACGACCGGCACCGTTTCGGCCGCTTCCGTATCTTCCTCAATGTACAGACATTTTTCTCCCTCATACGAATCGATCCGGATCGTAACGGTCCCGTCTTCGGATACTTCGAATCTCTCCGCGGATTCAAGATACCTCGTCCTTATCGTATTATCCGAGAGATAATAATATTCCTCCACCATGTCGTTTTTGTTTTCGTCGGTAACCGGAATAAGATACCCCGCAGCAAGCACAACACCCGGCTTCGGAACCGCTTTAAGAGTCAGTGCCGTACCGTAGGGGATCCGGTATAAGACCGGATTACCCTCATCATCCGTTTCTCCGGCCTCATATTCCTTTGTTCCGCTCATTACAAAAAGAGCTGCCTTTTCATTCCCTTCATTGTTCAGAAAAAGCTCCCGGTCCTCATAGCCGTCCCCGGCAAGCGTCGCAAGGATGTTCAGTTTCATGTCATCCTCACCGGCTTCCGAAAATGCGGCATCCGTCAGCGTCTGATAAGAGATCGCATAGATCGGATCCCTGAATCCCGACTGGCTTTCGTACGTGTCGAGCCGGGCTTCTTTGCCGTCCGGAAAGTACGCGCATACCCGGGATGCGACCATCTTCACCGGCTTATCCTTTTGAGTGACCCGGACCCGGAACTCATATCCCCGGTCCTCCTCGCCCCAGTCATTGTATACATACTCATCCACATATAAACTTTCGGATATCATCCCGGATTCCGATAAAACGGACTCTTCCTTTTCCTCCCGGAATCCGATCTCGGAAGTCTTAAGGACCGCGGTCTCAAACCGGTATACGCTGCCGTCTTCCGGCCGAAGGATCCAGTTCGTTCCCGCTTCCCCTCTCCTTATCTCCACCGGGTTATCCGGATCCGTGACATCAAGCACCCGGACAAAGGTGACTTCCCCGATCATCTGATCATCCTCACCGATCTCTTCCTCTGTCCATTCGAAATCCTTAACCTCAAGAAAGGCTCCCACTTTAACATGAAGTTCCTTTCTGAGGAAATCCTCGTCCCCGGTGAATTCCCCCGTATTAAGAGTCTCCTCTTCACCCGGTGCTCCGCTTCCCGCAATGTTGAAGCAGATGTTAGTAAAGGGGACTCCCTTTTGTACTTCGATCGAAAAATCCGTCATCGGGATCGATCCCGCATCAGCAGTTTCGCTGTCATCCGAAATCTCAGTCTCCTCCGGCCATGAGTAAAGGGCCCCCGCCGGAAGCATCGTCAATAACATAAGGAGCGACAATGCGCCCGCCATAATACGTTTCGTACCTTTTCCCGTACTTTTCACCGCTGTATCCTCCCCATTAAGAGTTTTTAACCTGAACAGTATATCACAGACCCTGTCCGAAATCCATATTCCGGGCCGGAAAGGCCGGACGGGTATTCCCGTAAATGCGCAGGGACACGGCCTCCATACCGGATAACCGTGCCCCCGCTATCAACAACACATCAGAATGAAAGGAGAACTCTTATTTGTTTACGGTCACATCAAGCTTCAGCTTGTTGCCGACCCCTTCCGCATCCTGGCCGACATACTGCGTTACCAGGTTCAGGGTGTATTTCTGCCCCAGCTTGATCGCGGAAGGATTGGTAAGTTCGATCTCGAAGTATCCTTCGCCCGTCTCCGTATCCGTGATCGTAAAGTCGCCATGTCCGTCTTCGTTCGCATCCACAACGCGGTAAGCACGAAGCAGAGCCTTTGAGGTATTTGCCGCCAGATTGACTTCGCGGATCCTCGCGCTGTTCTTCTTCTTCGGCGTTACCTTCACCCGGATCACCCGGTTTTCCTGCCCCGCATAGAGGGATGCGGAAGATTTATTGGTCTTTACCGCAGGTACGGACTGCTTGGGTTTGATGGTGAATGCCGTTTCAACCTCATGTACATACGTAGCCGTGGCTCCAAGCGTCGTTACCATCGTCATCTTATAGGTCTTCGCGTCTTTAACCGGTTTCGTCGCATAATCATCCATCGTAACGACGGCCGTATTCGTCTTCTCTCCGGGTTCGACCTTATAATGCTCGGAATAACGCGCATCCTTATCATTATAATCTTCGCTTGTCGAATAATACTTTCCGTAGCCCTTTTCTTCCCAGAGTTTCAGATTGCGAACATCCGCCTTCAGATTGCTGATCTTCAGCTTATAGGTGGTCTTGGACGCATCCCTCACAGGGTCGATCGTACCCTTTGCTTCTTCAAGTTTCACGGTGGGCGTCTTCGCGTGGAGCTTGACCGTGATCTTAAAGCTCTTCAGAGTCTCTTCACAGACCGTGTCACTCCCTGTCTCGGGATCCTCCACCGTCACAACGACCTTCACTCCGCTCACCAGATAGGTATAACTTCCGTCGCCCATATGCGTCGCCGCATCCTTCAGTACCACATGTACAGACTTCGTAGGCTGATCGAAGGAAAGTTCCGCGAAGCTGTCAAAATCCTTCTTTGTGGTTCCGGTGGGAGTGATCTGCATATCACCGGTATTGAATTCCGTGCATTCATATACACCCGAAGACTGGTTGGAGATCGTGAACTTGTTCGCCACATCCTCCACGCCGGGGTAGAACTTGTTCATCGTGTATTTCGAGCTCTTCAGTTTGATCGAAGGTGCATCATCCTTTACCTTGACCGAAAGAGTGGTCTCCTTGCACTCGATCTCGGAAGTGCCCTCGCCTACCGTTACGAAGGGAACCACCTTGAATTTGTAGGTCCCCGCCGGCACATCCGCGGAAGGAAGCTTCACCATGATCTTCCCTTCCTTCTGTCTCAGGGATCCGAGGATCGCTGAGGCTGCCGCTTCCGAGCCCTCTGCCTTCGGGAAGGAGCTTACCTCCGCCCCCTCGTATTTGGACACCTTCGCATCCGGCGATCCGATGGTGGGAGCATACCATGCATACTGATTCGGATACTTCGAATTCAGGATCATGGAGGACTTGAATTTCACCACCGGAAGCTTCATATCGGTCTTTACCTTGTAGGTATAGGTAATGGGCTTGCTCCATTCGGGAAACTTCACGGAGATCGCCGCCTTGTTGGTGCCCGGCATCGGATTCCCGTTCATCGTGATCGTTATGGTTCCCGGGGTCTTCACGGTGGTCTCATCCGGCTCGTATTCGGTGGGCGAAACGACCGGGGTCGTAAAGGCGCCGGTGGTCGTCGCGGAAGTGTATTCCGCCGTCGTGCCCTCCGGAATGATCTGAACCTTCTTCTTTGTTTTCTTGTCGTAGAGCTTCAGCGCATAGATCTGATCCTCGCCGTAGGAATTCGCCACCGCGGAGCTCTTCTTATTCACGTCGAGCAGCACATACTCCGGCTTCTTCTCTTCGGTCTCGATCTTGATCTCCTTCTTCGCGGGAGATTCAAAGCCCTCGAAATAGATATATACCCAGCCCTTCACGATCGGCTTTTTATTCTTATCCTTCGCGATGGGTTTTTCCGTTCTGGTGATCAGGAAGGTTTGATTGTTCTTGCCCTCGGCGATCTCGAAGTTGTTCCGGAAATCGTCCGGTGTGGTATCCTTCGTCGCCATGACATGATCCTTCTGATACTTCTTCTCGTTTTCTTCCGAAACAAGGACCATCTTCTCAACCGTATCATCCTTCAGGTCATGGGTCAGCGTGACTTTTCCCGAGGCCTTGGCAAACTTCGAATAGAAAAGATTGATCTTTCCCGTGGTCTTGATCTTCGGGTTAGGAACCGTATAGGTAACCTTCAGCTCGGTAAGGGGGATCTGGAAGGTGCTGTCCCCGCCGGCAAAGGTTCCGGTCACATAGAGCTGGTTCTTGTTCTTCGCGCTGTAGGTCGTAACCTTCGGCTTCTCGCCCGGACGGACCTTCCGGATATAGTAATTTCCGTTCTCTTCGTTATAGATGATAGCGAGTTCATCGCAGAATTTGTCATAATGATAGGTCTTCGTCTTATCCGGATTCGTAATGGTGGTCCGGTAAGCAAGATGCAGTTCATGATCTTTAATCCCGTAATCGTAAACCGGAACAATGGGAAGCTTCTTGCCGATGGTAGACTGGGCATTCACCGTATAGGCAGTTTTCGAAAGCCTCGGGGTACCGTCCACGATCCGGACGATGAACCTCTTCCTGTTCGGCTCTGAGGCGGAGGTTTCATTCTTGTTCTTGACGGATACCGTCACCATGGTCTCTCCGGTTTTGCCCTTGCCGATCGTAACGGTGTTTTTATTGTCCTCACTGGAAGAAAGCCTTAATTTCGCGATCTTGGAATCCACCGAACTCCAGGAGGATTTCACCATCAGATTCTGAGTCTCGGAGCCCTCTTCGTGGGCACGGATCCCGGCCTCGAAGCTCTTGCTTCCTCCCGCTACCATGCTCTTTTCGATCCGGACCACGGGAACACCGTTCGGATCCCCGCTTTCGTTTACTCCGTTGATCCAATCCCCGTTCTCATCCTTAAGGAACTCATACTCGACGACACCGAGATCGGAGGGTATATCGAGTTCCAGATCGATTCCCGCGATCACCGCGGCTTCTCCGACCAGAATCGTAAAGGATACCTTTTTCGAGCTGTTGGACCGGAGAGTGGCCGTGATGGTGGCGCTTCCCGTATCCGCCGCCCGGAGGGTTCCCGACGCGGATATGGCTACGATGGTGGGATTTGAACTCTGATAATTCCAGAACCAGGATCCGGTGGTGCCGGCCCCGTCACTGATCACGACTTTGGAAGCGCTCCCCGCCTTGGTGAACGTCCAGGTATCCGGAGCTTCCTCCTTGAGAGGCGAATCCCCGTTTACCGCTTCGAAGGCATAGGTCAGCGCGCCGCTGATCTCTTTTCCTTTCTGGGCGGTCTCGAATTCCACTTTGGCAGTGGTGCCGATCATCGCGAAGGTAAATACCATTTCCCCATCCTGGGAGATGCTCTCAAGCTCCGGGATCTCCGGCTGGTCTTTTCCCGTTACTCTTATCTTTTTAAGGACATAGCCGTTCTTCTGCTTTACGGTTACCCGCACTGGCTCGCCGGGAGTAGCCTTGTCCTTGCTCAGTTTTACTTCAATCTGTTCCTTCTGTTGATCCGTAAGGACCGCAGTCACGGAATACTGATAATAAGAACTGTATTTATATTTCCGTTCCCGGGCGTAGGTTTCCACCTTTCCGCCGTAGCCGTGCATGGTCACGCCGGACTTAAGAGGGAAAGCGCTCTCCGCGATGGTAAAGTCCCCGGCAGTGGTATCCTTATTCTGGATATAGATATCCGTAAGTCCGCTGCAGCCGTCAAAAGCTCCTGCGCGGAAAGCCTTTACCGAAGGATGGAAATAAACCGAGCCCAGTGAAGCGCAGTCCTTGAAAGCGTTTTGTCCGATGGTGGTAAGCGTCGTACTCTCGAGATTGATATGGTTGAGACGTGCGCAGCCCGCGAAAGCACTTTCCGGGATCTCCGTGATCCCCGAAGGAAGCGCCGTCAGCGTCTCCAGCTTCGTATTATTGCCGAATACGCCTTCCGAGAGTGTGACTCCCGATGCGAACTTTGAAAGGTCAAGGCTTGTAAAAGCACAGTTGTAAAAGGCTTCCTTTCCGACCTGGGAAAGCGTGCTCCCCAGTTCAAAGCCGTTCAGAGAGGTACAGTTTTTAAAAGCATATGCTCCGATGGAATTTACTTTTTCAATGCGGATAAAGGTAAGAAAAGAGCAGCTTGAAAAGGCGCTCATGCCCACCCCGGTCACGCCCGTGCTTGTAAACTGGGCGATCTTCGAATTCGCGAAGGCTTCTTCTCCCACGGAAAGTACTGCGTTCCCGAGGTTCAGGACCTTCAGGGCGGATCCTTTGAAGACCGCGGTTCCGACAGCAGTCACGCCTTCCGGAAGGGTTTTCTTTCCTTTATAAATGATCTCCTGTACGGCACCGTTTTCAAAGGCGCTGTCTGCGATGCCGGTAAGCGCGCTGGGATTGTCGTCGTCCCCTTCGATATAGATCGTCGTTACCTTTGATAAGGTGCCCGTTCCGTTAAAGATCCCCGCGGGAATGATCTTCGCTTCCTTCGGGATCTTTACGATGGTGGAGGCCAGCTGGCTCTCCGTGGCATCGTCCTTTACCTTCAGGGTTCCGTCGTTTTCGCCTCCGGAAATTACCTCAAGGAAAGCGGAAGGAACGGTGGGTTCCTGGATCGCGGAAAGTTCATCCGCGGTATCGTCGATCTCCTCCGTCAGGAGCTCTTCTTCCGTGATCTCCTCCACCGGGAGCTCTTCTTCCGTGATCTCCTCCGCCGGGAGCTCTTCTTCCGTGATCTCCTCCGGTCCGGCTTCTTCGGTATCGAAGCCGGTCTCATCGGGATCCTCCGCAAAACCGGTCAGATCGGGATCTTCTTCCCCGATCCCGGTCTCTTCCATATCATAATCATCGGTGCCGTCAATGACGGCTCCTTCTTCGTCCCCGTCCGGGTATTCGGTAATGAGGGAAATATCCCCGGATTCCTCCTCATAGACCGCGGCGTCGGAAAAATCTGCCGGCTCCGCGTTTGCAGGAACGGAAAAAGCGCCGGATGTAAGTACCAGCGCCGCACTCAGAAAAGCTGCCAACCATCTTTTCGCCTGCACTTTGTGTACCTCCTTAAGATAACTGATGTTGTTGTTGTTATTTTGTGGTTTTCCGTTTTCAGACAACTACATCTTGTATCTTAACACAGGCAGGTATACAAATGCAATAGCGAATGTTATGAAATACAAGGGTCGAAGGTCAAAGGCCGAATCATGCTTGCATGAATGAGGGCTTTGACCTTATGGCTCCTTCTTCTCTTCCTCCAGCTCGCGCACCCTCTTCTCCAGCATCCCCATCTCCTGTATGATGCTCCGCATCTTCATCGTGGTGCGGCTCGCGATCGAGGTCATGGTCATCAGGATCAGGATCACGAAGGCAAAGCAGAGGATGAAAAGGCCGTTCATATTGTCCTCGATCCCCAAAAGATGAATGAACCAGCGGAGAAGTTCCGGAACGAACACCATGATTCCCATGACGAGTCCCGCCACAAGCCAGATCAGGGTATATTTCAGTTCCAGCATTTTATTTTTCAGATAATGCAGGATCACGATGAAATAGCAGATCACCGCGATACAGAGAGTGATTCGAAGAGTTGTGGGTATCATAGGCTTCTCACTTTCCCCGGCGGAACCCCAGGCTCAGTCTCCGGATGATCATCCCCAGGGAGACCTTGAACATATAGTAAACGGCGCGGCGCGGGCTGATGGAGCTTCTCCCGCTCTGGCGCTCCTTCATGATCACGGGATATTCCAGGATCCTGCAGCGGTTCGTCGCGGCGATCACCATGGCCTCCGGTTCCGGATAATCCGCCGGATAATCCTCCGCGAAGATCCGGATCAGACGCT
The DNA here is from genome assembly GCA_024692955.1 of Lachnospiraceae bacterium. Classification (GTDB taxonomy): domain Bacteria; phylum Bacillota; class Clostridia; order Lachnospirales; family Lachnospiraceae; genus JAILLW01. Next base: position 23,112 of record JAILLW010000097.1, on the reverse strand, counting down.
TCCCGACCATCCGGTAGCCGCTTGTGATATCCATAATCCGGATCCCGGTAAGGATCTTTCCGAGGATGCTTAAGATCGTGATCCCGGTGCGCCTGCTGCCGGAGGACTGAAATCCTTCCTTCTTGAGGAACCGGGAGCCGATCACTTCATCCGCCTCTTCTTTTTCAAGAGTCTCCAGCATCCCCTCAAGAAACTGCGGGTCATGCTGTCCGTCCCCGTCCATCTGTACCGCGTAGGAATAGCCGTTCCGGAGGGCATAGCGGTATCCGGTCTGAACCGCTCCTCCGATGCCGAGGTTGATGGGAAGGTTCACCACCTGATACCCCTTTTCGGCGCAGATCGCTCCGGTATGATCCGTCGAACCGTCATTGATCACGACGTAGTCATACTGCGGGTAATTCCCGATCAGATTGTCGACCACCTTTTCGATGCTCTCCGCCTCATTATAGGCCGGTATGATGACAAGAAGGCTGCTTTTTTCTTTCTGATTCATATGGACACCTGACATTCCGGGCAGTCCGTCCCGGGTCACCTGTGCTTCATTATATATGAAAAGGAGGTTGAATTCAAACAACCTCCTTTCGCCCGCTATTTGTGGTAGAACAGCGCAAACTGCGCACCGTTGTATTCAAATTCCTCATGGAGGTCATATTCGTCCGTAAGCCCCGGATAGTTTTCCTGAAGATAGGAAAGGCTGTACAGATTACAGAACATCCACGGGCGTCCGGCGAGGTTCTCCCTGGCATAAGCCATGGTATCAAGGGGCATATTGAGGTAGGACCATTCCGTCGTATGGAGCATCGTATCCCGGTCGATAAGGGACATCAGCTCCGGAACCCCCTCCCCGAAGGCAAAGCACCCGGGCGGTACCTGATTATAGATATGCTGTGTAAATTCCAGAAGTTCCTGCCGCTTCCAGACCGTATTCTTCGCCGCCTTTACGGAGCCCGGGATCGAAACGAGGCCGTCAAAGCTCATCATGAAGAGGATGAACGCGGCGGAAAGAACAAGCATCTGACAAAGCAGTGAGCGGTTCTTTTTTCCTTCCGCACCGCCCGGGTCCGCATCGCGCCTCTCAAGCCTGAGTTCCAGAAAAAGGACAAGAAGGATCGGAACGAGAAATACCAGAATGCTCATCCCGCCCCAGGTCGGACGATGTACATAATAAAGAAGGAGTCCCAGTCCCGTAAGGGAAAGGAAGAACCGGAAGGCCTCCCTGTCGGAAATGTCCGGGGCTTCCGTCCCCGGCCCCAAAGGCTCCTTCTTCTTCCCGTTTTCCCAAAGGGAAGCCGCAAGCCTGAAAAGGGGCGGCATAAGGAAGCAAAGAAGCAGAATCGAGGAAAAGACATAGGGATGGGCCGCGCCCGGAAGCGCAAGCTCCGTATTTCCGATATAATCCCTGTCCGAGATGATGGGGAAAAGATATTCCCGAAGGGAAAGCCCCGCACCGCAAAGGCGGTTATAGAAGAGCACGATCAGATAGGAAAGGAAAAAGGGAAGGATCAAATGCAGGATCCCGTCAGCAAGAATACCGGTAAGAAGCCCCGTCTTATCAGCTGACCGCGGCTCAGTCCCGGAAGCTTCTTTTTGCTTCCCGGCCGTTTTGACAGAAGATACGGCCGGGAATCCGCCGTATGCTTTGGCAAGACGCAGATACCAGAGATATGCCATATAGGAAACCATCAGCACCGCCCCCACCTCGGTGGACCAGGTGATGGCAAGGGTCAGGACCGCGGTCATAAGGATCCCGTGCAATATGCCCTTCTTTTTTTCTTTCCTTTCCCGGAGCACCAGCGCGAAAAGAAGGGTCGGAAAGATCACCCGGTGGGCGTGAACCTGCAGGTAGACCCCGCCCTGCATCAGCATAAAGTAATACTCCCCGACGGCAAACAGACCGGCATAAAAGAGGATCTCCTTCTTCGCGATCCGGTCCAGCACGTAAGCAAAAAGGATCACCGTAAGGAATTCGACAAATGCATTGAAAAGGAATATCCCCGTCAGAAGATCGAGCCCGAAGAACTTATGCACCGCTCTTAACACAGGCATATAAAAAAGCGCATAATGCCCATAGAGCGTCTGCATGTTTTTGCTGTAGGGGATCATCCAGCAGACCTGAATGATGCTGTTCGTATAGGCATGGGAATGATAGGTGCCGCCCTGTACGTCCTGGAAGATGTTGGGTGCGTAGGTCACGGCCGCAACTATCGCGGCAAAGGGCAGGGTGACGACAAGACGCAGTAACTTCCTGATCCGGAAGGATTTGCCGGGGGTTCCGCTCCCTTCTTTTTCCCCCTGTTCATCCGGACAGGAAGGAGTTTTCGCAGAGGATCCGGCCTTTTTAGCGAAAAAAATGATAAGAGCCGTCCCCGCCGCCATCAGGGGAAGCCAGAGATAAAGGGGCATCGTATGACGAAGATAGGCACTTTCATTAAGGGGCACCGGCTCATTGAATTCATCCATATATGCAAAGATCATCCAGAGGACGGGGCAAAGTGCGGAAAGGGCCCCGAAGATCTTCCATGAAGGCAGAGATCGCCCGCTCCCGTTTTCATCGGATTCCTCTTTCCCGGCCTTTCCTTTCGAATCGGCTCTGCCCTTATTCATAAGCATAAAGACGATCGCCGAGACTATCGCAAAGGAGGCACAGGCGATCACATAGAAACCGACATTACTGACCGGCAGGAATCCACGTAAAGCCGTACACAAAAAGAATGCGGCGCTTCCCGCAAAAAGACTCTGTTCTTTTCCTTTCATGATCAGAACCCTCACTTTTCATTCAGATGTAAAGCGATTCCGTAAGGAATGTAACCTCCATCTGTTTCCTGATATCTTCCAGATACCGGCGGTTCCGAATGTTTTCCGTTTCCCCTTTTGTATGCTGGGAAGCCATATAGGAGGCGGCATAGTTTCCGCCATCTTCCCGATAGCCGTCGAAGCCGGCTATAAAGACCTTTTTCTTTCCTGCCTTCAGCAGAAGCTTCAGCAGCATTATGACACAGTTGTCACATTTTCCTTTTTCATCATGACAAAGATCCGCGTAGTTCAACACATTCTCCGCGTCACAGTCCGGTATGAGGTTCGAGGTCGCAAGGAGCGTGTCCCGGCTCAGTTTTTCCTCGATGGCATTGTACCGCATCGCGTTTGAGCAGAATACATAGTCCTGCGGATAATCCTCCGGAACGAAATTCGCGGAGATGATGAGAGGATGCTTCTTTTCGATAAAGCTGTCGATCTCTTCCTTTTCGCGGACGATGCTCGCACCCGGTGCCAGGATCAGAACGTCCCTGTCCCGGAAGGTCTCTTTGAGCTTCAGTACGAGTTCTTTATCATCCACCTCATTATTCTGGAAGCCCTCATAGAGTTCCTCAATATAGGCCTCATCATAGGCGGTCTTTTTCGAAGCATCCACCGAGGCCAGGATCTGATTGATCTGCTTTGCGCGGAGCCGTCCTTTTCCAAGGAGGTATTCCGCATAATTCCGGTGAAGATTGTATTTCGCGGAAAGAGCATAGGCCGTGGAATAGCCCCAGGGCTCAATGGCCTTAAATGCCATGATATGATCGTCGATCCCGTCAAGGATCGGATTCACGTCATAGGTGGCTCCGAGATTCCGGTTGAGATAGTCCATGATCAGTTCGATGCAGAGATTCCCGGGGACCCTGCCCATCCCGAGCATGGAGCCGTCGATGACGCAGTTTCGCCTCGGCGCTTTCATATTCAGGAATTCCTGCGCAAGAGAGAAGGAAAGTGCCAGATTCTCATGTAGATGAATGCCGATGGTGACGGAAGGGTCAAGATCGTGCTCGATCAGGGAATAGATCCGGAGCAGATCCGGCTTCATCATGGCACCGAAGGTATCCACAATGGAAAAAGCGGCGGGACGGATCCGGTTCACCTTCTCGATCAGCCGGAGGATCATGTCGTCCGAATAGCCCATGATATTGATGGGATTGCAGTAGACCTGATAGCCCTTCGCGATGGCTTCCCGGATAAAGGCAAGTCCCTCGTCGATGTCATAATCATGGAAGGTCACCCGGAGGATGTCGATGGATTTTCCGTCGTATTCCTCCAGCTTCCGGATGTCGTATTTATTGTGAAGTGCCATCGCGGAAAAGCGGGTCCTTCCTCTTTGTTCGGGAAGGATCGGAAGGATCTCGGAGCAGCTGTTAAAGAGCACCCTGTCCCTGTCATATTCACAGTCTCTTAAAAAGCCGACTTCCACGAAGTCGGTTCCCGCTTCGATCTGTTTGCGGATGATATCCCTCGTTACGTGATATCCGAAATTCCAGTCATTGATATAGCCGCCGTCCCGGAGTGTACAGTCCAGAAGCCTGATATCGTTCATGCCTCTTCCTTTCCGGCAGGACTCCCTGCCCCGTCTTCCGAAGTTTCCCGGATACCCGGTTCAAAAGAGGATGTTTCTTCGCGGATCACATACTGCGGCGTCATATTGAGCGACAGATAGATCCGTCCGATATATTCACCGATGAGCCCCAGCATCACAAGGATCAGCCCGCAGGCAAAGGTCAGCACCGACATCAGTGCCGAGAACCCGAGCACCGTATTCACGCCGATAAGCTTCCGTATGATCGTCGCAATCCCGTAAATGAATCCCGCCACCGACATCAGGGCGCCGAACATGGTCGCGATCCTTAAGGGCTTGACGGAAAAGGCGGTAAACCCGTTGATCCAGAGGTTTAACAGTTTCCCGAGCGTATAGCCGGACGTTCCCCTTTCGCGGCTCCTGTGCTCAACATCCACATTGACGATGTCCTTTGTGGTACGGAGCAAAAGCCCCTGCACATAGGGATAGGGATTCGTATAGCGGACCATCTCGTCCGCCACAAAGCGCTTCACCGCGAAATAGCTCGAGATATAAAGATCCTTCGGCTTGTTCAGCATAATGCGCATCATCCGGTCATTCATCCGGCTCCCGAAATTGCGGAAGGCGGAATGATGCTTGTTCGGATAGCGCGCATAGACCGCATCATGCCCCTCCTCGATTGCATTAAGAAGTTTTCCGACCTCAGAGGCGGGCGTCTGTCCGTCATCATCGAGGCAGACCACGATATCGCCGCTCACCCGGGAGATTCCCGCCATCAGGGCGGCATGCTGTCCGAAGTTTCGTGAAAAGCCGATCCCAGTGATCTTTTCCGCTCCGGTTCCTTTTCTCTCTTTTATGATCCGCCGGATCTCCTCACAGGTACCGTCCGGAGAGCCGTCGTTTACCAGAACGATCTCAAAGGCATACCGGTCCATGCCCTTCATCACTTCTTCGATCTCGGTTACCACCCCGGCCAGCGTCTGTTCCGACCGGTAGCAGGGGATCACAAAGCTGACTTTCCGCTTATCTTCCATTCTTCCTCCCGGAGCCCCGTCCTTTCCCGGCAGGGTCCTCATTTTCCGCTGTCATAGAGACCCGTTACGGCCTCCTCATACTCCCCGCGCGCCTTAAGCAGCAGGAAGATGCAGTCCCTTACCGCACCGTAACCTCCTTTGGAGGCACCGATGATATCGGCGGCCGCCCGCACTTCCTCGCACGCATCCGAAGGGCAGGCGATGAATCCGCAAAGCTCCATGGGCAAAAGATCGTTCAGATCATCCCCGATATAGCCGATCTCCTCTTTGCGGATCCCGTGTTCCTTCATAAATTCCGCGAGAAAAGCCTTCTTGTCCCTCACCTTCTGGAAGATATGATCAAATTTCATCTCCTCCATGCGCCGCGTGGTGGCCGCGCATTCCCTGCCCGTTAGCACGATGAGGGATATCCCGGCCTTATGCGCCGCAAAAAATCCTGCGGCGTCCCGGGTGCTGAAACGCTTCAGTTCATTCCCGTGTTCGTCATAATAGATTCCGGAATCCGTCATCGTGCCGTCCACATCGATGACCAGATAACGGATCTCTTTCCACTTTCCGTTCATGCCTGTTCCTTTTCCGGTTCTGTAAGATCCTGAATGTCACCAGTTTGCGAATTTCCCGCCGAGCCAGGAGCCGCGTGAAGATGCGAACCGCTTCATATATGCGATGTCCTCTTTCCAGGTGGCGGACTCCCTGTAACGGATATCCTTTCCGTTCCAGAGGATCCGGTTCATCTTTTCGGAAGAAGTTATTTCGGAGGCGAGCGCATCGATCTGCGATCCTTTGACCACGCCCTGATTCTTCTGATAACAGTTCTTTACCGCGCGCTTAAAATCGGGCAGGTTCATAAAAGGCTCCATAAAGAGCATCCCCACAAACCCGGAAGCGTCCGCCATATCCTGCCGCACGCCATAGGAATCATCCATGTCCCAGACGGGCCCCGCCGTGAGTTTTCCGCCCCGGTCGAGGAAAAAGTAAGTCGAACTCGTATAGGCATCCGCATTTTTCGTCATTTCCTGAAGAACGAAGTAGGATGCGAAGGAATCAAGGTCCGCAAGATCCCAGACCTTTTCGCCTGTTACGGGCTCCGTTCCCCCGTTCATGGCGGCGCGCAATACCCGTTCCATATATTCCGAGATATGGATCATCTCGTTCTCGGAGCAGTTTTCGGGGCTTTTCACGACGATCGGCATACCGGTCGAGGTCATGAACCAGCTCCGCTCGGACTCATAATAGACGGCATCCAGCTCCAGAAGATAGCCTCCGCTTATGTCCGAAGGATCCTTCATGTTCTTTACATACTGATATGCTCCGCCGTAAGCGTTCGTTCCCTTCGCGGTCGGAAGGTCTTCGAGCTTCACCGGAGCGTTTGCTTTTTCATTCTCCTTTTCAAGATCCGCGATCTCCACGCGGCCTTTACCGGTCTCCACCTTTTCGCAAAGAAGATAGTTTCCGCGGTACTGTCCGTCGTAATAAAGGTCCACGGGCACGCCGTCGGGTGCGTTGATGCCGAGAGCCTTTGCCGCATGGAAGGCCGCGGTATTGTGAAGCAGTGTCGGATCAAAGGCGTTGGCGATAAGGAGCCATGTTTTGGAGGCGTTCTTTTCATCGGTGAGCGTGAGGTCGGCAGATGCGGCAAGCTTGATCTGATAAGGCTTCTTGTCCGCAAAAAAGGTCGTATTTCCGCGGGTTTTTATCTGGCTTAATGCACCCGCGTATACGGGAGCGCCTGCAGCGGTCATCATGATCATGGAGCCGCCGGTCTTGTTCCCTTTAAACTTCTCCACGAATTCCCTGCCTTCTTTTACCGGATCCGCGCTCATAAGAAAGACGCCGGAAATCCCGGAAGATGCGATCACACGGATTGTGAGCGGTATGTCGGAGCCGTCTTTTTTAAGATGCAGGGTGAGGCTCCGGCTGCCGTCCGGGGAGGCTTCCGAAAGATAAGGGCCAGGGTTCACCAAAGCCCCCGGTATGATCCGCGTTCCGTCCTCAAATTCAAGGTCGCAGAGGTTCCCTTTATAGTTCAGGATCAGGGCATCCGGTGAAGCCATCGAGGGCAGAAAAAGAAAGCTCTCCCCTCCCGCAGGCGTGATTCCCACGGAAACAAAGCTCCCGCCCGCTGCAGGGATCAGGGCTTCAAGACCGATCTCATGAAAGAAGACCGTCGAATAAGATACCGGATCCGGCGTGGAGGTCGGGGGCACATAGCCCGCGGTATCCATGCCCGCGCCGATACCGGTCATATCCGGTGAAGCGGAAGGAGATGTCGGAGCCGGCAGTCCAAAAGGCGCATCGGAAGGTGCTGCCGGAGAGGATGCCGTCTGAGCCGGCAGTCCAAAAGGTGCTTCGGAAGGAATCGCGGAAGGTGCTGCGGAGGGCAATTCCGGAGAGGGCGAAGGAAGCGCCGCTGCGTGTCCCGCCACTTCGAAAAGCCCGGCGGTAAGAAACGCCGCAAGGAATGCCGCAGGAAAAAGAGGCAGTATCCCGTCTCTTCCCTTCCTGCCCTGATGAACGGCGTTCCGTCCTTTGTTTTTCTTTCCCGGCTTCATCAAAGTCACTTACCCCGCACTCTTTACGGTGGACATCTTATTGTTGATGATGTCGCTGATCCTGTCAGCGAGGAGTTCCCTCCCCGCATCATTGTAATGCATATGATCCGTCATATATTCTTCGTAATTGTCTTCATTGATGGTTCCGTAATAATTATCCACGATGGAGACCCCGCTTCCCACCACCGCATCGATCTCCTTTTGTACATAGTACGGAAGAGGGCCGTTTCCGGCATCGTAGACCGTTCCGCTGTGAAGCTCCCCGTTTTCGTCCTGATACTGCGCATAGGTCGGTGTCATTACGAAGGTCCGCACATGGGGCCAGGCCGTATTCACCGTATCGAGGAAATAGCGGAGTCCGCCGGTAAAGGCCGCCAGATCCTGAGGAGCATCCTCATTGTCACAGGGGGTTCCGGAATTGTAATCCGTGCTGTCATACATGATGATCAGCACATCCACCTTCTCCATATCCACGGCCTCGAGGGCATCCAGCCCCGGCCGGTAAAGGGCCGGATCCTCCATATAATTGATGGCGGATTCCATAGAGGTAAAGACTCCGGCTCTCAGGCATTCCGCGATGGAAGGCAGGTTGAAATGATCCCAGGGAAAGTTCGGATTGATCGGAACGTTATGATAGGCTGTCCCCGAATAGGGAAAGGCTGCGTCGTAAACGGTGGCTCCCGTCTTTTTTGCGATCAGGTTCGCGAGCCCTTTTTCTCCGCGTTCATCCGTAAAGGGATTGTTGCCGATGCAGAGGATGGTGAGCTGTCCGTCATCCTCATGTCCCTCAAAGCGGGAGGCATCCATCGGAATGATCATGTCCAGTGTCTCGATGTCGAATTCCTCCGGATCGATCTGCTCGATATCCGCCTCCGGATCCGAAGTGCCGCTGTTATTCCAGCGATAGAGCCGGAAGATCGCGACCCCCGCAATGATGAGGATCGCTCCGATAAGTACAAGATGTATGATCAGGTTCTTTTTCATTCTTTACCCCAGCTTTCCTTTTATGATCTCGATGGCCTTGTTCATCTGCGCATCCGTGCCGTCCCGGTCATAGGCCTCCCGGTCAAATTCCACCTCGACATCCGGGGTGATGCCGGTACCCTGGATGTTATTCCCGGAAGGAGTAAAGTAGGCACAGATCGTAAGCTTCACCGCCGAGCCGTCCTCCAGAGAGAATATCCGCTGAACGATGCCCTTTCCGTAGGTGGTGACCCCGACGATGGTTCCCTTATTATGATCCTTGATCGCTCCGGAGAGGATCTCGGAGGCCGAAGCCGTATATTCGTTTACCAGCACCACAAGCGGCATGTCGAATTCCCGCTTTCCGTCACAGGTATATTCCTTGCGGTTTCCGTTCTTGTCTTCCGTATATACGATCATTCCCGCGGGAAGAAGCGAGCGGGCGATCTCCACGGAGGCATTGAAGTCGCCGCCGAGATTGTAGCGAAGATCCAGAATGAGTCCCCGCATTCCCTTCGCCTTCAGCTCCGCAAGGGCCTCGGCGAACTGATCGGTGGTCGCCTCGTCAAAGGTTTCGATGGCGATGTAGCCGATCCCCTCGGTGCCGTCAATCTCCTCGGGTTTCAGCATCCCGTAGGCCACGCTTCGGGTCTCAATCAGATGCTTCCGCATAATGTCCATATGCAGGTAGTCCTCCTCGCCTTCCCGGTAAAAAGTGAGATTTACCGTGGTCCCTTCCAGGCCCTTCACTTTGGATACGACCTTGGAAAGGCTGATCCCGTAAGTGGATTCTCCCTCCACTTCATAGATGATGTCACCGGATTTCACCCCGGCCTCCTCCGCGGGAGAACCTTCCACGACGCTTACCACCACCGGCATGCGGAGCTCCTCATCCACGGATACCACCACGCCGATGCCGTAGGAGATCCCTTCGATGTCATTCAGTTCGCCCTCCAGTTCCTTCGCGGAAAAATACTCCGCGTAGGGATCGTTCAGGGAATTGATGATCCCCCGGTAGATCCCGTCTTCGATCCCGGAGGTCGTGACCTCGTCATTATACTGATAAAAGTTCGCGCCGATGAGCTTCTCGATGGAGCGGATCTTCTTCAGGGCGTCATTTCCGATCACGGGAAGGTCCGTGCCCGCCACAGTCGCGCTGCTTTTCCGTGGGATCCTTGAAAGGACCCATGTCCCCGCTTTTACGCAAAGGACCAGAAAAAGAGCGATCAGAAGACCGATCAGGATACCGATGAGGATCCCCTGCCTTTTCCCGTTCTTATTCTTTTCGTTCTGCTCCGGCCCTGCCGCGGGCGGAACCGTGTTCATATTCCGATAATCCATTTTTCTGCTCCCGAAACAGGGGCTATCTTCCGAGATAGCTCCAAGGATTTACGTATTCTCCGTTTTTCCTCACCGAAAAGTGAAGATGATTGCCGGTGGACCGTCCGGTGGTGCCCACCGCCGCGATCTTCTGTCCCCGGGATACCTCCTGCCCCTGCGAAACATAAAGGGCGGAAGCATGCATATAGATCGTATAGACGCTGTCGCCATGATCGATCATGATATAATTCCCCATGGAGGCACTGTAGGCCGCGGCCACGACCTTTCCGTCGTAGGCAGCCAGGATCGGGCTCCCTCCCGGGGCAGCCATATCGATGCCGTTGTGGAATTTCTCGATCCCGAGGATCGGGTGGATCCTGGTTCCGTAGTCGTCGGAGATCCTGGTGTAGGAAGGTGCCGGCCATTTAAAGACGCCGCCGTCGTATTTCCTGCGGTTCTCCTCCTCCAGGGCTTTCCGTTCCGCGGCCACCGCGGCTTCCAGCTGACGGATCGTCTCGTTCTGCGCCGCGATATCCGCTTCGTACTCTTTGATGGCTTCGCTCTGCAGCGCGATATCCGCGCTTACCCTCGTGATCTCCGCCTCCTTGGCCTCGATCAGTTCATTTACATTTTCCTCTTCCGCTTCCTGCGCGGCTTTCGCCTCGTCCAGCGTCTGCTTCTCCTCTTCGAGGATCTCCTTGCAGAGCTTCACGTATTCGCTGTAGGCCACGTATTCATCCAGCTTCCGCTTGTCATAGGCGGAAAGCTTCTCGATGTATTCCCCTTTGTTCAGGGTTTCTCCGAGATTGCCGGTATGAAGCAGAAGCTCCACATACATCGTATCGCCGCGCTCATACATGAACTTGATACGTTTCTTCATGGCCTCATACTGGGCCGTCTGAACCGCGATCGCCTCGTTCAGCTCCTCCGTCCGCTCTTCGATCTGCCCTTCCTTCTCGGTGATGAGATCGCCCAGTTCCGCGATCCGCTCCTGAATGGAGGCGAGGTTGTTATCGAGCTCCGTCACATAACGGTCGAGGTCATTCTTGGAAGCCTCAAGGGCCGCCTTCATCTTCTTGACGTCATTGAGGCCGTTCTTCAGCTGCTGCTGCTCGCTCTGGAGCTGCTTGATCTCCTTTTCCTTTTTCTGAATACTCTCATTGGTCAGCTGTTCCGCATAGGTATAACGGACAAAGCCTTCTTTCGCGCACAGGAAAGAAAGCATAAGGATCAGGATTATGCAGAAGATCTTTCGTGATCGTTTCACCACTTTGATTTTATACCCTAAGATGCTTGCGCACCGTCATGATACTTCCGAAAAAGCCGATCCCGACGCCGATGGCAAAGGATACCGGAAGCAGGGTCCGGAAGAGTTCGTCCACGGTAAGGAAGGTCATGATCCGGTCCGGCATATAGCTGAATTCCCCTTTCACATAGGAGATCAGCTTTCCGTAGAGGAAATAGATGATCGCGTCCGGGATGAACGCCCCGATCGCGCCAATCAGCATACCCTCGATAACGAAGGGAGAGCGGACGAAATAGTCCGTCGCCCCGATGTATTTCATGATCGAGATCTCCTCCCTGCGGACCGAGATGCCGATGGTGACCGTATTGCTGATGAGGAATACGGAGACCGCGAGCAGAATCGCGATGATCCCGGCGGAGATATAGACGATGATCTCGTTCACGCCGGTCAGGGTGGAAGCCGTCATTTCGGAATAATTCACCTGCCGGATCCCCTGGATACTCTGGAGATAGGACACCAGTGCAGGCTGCATCGAGATATCGGCCATATAAATATTGTAGCTGTCGGAGCCTTCGAGGGGGTTCTCCGGAAAACCGTCCGCGTATTCGCCGAGATATTCCTTACTGAATTCCGCCCAGGCCTCATCCGCCGAGATAAATTCCTTTTTTGCCACCTCCGGACGCTTGTCGATGAGGTCCCCGATCTCCGCGATCCGCTCGGGGGTGATATCCTCGTCAAAAAGCACGGATACGGAAACGCCGGTCTCAATGGACCTGACGATATGCTGAACGTTCATCACCACACCGTAGAAGAGACCGAAAAGAAAGAGGCAGGCACCGATGGTCGCGATGGAGGCAAGCGAGAACATCTTGTTCCGGAAGATGTTCAGAAAGCCCTGTTTGATCGTATAAAAGAATGTATTAATCTTCATGCACGTAGCCGCCTTTCTCTTCGTCGCTCACGATGACGCCCTTCTTCATGGTCACCACGCGCTTCTTCATCGTATCGACGATCTCCCGGTTATGGGTCACCATCAGGACGGTCGTGCCGTTTTCGTTGATCTGCTCGAGGAGTTTCATGATCTCCCAGGTGGTATCCGGATCCAGATTTCCGGTAGGCTCGTCCGCAAGAAGGATCGCCGGACGGTTCACAAGAGCCCTTGCGATGGCCACTCTCTGCTGCTCGCCGCCGGAGAGGTTCCGGGGCCTTGCCTTGTATTTTCCGGCCAGTCCCACGGTAGCCAGGATGCTGGGCACGTTCCTCTTGATCTCCTTATTCGAGACCTGAATGATCCGCTGCGCGAAGGCTACATTCTCATAGACGTTCCGGTCCTTTAAAAGGCGGAAATCCTGAAATACGATCCCGATATTCCTGCGGTATTTGGGGATCTTGTAATGGCGGAGCTTCCCGACGTCCTCTCCCATGACCATGATCTTTCCGCCCGTGGGGGCCAGTTCTCTTAAAAGAAGTTTGATCAGGGTGGACTTGCCGGAGCCGGAATCCCCGATGATAAAAACGAATTCCCCCCGTTTGATCCGAAGATCGATTCCGTCAAGCGCCGGGGAGTTGGAGGAAGCATATGCTTTGCTCACATTTTCCAATGTGATGATATCGCCGTTCGGATTGAGGCGAAGTTTCTGTTTCTTCTCTTTGGGCATAAATCTCCTGTTTCTCCTTTTACATCAGATATCTCAGAATTCGAAGCTCTCCATGAACTTCATGTATTTATCAACCATCAGGGAGATGTAGAACGTGATCGCATCGTCAAAGATGCGAAGGTCAAGCCCCGTGGTCTTCTGCAGTTTGTCGAGACGGTATACCAGGGTATTCCTGTGGATGAAGAGCTGTCTGGAGGTCTCGGACACGTTCAGGCTGTTCTCGAAGAACTTGTTGATGGTGGTGATCATCTCCTCGTCAAGGCTGTCCAGGGAATAATCGCCGAAGATCTCGCGGATGAACATCTTGCATAAGGGAAGCGGAAGCTGATAGATCAGCCGGCCGATCCCCAGTTCTTCATAGGCGATGAGCTCTCTCGTATCCGTAAAGATCTTCCCGACATCCATGGCCATCTTCGCTTCCTTATAGGAGCGGGAAACTTCCTTGAGCTCCGATACCACGGTGCCGTAGGCAATATGGATATTCCGGAGGCCTTCCTTTTTCAGGCTTTCAAGAAGAGCCGCCGCGGCCTTTTCGATCTGCTTCGGCGCGGAGCCTTCCGAAAGATCCTTCACGATGATGATGTCCTTTTCGTCCACCGCGGTCACGAAATCCTTTCCGGTGGAGCTGCAGTAGGACCGTACCGTCTCAAGCACGTTGATATCGCTTGTATTGCGGCACTCAAGGATCATGACGATCCGGTCCACATTCGTCTCGATCCGGAGCTTCTTCGCCCGGCTGTAGATATCCACCAGGAGGAGGTTGTCAAGGAGCAGGTTCTTGATGAAATTGTCCTTGTCGAAGCGCTCCTTATAGGCGATCATCAGATTCTGGATCTGAAATGCCGCCATTTTCCCCACCAGATGGGCATCATCACCGCTTCCGGTCACGACCATGATATATTCCACGAGATTGTCGTCGAAGATCTTGAAATACTGACAGCCCTTGATCTCCTGGGAATCCGCCGGGGACTTCGCGAACTCCGCGGCCTCGTCCCGGTAGGATACGGGCTCCCTGAGAGTCGTCGCCACCTCCTTGCCCTCCGAGTCAAGGATCGAAAACTCGACCCTGGAGATGTTCTTCAGTCCGTCGATCGTGTTCTGTAAGATCTGGTTCGAAATCATACCGCCGCCCTCTTTTTGCTCTTGCGCGTTTCTTTGTTCAATTTCACAACGAATATTTACGGATTTTTGGCTTTTCTGACGAAAACCATTCTTATTTTAATATAGATGCACAAAAAAATCCACAAGAAATTGAAAATTTTTTGTGGATTTTTCAAGATATTGTGTTTAAGCTTCCGATCCTTTTCCGGTGAGGCGGATCCCCTTCTCCTCGATCCGGATCAGCCGGTTTTTATACAAATTGCCCACAGACCGTTTGAATTCCTTCTTGCTCATTCCGGCAAGTTCCCGGATCTCTTCCGGCGATGAGGCATCCGTGAGGGGGAGAAACCCGCCGTTTCGAAGGAGCAGTTCCCTCAGGGCACGGGCGGCGGACTCATAGGCGCCCTCCTTCTTTTCCTCCTCCTTCACCCACATCGACGCACAGAGCCGTCCCGATTTGTCCACATACAGCCGGACGTCGACGCTTTCCCCCTTTTGAGGGCGCCCCTTCTGTTCCCCGTAGGGAAGGAGCAGATCCTTCGGAAGCCCCCAGTCGAGAAAGGCTCCGATCTTACCGACATCCTTAATGATGAGCCGCCGGACCTCGCCGAGATGGATATACGGGTCCTGTGTCGTAGCGATCAGGCGGTCTTCGGAATCCCGGTAGAGGAAGACCTCAACGGGATCCCGGATCTCCGTATCCGGGGGAACCTCCTTCCGGGGAAGAAGCACTTCCTTCTCATCGGGAGCCGAAGGATCCTCTCCGGCTTTCGCGGAATCCGTCGTATCCGCCAGGTATACGCCGAAATCCGTCTTTTTTACGACCGTCAGGGTCTGTCTTATTCCGAGTGTCAGCATTTGCTCATCCTCTCATGCGGGGCCGGGCCGCCTGCGGCTTTTACTCATTTCGTGTCCGTTTTTGCGGGATCAGGCTCTCAGGAATTCCGCCACGCAGATCCTTTCCCCCTCCGGGTCCGCGATCACGATGACGCAGCCTTTTTCGGTCTCTCCCCTTAAGGGGATGAGAATGTCGCCCCTTCTTGCCTGCCTGTGGTATTCCACGCGGATCCGCTTTATGTCTTCCATTTCTGCGCAGTCAGCCGCGGTTTCTACATAACGACTGTTATTCATATGCAGATTGCTGTCGATATAGTGCTCCGTGACCGTGATCTTCTCCATTTCCCGGAGTCCGTCCGGAATTTCGATCCTTGACCGGATATATTCCATCGGGAGTTTTTCTTCCGGCGTATAGGCATTGACCACTTCCTCCGGCACCCGGCAGGGCTTTCCGGTCCGAAGATCCAGCATGGTCCAGAGGGAATCCGCCACCGAAAGGATCTCTCCCTCCGGCGTGCTCATGCGGAAATTACGTTTCCCGAAAAAACCCTTCAGCTCATAGGGCGCCGTTCCGGTGAGGATCTTTTCTCCGATCGCCGGGCGCCTTACGATCTTAATATTCCAGGTGGAAAGGACCCAGGCGGTCTTCAGTTCGTCATGAAGGAACCTGTTTCCCACGCCGAGATCATTGGTCTGGAAAATGGCGCAGTCCTGAAAATAGTCCACGATCCCGGAGTACTTCAGAAGTTCGTTTCTGTCCGCCTCGCTCTGGCGGATCCTGCTTTCAAAGGTATACATATGCTTTTACTGCGCCGTCACGCTGCAGGTCGCCGAATAACCGCGATCCGCGGTCTGCATGATGATCTTCGCCTCTCCGCTCTTTTTGATCGTTACGACTCCCTTGCCGGAAACCGTGGCCACGGAAGGATCGGTGCTCCGGAAAATGACCGACTTATCCGCCGCGTCCCGGGTTACCATTTTGGTAAGGGTAAAGGTTGCTCCCTTTTTCAGTCCGCTGACCTCCACCTTTGCCGTCCCGTTTCCGGATACCGCGGCACCCTTCGGCGCCTTTTTGATCTTTATCCCGACATCCTCCCCTCTCATGTTTCCGAGGATGGTCACGGTAAGTTTTACCTTCTTTCCGGATCCGTCGCAGGCGGTTCCGGTAAGTACTGCCTTCCCGGCTTTTCCGGGTTCCGGATTCGTAAGAAAGGCGAGGCTCTCACCGTTTTTATAGTCCACCGTAATGTCCGCTCCGTAATCATCCGCAAGCATAAGCGTGCCTGTTTGGGCATCGCGCCTCGCGAGCTTTAACAGCCCCTTCCTTTTCGCGCTGCCGTCCATCTTCCAGGTGATCCGCTGGTCCGTGGCATCCGGATTGACGGAGAGTCCCGCATAGCCCGGTATCGGCGTATAGGAAAAGGTATTATCCGGATTTTTCACGGCGCTGAACTGTGCGATGCTGATCTTCGTCCTTGTGAGGGAAAGCCGGTTCACCGGAACCACCACGGTTATCCGGTACTTTTCGTATTCTTGATAGGTTCCCCATGACCCCGTTTCTTCATTGTTGTATTCCCGGGTCTCCGGAGAAGTGGCAACGACCGTGACCGTACCGGGCTTCAGCGCCTTAAGGACACCGGTTTTGCTTATGACGGCCTCTCCGGTATCCGAACTGTATTTATCGATGCTCCAGATCACGGAGCTGTTCGCCGCCTTTTTGCCGTCTTCATCTTCCACTGCGGCCTTAAAGTTCGCGCTCTTTCCGACCTTCACGGTCTTCGGCCCGGTCACGGTGATATTGTCCGTCGAATTTCCGACAGTGATCTCACAGGTCTCCTTCTTTCCGCTTCCGTCTTTCGCGGTGGCCGTAACCTTTGCCTTTCCCGTCTTGTCTCCCGAGTGGACCGTAACCGTGCCGTTTCCGTTATCTTCAATAGTGATCAGCCCTTCGCCGGAGGATATGCTCCATTCCACTCCGCCTTCCTTCGCGTTAACGGGCGCGGTCATCGCGGAAATCGTGATCAGGGCCTTCTTTCCCATTTTTGCCTTCTTCTTATCGAGGCTCACCTTTGTGACACTGATGTCATTTCCGACCACATTCACCGTACATTTTACTGTCTTTTTCACATTCCCTTCGCTTCTTAAGGTCGCGGTGATGACGGTCTTTCCCTTTGTAAGCGCGTGGATCGTTCCGGTAGCCGGATCAACGGATGCCACCGCAGGTCCTGAGCTTGCCCATTCCGCGTCAAGGCCCGTGGGCGAGGCGGGAACGGTCGTCAGGGACGGAATAAATATATCCCCCTCCTTTAAGTTCAGCCTGGATACATTAAGGGACGCTTTTATAAGGGGTGCGTATATATGAAGTTCATATTCTCCGGAAGGGGTTCCCGTGGCGGCATGGATCGCCTTCAGCTTCACGGTTCCAGCGCTTACGGCCTTTACCTTTCCTTTCGTGTCTACGGATGCCACCGCCGGATCCGAGCTTTGGAAGATGACCTCTTTGCTTGCCGGAGCGTTTTCCTTTTTCCCGCCGTTCAGGACCGCCTTAAACTGAAGGGTCTTTCCGACAGCCAGCTTATTGACGTTTCCGGCCTGCCTGATCTCGATGCTCTCAAGGGCCTTTCCGACCTTTACCTCGCATACTGCGGTCTTTCCGCTGCCGTCCGTTGCGGTGGCCGTGATCTTCGCTTTTCCGGGTACGTTTTTTGCCGTTACCACGCCGGAGGCGCTCACGGAGGCAACCTCCTCATTGGAACTGCTGAAAGTAAGCCCCGCCTCCGCATATGCGGGAGATACGGTTCCTTTCAGCGTAAACTTTTCCCCGGTTCCGATGGTGATCTCCTTCTTATTCAGGGTGATCTTCGAAACGGGCTCGTAAACGCGGACATTGCAGATTGCGTTTACGGTCGTACCCCCGATCTTCACCATCGAAAGTATGCTCGCAAATCCCGGCCTCTTTCCGGTAACGGTCCCGGAAGGGGATACGCTCGCGACGGTGGCATCCGAACTGAGCCAGGAACAGACCGGTTTCCCTTCCGCTTCACCTTCCAGTACGGGGTTGATCTTCAGGGTCTTTCCGACAGCCACCAGTCCCCGGCCTTCAGCATCCGTTCTGTCCGGAGCAAGCCTTAGTCCCACCGCATTGACCGTAACATCGCATTTTGCGTATATGGCATAGTGGTTCGCATCCTCTGCCGTGCAGCTGATGACCGCGGTCCCCGGTGAAAGAGGAGTCACGACACCCTCATCCGATACGACAGCCACTGCTTTATTTTTGCTTTCCCATTCGCAGGATACGATGGTGGCATCCGCGGGAGTAAACACCGGTGTAAGCACGGCCGTGGATCCGCCGGCCGTAAGCGTCAGATTCTCGCTGCTTAGCCTGAATCCTGTCATCCCCACTTCGGATACCGTGATGAGGCACTCATCCGTTACCGTATTCCCCTTCGCGTCGGTGGCCGAAACGGTGATGGTCGCTTTCCCGGCCTCAAGTCCCGTCACCAGTCCGGTATCCGATACGGAAACGATCCCGGGAGCCGAGGAGGACCATACATAAGTCACACCCTTCGCATTGAAGTGATTGTTCGTCACATTAAGCTGTATCGAAGAGCCTTTGGCGAGCCGCCCGACGGGATCGATGCTTACGGAGGAGATCTCTTCGGAAATCCCGAATGCCCCCTCTCCCGCGTCACTCGGCGCGATCCCGGTGATATCCTCCGGCACCGCGATCGCGCGGACCGTATAGGTATGCTCCTTCGAATATCCGTAAACATCATACCAGTAATACGGATTGAAAAGGGCCGCCGACAGCGTGGTGGCAAACCATTTGCCGTCTTCGTTCCTGCAGATAAAGGAATACCGGGCCGCGTCTTCAACGCTCCCGCAGGAAAACTTCAGTCCGTTTTCCTCCTTAAAGAGCACCTTCGGAGCGGCCAGCTTCTTCTCCTGTCCGGTCCCGTATGCAAAGACCGGGGTTCTGTAGCACACGATGCATTCATCACTCCCGGGAGAAGTGATCAGCACCTCCGCGTAATAGCTTCCGGCCCCGGCTTCGACGATGTCAAATATGACGTCACTCCAGTCGGTTTTTCCGGAAGGAACATTCCGAAGCAGAAAGTTTCTCAGCCGGCGGGTCTTTCCTTCCGCGTCCTTATGATAAAGAGACACTTGCAGATCCCCTGCCCCATCCGCAGTGTTCTTATAATAGAGTTTTCCGTCCTTTCCGATCCTTGCCGTATCCTCATCCGCGGTTTCCATATTCCTGAAAAACCGGAATTTCTCGGAGAAAGCTCTATATTTCAGGTTATTGGAGAGCAGTTCGACAAATACCCGGACCTCCTCATGTTCGGCGCTTACGAGCGGATCCGACGAATGATTAGTATTTGCATCCGGAAGGCAGATGCTTGTTGTCTCGTTAATGTTGTAATTGAAATCTGCGTCATAGGTCTTCTCCTCTCCATTCTCTTCTCCGGGAAATCTGATGCTGAAGGAAACTCCGCGTATACATTCTTCCGGATTCTCATAGGGATATTCCCAGGAAAGCGTCTTGGTATCGTCATCCCATGCAACATTCAGAAGATGCAGGTCCTCACCGCCAGTATTCCGGCAGGCAAAAATACTGCTCGGTCTGCTGAAAAGCCCGCTTTCGATACCGGTATCCGGCTCGCCCTCACGGACGATCTTTACGGTTGCATACATCCTGGTTTCCGAATCCCCTCCCGTAAAATAATCCGTAATGTCCTTCGTGCAGGTCCCGGATTCAATGGCTTTACAGCCGGCATCCGTGTTGATCTCCCGCCTAACCGTTTCCTGGCTTATCAGGGCAAAGTCATCGCGCACGCCCCATTTTCCGTATAACAGGATCTGATACATATATCCCGCCACATAATCGAAGGTCAGAAGGACCTTTGTTCCGGCTTCATTCTCTCCGATCTTTACATTGCTCACATATTGTCCGTCCTCATCCACGATGATGCCGGCGGAGTCCTCCGCGCCGTGATCATTCGGCGTAAAGGTAAAGGACGTGCAGGCATAAGTAAAGGGGTCGTCTGATCCCTGCTCCACTTTGAAGGTAAGGCCCGTCCCGGCGGAGGCGAGGTCCGGGAAGGACGCACTGACCGGCAGATTTTCCAGATATTCTTCATCTTCGAGATCAAATAAGTGCTCACAATTAACCTGATAGGCTCCGTTTATGAGGGCTTTCACCCTGACATCGCGGACCTGCGACCTGTCCCAGCCCGCAGGATATGTCCAGGTAAGCGTTTTGGATGCCGCGTTCCATTTCATACCCGAAAAAAACGGGATCTTAACATCCGGCGCCACATAGTGGTACCGGTTGCTCTCCTCACTTAAGTTATCTCCGCCGATGATATTGAAGAAACCGCCACTCTCTCCCGCGATCCGGAAAAAGTAGTACCCGCTCTTTGTAAGATACGCGTTTATCTCATCGTGACAGACTCCGCTTTCATCAAATTCATCCGCGGTGATCACATGCTCGCCGATGAATTCTCCGTTACCGTTTTCCGAAGGAGAGTAATAAACCCAGCAGTGGAAGTTGCGGGCAGGATCCGCCGCCTTAAAGGAATACATAAGCCTGGTCGGGTTCTCCTCATCATCCACTCCGAGAATGAGATCCCCCGCGAATTCCCCTTCCTCAAGTCCGTCCGGATCGACGGTCCGGTCCTCTTCAAAGGATGCATCATCTTCCTCAACGGTCAGGTCCTCTTCAGGGGATGTCTCTTCTTCCTCAGCCGCCGGTTTCTCATCCGGGAACACTCCGGCATCTTCAACGTATGCTCCATCCTCCGGGAATGCTCCGGTATCTTCAACGTATGCTCCATCCTCCGTGATCTCATCCGTGACCGCGGATATTCCCGGCACATATGCGGAAGTAAGCCCCATCATAAGTGCCAACAGGACTGCCGATACCCTGCTGTTTTTCATTCTGTCCTCCTTGTTTGCCAACTCATTTTCTTTTTTCAGTAAAAGAGGCCGCCTCCTTCGAGGCAGCCCCTCCTTCGCAATCGCATATCATTTATACCGACATGTCGAAATTGCCTCCGACATTGGGATTGACGGAGAGTTCCATCGAACGGTCCATCATTGACACCATAGCAGCGCCGTTCTGTTCCATGCTGTCCAGGGACTTCGCAAGTACAGCCGTGCCTACCTGACTCATGGTGTTCTGATATGCCAGAGCTGTTGATAAACCTGCAATATCCATAGCGCTCACTCCCTTCTGTCGATTGGTGCGATTATTTTAGCATATTTCCGCTAAAAGCGCAAGTTTTCCGAATATTTCTACAGCAGACCGAAAAGGCTGAAGCTCCTTGAGGCTATCGAATAGGAAGCCGTTTTGCTTCCCACAGTCCTTCCGCCTTTGGCATTTACGAGCACCGTCGCTTTCCCCTTTTTCACATTGTTTATAAAGGTTACATCATACTGTGTCGCATCAAGGTCCTTCCATTTCTTACCGGTCTTGACCTGAACCTTGATATGGGGCTCTACCTGACGGCCCGTATAGGTCTGCGTCTTTATCTTCTTTCCCGTAGCGGCATCGACGATCCTTGCCTTGCTCAAGTCGACAGTCCTTGAAGATGTAAGCTTATACAGGTGATAGCTTTCCGTCCTGTCCCCGGCGGCATAATTCCCCTTGCCCGTGACCTTCACATAAAGGGTGGCGGAATCGCCCTCAAGAGTATAGTTTGGTGAAAGCGGCACGGTACAGGCTTCATCCGTAAAATAACTCACCGTATAGTCCCTGCCCTGCTTAAGAAGAGTATCTCCGTCGGTGACAAATACCTTCGCATGGTATTTCCCCTTCTTTTTATAGGTCATGTCCGCCGTCCTGACGGATACCGCAAAGGCCGCCCTGTCGATCTGAAATGTTCCGGATGCGGTCGCCTTCCTCTTGTAGTTGCCGATAAAGCTTACCGTATATTTTCCCGGGCCGACCGCCTTATTGTTCTTATAAGCAACCTTATAATCCCGGCCTTCCGTAAGCTCTACGGGGATTCCGTCACGGGTCACCGTAACCGCCAGCGAAGGCTTTACTCCTGCGGGGTTGTAATAGTTCGTTCCGCTGTAGGCAGGTGCCACGTCGATGGCGTTTGTGCTGTCAGGCGCTATGGTAAAGGTCACCTTCGCAGATCCCCTGTAGGGAGCCGTTCCCTTTATGATGGCCGTCGCTTTACCCGCATTCACATTGTTCTTATAGGTGACATCATAGTCGGAAGACTCCAGTATCCTCCCGCTTCCGTCACACACCTTAAGCTCTCCGGGGGTCGTTTCGGTAGCAACGGTTAAGGTCTGAGCCCGGCCGTTGTATACATGCTTCTGAGCCCTGAAAGTAACCTTTATCATATCGGTCTTAAGAGCGGCACTGTCAAACATCCTGAACTCAATGCCCGTAAGAGTACCCGTGAAGTTGCCCTTGCCTGCAAGATCAAGCACTTTATCCGCCTTTACTTTTGCGGTATCGTATTTCAGATCCTTCGAAGTGATCTTATAGGATTCATAGTAAAGCACCGGCGCCGGTTTTGCTCCTTTCCTGACATACTGAAGGGGTATTATGAGCTTCCCGTCCAGTTTCAGCCGGTCAAGGTCCGCAGGCAGTACATAAAACTTCAGCGTCTTGCTCCCCTTGAAGTTCCCCTTGCCTTTTACGGTCACCTTTGCCGGCTTGCTGCCCTTGCTCACGTTTTTGTTGTTGCTGTACTTTATCGTATAGTCAATTCCGTTTCTTAACGGAGTACCGTCTGCCCCGGTCACCAGGACGGCCGGCTTTATCGACGAACCGGTATATACGGTCTCGTAACGGACATTTGAAGGGTCTGTTTCATTCCTGTACAGCCCGCCGTAGGCATCGGCGTCAAGGTCCGTGAAGCAGACATAGAATTCAGCCTTATCCGTCCACCCGGCGTAGAGAGTGATGTTCTTTTTAACAGCCGTTGAGAAATTGTATTTATGATCGCATTCGGGTTCTTCGTACCATCCGTCAAAGCTGTATCCGACCGCTGCAGGTGTCTGCGGAGTTTTCGCCTTGCTCCCGATCTTTACAAGCTGGGGCGAAGGCGGC
>JAILLW010000084.1 GCA_024692955.1 Lachnospiraceae bacterium | reverse complement strand
TCAGGTTGTTCAGTCAGTATACCAACTACATCCACAACCGAAAAATACCATTCTTCCTCATCCTCAACCCATGCAGTCCTTATCGGCTGGTCTTCAAATAACTGAACTTTATCATTTGTCATCTGCATGTTTCCCCCTTATCTGTTCTTCGTCCTTTATCTGCCCGTTTTCCTCGAGTAGCATAATGTACGCCATCATTCTGACCAAGTATTCCGGAGGGGCACTTATTCCCTGTTCCCACTGCTGAAGAGTTCTTACAGGGATCCCGAATTTTGCTGAAAACTTACTTTGCGATAAACCCGTTTTCTTTCTTAATTCTTTTATTTTGGCTGCAATATCCATATCATCGTCTCCAAAAACATCTTTATACTTTAATAAAGTATAAAGCATTTGGTGTACGTTGTCAACGTATATGAATGTCAGGTAACAAGCCATGCTCTGTTATTGATTCGCTTCGCTCATCAATAACCGTCGCCGCAGGCGCCGTATAGAATAAAAAACGGAAGTTTTTACAAGAATGCAAGCATTCGTAAAAACTTCCGTTTCCTATTCTGCATGGCTTGTTACTCAAGCTCTATCGTCGCACTGGGTTTTGTGGTCACATCATATAGACAGCGGTTTACGCCGCGGACTTCGCCGACGATGCGGGTCATGACCGTACGGAGGAGTTCCCAGGGGAGCTGGGCGGGTTCCGCGGTCATAAAGTCGATGGTGCATACGGCCCGGAGGACCACGGCATAATCGTAGGTGCGTTCATCTCCCATCACGCCGACGGAACGCATATTGGAAAGTGCCGCGAAATACTGATCCGGCATCCACGACGGATCCTTTCCCGTTGTATCCCTGAATTCCGATGCCGCCTTCGCGATCTCTTCCCTAAAGATCGCATCCGCCTCCTGGACGATACGTACCTTTTCCGCGGTTACATCCCCCACGATCCGGATCCCGAGTCCCGGACCCGGGAACGGCTGACGAAATACCAGTTTTTCGGGGATCCCGAGTTCCAGACCGACTTTTCTGACCTCATCCTTGAAAAGAAGTCTCAGAGGCTCCACGATCTCCCGGAAATTCACGCAGTCCGGCAGCCCTCCCACATTATGATGGGACTTGATCACCGCAGATTCACCGCCGAGTCCGCTTTCCACCACGTCCGGATAGATCGTTCCCTGTACAAGATAATCCACGGCGCCGATCTTCTTAGCTTCCTCTTCGAACACACGAATGAATTCCGCGCCGATGATCTTTCGCTTTTCCTCCGGCTCCGTAACTCCCGCAAGTTTCACGTAGAAGCGGTCCTGCGCGTTCACGCGGATGAAATTAAGATCATAGGGCCCCTCCGGTCCGAAGACAGCCTCCACTTCATCTCCCTCATCTTTTCTGAGAAGACCGTGGTCCACGAAAACACAGGTCAGCTGCTGCCCCACCGCCTTTGAAAGGAGTACCGCCGCCACGGAAGAATCCACTCCGCCGGAAAGGGCACAGAGCACTTTTCCGCTGCCGATCCTTTCCCGAAGCTTCTCGATACAGTCCTTCGTAAACTCATCCATCCTCCAGTCACCTGTGCAGCCGCAGATCTTTCTGACAAAATTTGAGATCATCTTTGTTCCTTCGGGAGTGTGAAGCACTTCCGGATGGAACTGGATCCCGTAAAGGCCTTCCTCCTTATTCTCCACCGCCGCGGCCGGACAGTGATCCGTCGTCGCGATCACGGAAAATCCCGGGGCGGTTTTCGAGATATAGTCAAAATGACTCATCCAGCAGGTCGTATCTTCAGGAATCCCCGCGAAAAGACCGGAGGAAGTGTCAAGATGCACTTTTGTTTTTCCGTACTCACGGGAAGAAGCTCTCTCCACTTTTCCCCCGAGCATATGCTGCATGAGCTGCGCCCCGTAGCAGAGTCCCAATACCGGGACCCCGAGATGAAAGAGTTCCCCGGAACACGAAGCGGCACCCTCTTCATAGCAGCTCGCCGGTCCTCCCGTCAGGATGATCCCCTTCGGATCAAGGTCACGGATCACGGAGATCTCCGTCCGGTAAGAATAGATCTCGCAATACACATTGCATTCCCTGACCCGTCTCGCCACCAGCTGATTGTACTGTCCGCCGAAATCGATCACGATCACAAGCTCGTTCTTCATTCTGTCCTCCGCAAAAAACCGGCCTTTGCTTACGCTAAGGCCGGGCTCTTTTTAATCAAACATTTTCACGTAACTTTCACGGTCCGCACCGACGGAAACATACTTCACCGGGCAGCCCACCGCTTCCTCAATGAAGCGGATATAATCAAGCGCGGCCTTCGGCAGGGCCTCCTTCGTGCGGCATCCGGAGATATCTCCGAAGCCCTCAAGGTATTCGATCACGGGTTTGGCCCGGTCAAGCCTTACGCCGATGGGAAAGTCCGTCGTCCTTACGCCGTCAATCTCATAGGCGGTGCAGACGGGGATCCTGTCCATGTAGGAAAGAACATCCATTTTTGTAAGCGCGATATAGTCCGCGCCCTGTACCAGACAGCCGTACTTCGAAGCGACCACATCAAAGGCGCCGACCCTTCTGGGTCTTCCCGTAGCGGCTCCGTATTCGCCGCCTGCT
The DNA here is from genome assembly GCA_024692955.1 of Lachnospiraceae bacterium. Lineage (GTDB taxonomy): Bacteria > Bacillota > Clostridia > Lachnospirales > Lachnospiraceae > JAILLW01. Next base: position 8,387 of record JAILLW010000084.1, on the reverse strand, counting down.
GCCCTTAAGTCTTCCGCTTCCTTACCCTCCATCTCAACCGTGAAAGGTCCTTCGCCCACACAGGTGGAATATGCCTTCATGATCCCGATGGATTCATCCAGCTTCGCCCCGGGGATCCCCGCTCCGATAGTCGCGTAGGACGCAAGCACCGTAGAGGATGAGGTATAAGGGTAGATTCCGAAGTCAATATCGCGGAGCGCGCCGAGCTGCGCTTCGAACATAATATTCTTTCCCGCTTTGATCGCCTGATCAAGATAGATCGTCGTGTCCGTAATATGGGCCTTCATCGGATCGCCGTAGGTCCTCAGCCACCGGAACATTTCTTCCGCGCTGACTCCGTCTCTTCCGTAGCCTTTGAAAGTCAGGTTCTTCCATTCAACAATGTCCCTGACCTTTTCCATCAGGACTTCTTCTTCATCAAAAAGGTCTCCCATCCGGATTCCCTTTTTCATATATTTGTCCGCATAGATATAAGCGATCCCGCGGCGTGTCGAGCCGAATTTCTTGTCCGCGAGCCGCTCCTCCTCCATGATATCCTGCATCTTGTTATAAGGCATGCAGATCAGAGCCTTGTCCGAGATCTTCAGATTCTCCGGAGTGATCTTTATTCCCTTGTCCCGTAGATTTTTGATCTCATTGACGAGGTGTTCCAGATCGACCACCATACCGTTTCCCATCACGTTCACGGTGGTCTCCCGAAGGATCCCGGAGGGCAGAAGGTTCAGAACGAACTTCCCTCTGTCATTGATCACGGTATGCCCCGCGTTGTTTCCGCCCTGATACCGGCAGATAATGTCATAATCGGAAGAAAGAAGATCGACCATGCGGCCTTTTCCCTCATCTCCCCAGTTGATCCCGACGATCGCACTCAGCATATTTCTTCCCCTTTCAATCCGTATACAGGATCACCGTCCCGGGAATCATTGTGCCCCGGATCCGGCACTGATTATTTCACCGCACGAAAGTATATATGGATAACGACTGTTATTGCAATAGGAAATTTCTGTTTCTTCCACAGTTTCGGATACTTTACTCCGCGCCGCCTTCCGCCTGCTTGTACCATTCCAGTTCTCCGGCGGGCACTGTCTTGTAATTGTCCGGCCCTTCCCCCATCCTGAGGATCACATTTCTGATCCCGGCCTGTATGATCATCCGCGCGCATAAGGGGCAGGGTTTCGCCGCATGTACCGAGCGGTCCTCAGGGTTGATCCCGGAAAGATATAGATCCGCTCCCATTGTCTGCTCCCTGGAACAGTTCAGGAGAGCGTTGGCCTCCGCATGGATGGCGCGGCAGATATCGTACCCCTGACCCTGGTGGAGCCCCAGCCGGATCCTCGGGCAGTCTCCCCGGTCACAGCAGTTTTCAAAGCCTCTCGGCGATCCGTTGTAGCCCGTGGAGATCACGGCATCATCCTTCACGATGACCGCCCCGTATTTCCGTTTGATGCAGGTGCTCCGGTAGGCGAAGTTCTCCGCCGTGTTAAGGTATGCATCCGCTTTTGATATTCTTTTTCCGCTTTCCGGTGTAACCAATTCAACTCTCCTTATTCCCGGTCCGGCCGCCCGTCTGCGCCAGGACGATGGCCGCCGTCATCAGAAGGCACCCCGTGATCATCCTTCCGCTCAGCACTTCCCCGAGGAAGATCACCGATCCGAGGACCCCGAATACCGCCTCCGAAGACATAATGAGCGAAGCCGGTTCGGGTCTGGTATATTTCTGACATACGGTCTGCAGAAGGAAGCAGACCATCGTACTCAGGACTCCGAGATACAGCATCCCGAGGATCACGTCCGTACGCATTGCCTGATAGGGGAAACCTCCGTCCATAACAGGCGCCGCGATGATGCTTAAGACCGCGCTGGTGATCATCTGCAGGATCGCCAGACTGACCGGATCATCATTTTTCGACCACAGATCGATGAGCGAGATCTGAAAGGCGTACATCACGCCGCAGACCAGAGTGAGCACATCCCCGATGTTCACGGACAGATCCCCGTTCAGGGACAGAAACCCGATCCCCGTAATTCCGATCAGCGCCGCCAGAAAGACTCTGTACGAAGGGCGCTTCTTTTCGAATATCCAGTGAAGGAAGGGGATCAGGATGATATACAGTGCCGTAAGGAACGCATTCTTTCCCGCCGTCGTATACTTGCAGCCGATCGTCTGGGTAAGATATCCGAAAAAGAGAAATACCCCGATGGTGATCCCGTGCCTGAGTTCTTCCTTCGTCATGGTCCTGAAACGGCGGATAAAGACCAGGCTGATCAGGATTGCCGCCAGCGTAAAGCGGAACGCCATCATATATACCGGCGGCATATAGTCAAGCGCGGACTTCACCACCGCGAAAGCAAGTCCCCAGATGATCGCTACAAGCAGCAGACCGGCATAGGAAAGAAATACCGTTTTTCTGTTATTCATTTATTTGAACAGTGTCCCGATGATCCCGCGCGCGAGTGAAGCACCCACATTTCCGCCGATCCTCTTTCCGAAGGTCCCACCGACGCTCTTTCCGAGAAGGTTTCCGGCTTCGCGCCCCAGAGTGCCTGCCGTTGAGCTCGCTACGGACTTTGCGGCACGCTTGTAGGTATTCTTCTTCGCGGCTTCCGCCTTCTCCGCTGCGGCTTTCCGCTTCGCTTCTTCCTTTTCGGCGGCGATCCTTTCCTTCTCGGCCTGTTTTTCGGCCGCGATTCTCTCCTTCTCGGCCTGCTTCTCGGCTGCGATCCTCTCTTTTTCCGCCTGCTTCGCCGCCTCGGCTTCCGCCTTTTCCTGTTCGCGCAGGCGCTCTTCTTCCGCCTTCACGGCATCCCGCTCCTCTTTGATCGCGGTCAGGCGCTCATAGGCGGATTCATTATCCACATAATAATTGTATTTTCCGTAAAGCATAGCGCTTTCGACTCTGGCCTGGCGTACAGACTCCTCCACAATGCCCATTCTGCTCTGAGGAGGAAGGATCTTCGTGCGCTTCACGATGGTCGGTACGCCCTCGTCGTCAAGTACGGATACGAGCGCTTCGCCGGTCCCGAGTTCCGAGAGCGCGGTATAGGAATCGAATTCCGGATTCTCCCTGAGACCCTGAACCGCCGCGCGCATCGCCTGCTGCTCCTTCGGAGTATAGGCGCGGAGTGCGTGCTGCACCTTGTTCCCGAGCTGGTTCAGCACCCCGTCCGGAATATCCCTCGGATTCTGCGTTACAAAGTAGATCCCGACACCCTTTGAACGGATCAGCTTTACCACCTGTTCGATCTTTTCAAGCAGGATCTTCGGAGCCGAATCGAAGAGCATATGCGCTTCGTCAAAGAAGAATACCATCTTCGGCTTATCCAGATCTCCCGCCTCCGGCAGAGTCTCGTATAATTCGGAGATCATCCACAGAAGGAACATCGAGTACATTCTGGGATTCAGCATCAGCTTCTGAGCGTTCAGGATCTGGATAAAGCCGCGGCCCGAACCGTCCACCGTGAGCCAGTCCTTGATATTGAGCGCGGGCTCCGCGAAGAACTGCTCCCCGCCGTCGGATTCAAGAGCGATAACCGATCTTAAGATCGCGTTCAGACTGACGGTCGGAAGATTTCCGTACTGTGAGCTGAGTTCCTTTGAATTCTCGGATACGTAGGTGAGCATGCTCTTCAGATCCTTGGTATCGATCAGAAGCAGGGAATTGTCATCCGCGATCTTGAAGATCACGTTCAGGATATCGGTCTGGGTATCATTGAGATCCATGATCCGGCTTAAAAGGAGCGGTCCCATTTCGGAGATCGTCGTACGGAGCGGGATCCCGGTCTCGCCGTAAACATCCCAGAAATTCGTCGGATAGTTCTTAAAGGCAAAGCCCGCTTCATCGAGACCGAAAAAGTCGATCCTCTTCTGCATATCCTCCGTCAGGATGCCATCGGAGCACATTCCGGAAAGGTCGCCCTTCGCGTCCGCGAGGAACACCGGTACACCCGCGTCCGAAAAAGATTCCGCCATTACCTTTAAGGTAACTGTCTTTCCGGTACCGGTCGCTCCCGCGATCAGACCGTGGCGGTTCGCCTTGCCCGGATAGACATAAATGTTTTCTTCTCCGCTTTTTCCGATCCAGATTTTTCCGTCATAAAACATATTGACCCTCCTTGTTTTCGTTGCTATAATACTGAAGTTCATTTTCCGGCGTCACTGCCGGAACATTCTTTCAGAAAGGACTTCCTTTTATAATGAAACTAAGCATCCGGAACATTACCTACGGCGCGGTGATCGCTGCCATATATATCGTTCTTACATACATTGTCAACCTGTTCGGCCTTGCCAACGGCGCAGTGCAGGTCCGTCTGTCCGAAGCTCTTACCATTTTACCATATTTTACGGCTTCTGCCATTCCCGGATTGTTCATCGGCTGCCTGCTCTCGAATGTCCTTACAGGCTGTGCCCTTCCGGATATCATCTTCGGAAGCCTTGCGACTCTGATCGGCGCGATCGTCACTTATTATCTCGGCCGTCACCGTTCGGAAAAGACCCTTTTCGGACACAGCGTCAGCGAGTACCTCGCCCCGGTTCCCGCGATCCTTTCGAATACTCTGATCATTCCTTTTGTCCTCAAATATGCTTACGGGATCGTACCCCTCTGGTTTTCCTTCGTGACCGTATTTGCCGGTGAGGTCATCTCCTGCGGTATCCTCGGGCTTGTGCTTCTCTTCGCGCTGAAAAGATATCCCGGGCTCTTTCATGATGCCTCTTAATCGGCTTTTTTCACATAGGTAACAAAACTGTTTCCGCTCTCGCCGAAGAGGGTTTCGGAGTCTTCCATTCCGATCTTCCGGATCTCTCCTTCCGTCGGATCCATGACCACGGTATTGCTTTCGTTGAAGCCGATGAGCAGCATGGCATTCCCGTCTTCAAGCCTTACCAGCACCGGGATATCCCGGTTCACGTAATACAGCACCGCATCCAGACTGACTCCGTTCAGATCCAGCACTTCATAATCGATCAGCGCATCCTCCAGAATATCGATCGCGTTCTGACCGTGATCCAGCATATACTGTGAATTCCGGACCTGCCCTTCATATTCCAGCATCGTATCGAGGCATACGGCAAGCGATCCTCTGTCTTCGTCCGAAGCGGCCTCCGTGATCGCCATGATCTGGTTTTTAGCGCTTCTTACACCCTTCCTGAAGATATAATCCCCCCGGAAATTGATGGATGAGCCTGCGATGTTATATGCGCGCATCACGGCATTCTGTTCATCGTTGTAGAAGCTGTCGACTCCGTATTTTCCGTATACGGTATACCGGATCGCGTCCGGCTCGATATTCAGCGCGATCTTCCGGTCTTCTTCGAAGAGTACGAACTTCGGATGCAGGAATTTCAGTTTTCCGGCATCGATGCCGTTATGCACAAAGATCCTTGTAAGGGTCTCATAGATCTCCACAGCCACCGGATCGATCGTGTTCTTCACATCCGCGATATCGGCCGAATTCATGATCTGATCGTCCGTGGTATCCTCAAAGGTACCGTCTTCCTCATTTTTCAAAAGCCGCTTCAGGATGATCTGGTTCTCACGTACCTCGCCGGACCGGATATAGATCCCGTCGCTTTCCCGGCTGTAAGACATGATCTCCCCTTCCAGGGAATTATAGATCACAATACGGAACATCGGCTCGATCAGTCCGGAAAGTCCGTCCCTCGTCACTTCCCGGGTTCTGAAAACACCGTATACCAGATCCTCGCCGATAAAGGAGATCAGTTTCAGCTGCTGTCCGTAGGAAGGTTCGAGATCATTTACCTTTCCGGATTCGAAATTGAAGATCCTTATGCCGTTGTCCCTGCGAAAGGCCACGATACGCTCGCTCTTTGTCACGAAAAAGTCGCCTTCGGTCAGGTCCTCCGCCACCGTTTCCACGCTCCTTGTTCCGGAATGGATCCCGTAGAGGGTGTCACCGATCAGAAGGTAGATGTTTCCGTCCGTATTCATGTAGGAAAGCTTCTCCACCTCCCGCATGAGCAGATCCGGCGAATGAGGAACCGGAATATAGGCAAGCTCTTCGATGGTATTGACGGACGCGTCATAACGGTAAGCGGCCACCCCGCATTCACCCTCGTGCAGACCGCGGCTCATATATCCGTATATAAGGAAGGTCACGTTCCCTGCCTCGTCCACGTTCATGATCCGGATCGCGTGCTCGTCGTTCATGATCCGCTCATCCTCGCTGAACCCGTCATTGAAGCCGAAAAGATAGGCGGTAGTGCTTCCGTTCGAATCATAGGCGTAAAGATTCCCGCCGGCCACAAAGGCGAAACAGCTTCCGTCCTCGTTTTCCCGGATCACGGTCTCTTCGCCCCGGATCCCCAACATGATCGTTTCTTCCGAATAGGCTGCCTTGTCATTTAAAAAGACTTCATCCATCGTCCTTTCAAAATCCAGGAGGTACATTCTTTCCTTCGTATAGCGGATCCGATAGAATTCCCGCACCTTGAAATACCGGATATCGTGATCCGGCTCATTGACGGACACGTAATAGTCGATCAGAAAGTTTCCCGTAGCCGGCGTGATCTCCTTTATCGTGACCATCGGCTCGGTAACCCTTAAGGGTGAAAGCTCTCCCCAGGTCACCTGCTCAAAGCTGGAATGGATGTTCACATGACCGAAGCTCGAGTTATCTCCCTGGGAGTCGGATTCCAGATATTTGATCAGATCCTCCGCAAGTCCCTTATGAAAGGTTTTCGCGGAAAAATCCGCCACATAGTTCAGTTTTTCCTCAACATGGGATTCCGTCGGATTGATGATCCGCGTATAATAATCGATCTTTTTTCCGTCCACGGTCTCAAGGCATACGATCATCTCGTATTCCCGGTCGCTTTCGATCAGGTCCTTTACCGTGAGTTCCGCCGTTGCGGTCCCTTCACCGTATTCATAGTCCGTGATCTCGGTGTTTTCAATAAGACGCAGACCGTCCAGTGTACGGATCTCGTAAGACAGTTTCGAAAGATAGTTTTCGTGGAGAAGTATCTTAAGAAGGATCTTTCTTCCCGGCATAAGGGGAGTGATGGAACTTCGCATATAGTTCAGTTCCATATCCATCGTGTAGCCGAACATCCGGTTGATCCCGGTATCCCCGTACTGCATACATACCACAGGAAATGACGCAGGTGTCATTTCCGAAGTCATGTCGAGGCTGTCCTTATTGATGATTCGGGATGTGACCATCGCCGAGGTCAGAAAGACCGCGAGTACGATAATCGCTTTGATCAGGGCTTTTTTCATGAAAAGTTCCGTCAGCAGCCAAGAATTCCGGCCCGCTTCCATACGGAAAAGCGGGCCGGTCATTCCTGATAGATCTTATCTTTGTGAAATATTGATCCGGGCCATGGCTCTTCGAAGAGCCGTTTCCGCCCTCATCGCATCGGTCTCCGGGGTCTTCGTGCGAAGCCGTTCCTCAGCCCGGTCCCTCGCTTCCTCGGCACGCTTTAAATCGATCTCTTCGGGCCATTCGACGATCTCCGCCATGATCGTGACCCGATCCTTCAGGATCTCCGCGAAGCCCGCGTGCAGCGCCGCCTCTTTGATACCGTTCTCCTCGGTGATCGTTAGTATCCCGGGGGCGATCACCACGGTCAGGGGAATGTGCCCCCGAAGCACTCCGATCTCACCCTCGGAAGTATTAAACTCCGCCATCTTCACCTCATTGTCGTAAAAGGTTCTGTCCGGCGTGATGATTCTCAGTCTGAAAAGATTCGTATCCGCCATATCCGCTTCCTTTATTTCGCCTTCAGCAGTACATCATCGATCGTGCCTGCGTTCAGGAAATAGCCCTCGGGGATGTCATCATGCTTGCCCTCAAGGATCTCCTTGAAACCGCGGATCGTTTCGCCGATCGGTACGTATTTTCCTTCGAGACCCGTGAACTGTCCCGCCACAAAGAAGGGCTGGGAAAGGAATCTCTGAATACGTCTCGCCCTCGCCACAACGATCTTATCCGCTTCGGAAAGCTCATCCATACCGAGGATCGCGATGATATCCTGAAGTTCCTTGTATTTCTGAAGAGTCTCCTGCACACCGCGGGCCACTTCAAAGTGTTCTTCGCCGACGATACGGGGATCCAGGATACGTGAAGTGGAATCCAGCGGATCAACTGCCGGATAGATTCCGAGTTCCACGATGGATCTGGAAAGAACCGTGGTCGCGTCAAGATGTGCGAAGGTCGTCGCGGGAGCGGGGTCCGTAAGGTCATCCGCAGGTACGTATACGGCCTGTACGGAAGTAATGGAGCCGTTCTTCGTGGAGGTGATCCTTTCCTGAAGGGCACCCATCTCGGTCTGCAGCGTCGGCTGATAACCTACCGCCGAAGGCATACGGCCGAGAAGCGCGGATACCTCGGAACCAGCCTGGGTGAAACGGAAGATGTTGTCAATG
>JAILLW010000064.1 GCA_024692955.1 Lachnospiraceae bacterium | reverse complement strand
CAGCATGGGAGCATTCCTGCTCTCCGGCGGAGCGAAGGGCAAGCGCTATGCGCTCCCCAATGCGGAGGTTATGATCCATCAGCCCTCCGGCGGTTCCCAGGGCCAGGCCACCGAGATCGAGATCGCGGCGAAGCACATCCTTCAGACCAAGGAAAAGCTGAACCGCATCTTAAGTGAAAATACCGGAAAGCCCTATGATACCGTAGCCGCGGATACCGAGCGCGACAACTGGATGACCGCGCAGGAAGCGATGGAATACGGCCTCATTGACAAGGTAGCCGAAAAGCGGACCGAGGAAAAGTAAAATGGCAAAAATGAATGAAACGATCCGCTGCTCTTTTTGCGGAAAGACCCAGGGCCAGGTGCAGAAGATCATTGCCGGCCCGGGCGGGATCTTTATCTGTGACGAATGCGTGGACCTCTGCGCGGAGATCATCGAAGAGGAACTCGGAGAAGAGGAGGAGGAATTCGATGCTTCCGGGACCCCGGATCTTGCAGCGGGCGTCCGGCTTCTGAAACCTGTGGAGATCAAGAACTTTCTTGACGAATATGTGATCGGGCAGGAGGAAGCGAAGAAGGTCCTTTCCGTGGCGGTATATAATCATTATAAAAGGATCCGTTCCGCCGGCGCGGATGATGACGTGGAGCTTCAGAAGTCCAACATCATCATGATCGGCCCCACGGGTTCGGGAAAGACTTACCTTGCCCAGACCCTGGCGAAGATCATCAACGTGCCCTTTGCCATCGCGGACGCGACCACTCTCACCGAAGCCGGCTATGTAGGGGAGGATGTGGAGAACATCCTTCTGAAGCTGATCCAGGCCGCCGACTATGATGTGGAAAAAGCCCAGCTCGGGATCATCTATATCGACGAGATCGACAAGATCACGAAGAAGTCGGAAAACGTGTCCATTACAAGGGATGTTTCCGGAGAAGGCGTACAGCAGGCGCTCCTTAAGCTGATCGAGGGAACGATCGCTTCCGTTCCGCCTCAGGGCGGGAGAAAGCATCCTCATCAGGAACTGATCCAGGTGGATACCTCCAATATCCTTTTCCTCTGCGGCGGGGCCTTCGACGGTCTCGAAAAGATCGTGGAGGACAGGCTGAACCGCAATTCCATCGGTTTCGGCGCCGAGGTTTCGGCCAAGGCATCCTTCGAGACCGGGGAGCTTTTTCAGGAAGTCACCCCTCAGGATCTGGTGAAGTTCGGTCTGATCCCGGAATTCGTCGGAAGGGTGCCGATCAACGTATCCCTTCACGGACTTGACAAAGAAGCCCTGATCCGGATCCTCCGGGAGCCGAAGAACGCGCTGATCAAGCAGTATCAGAAGCTCTTTTCCTTTGACGGCGTGGATCTTGAATTTGAGGATGACGCGGTGGAGACCATCGCGGAGCAGGCCCTTAAGAGAAAGACCGGCGCCCGAGGCCTCCGTTCCATTATGGAGCGTACCATGATGGATGAGATGTACGAGATCCCTTCGGACGATACCATCGAAAAGGTGGTCGTTACGAAGAAGGCTGTGGAGGGGATCGAGGATCCCGTGATCGTCCGCAGGGGAGAGGCGTCGGGAAAGCGCATCAAACCGGAAGCGGTATAAGCCCGAAGCGGAATAAAGCGGAAGCGGTATATACCGGAAGCGAAATAAGCCGCAGGGGAAATGAATAGATTTCGAAATATCGAAATAATACTTGACAGATCGAATTCTGTATGATAACATCGTCTGTGTCAACGGTTAAGAGCCGGCGGCACAGACGATGATCTTTGTTCAGAGCAGACACTGGCTCATGATCTCGCGGTCCGTATCGGACCTTTTTTCAACATTTGCCACAGGCGGATCCTGTATCACGCCATATTTTCTGTGAAAAGGAAGTGATCTTTTCATGCTGTCCGTTAAGCGGATCCCTCAAACAGGGATCATCCGCATCCCCGAAAGGAGCAGACTCCTTCTGGGGAGCGCGTTTCACAATGACATATTCTATCAGACCGGGGCCCTGATCCGGCCGGAACATGCCCGGATCTTTTATGAGGAGGGGAGACTGTTCTTTTCGGCCGTAACGTCGGACGGACTGTCCGTGAACCCGAAGACGGGGGAGCCGAAAAGGTTCCTTAAGAAAAAGGAGGGGGTCTTTGTCCTTTACCCGGAATACGGGGATGAGATCAGGATCTTCGGCCTTGCCTTAAGATTCTTCGGGAAATACCTTTTCGCCGATGCTTATTACGGGGATCTGCGGATCGCCAAAGAGGAAGGGAGGGATCCTTCTGCTGCATACGGATGAGGTTGAGATCCTCCTTCCGGAGAGGATAAGCGATTCGGAAGAGACTCCCCTTTTTCTCACGGCGGGACCTTCCCTTACGATGGTCCTCCCGATCCTCGTGATGGCAGTCTTCGGAAGATCCATGTACGGAGGAAGGGGAGGCGGCTTTCTCTATGTATCCCTGGCGGCAGCATTGTCGGGAGCTCTGGCGGGTGCGGTCTGGAGCGCGGTGAACCACCGTTACCGGAAGAAGACGGAGGAGAAGAGAAAACGGGAGAAAAAGGCTGAATTCCGAAGATATCTTTCGAAGATGGATGAGTATCTTTCGGAATGCGCCGCGGATAACCGTGCCTTTATGATGGAGACCTATAAAAGCGGGGAAGAACTTGCGTCGGATCCGCCTGCCGGGCACTACCGGAGGCTGCCGGGCCCTGAGGGATTTCTTCTCATACGGATAGGGACCGGTGAGATCCCGTTTCAGATGAAGGTCCGTCTTTCCGACGGCGTAAAGCAGATGTTTCCGGATGAAGAAGTGCTGATGGCAAAGAGCCTGGTGGCGGATTATCAGACCCTTTCCGGAGCTCCGGTGCTTGCGGATCTTTCAAAGGAACCTTTCTTCGGGATCGTATCGGACCCATCCCTTCCCTGCGGCTGCGGGTTTCTTCTGCAGATCCTTCTGCAGCTCTGCATCGGGATCGCGCCTTCGCGGCTGAGGCTCATCCTTTTCTTTGATGAGGAGGATCCCTTCCAGGAAAGGCTCTACGAGGCGGTAAAATTCCTTCCCCATATCTTCGCGGAGGGCGGAAGGATGCGGCTTGCGGCCGGAAATTCCGGGGAGGCTCTTTCGATCCTCCCGTATCTTCGGGAAAGGAGAGCCGCGCCCCATCCGGAGCATGATCTTTTCCTTATCCTTAACGGGGGACTTCTTTCCGGAGAATCGCTTTTTGAAGAAAAGCTTCCGGAATCCGGCGGAAATAAGGACAGCGCGAACGAGAGCGTGATCTTTTTTGAACGGGCAAGAGAAAGCCTTCCTCCGTATTGCGGATGTGTGGTCACGCTTCCGGAGGAGGGCTCCCGGGTGGGATATCTTAATCTTCGGAAAGGAGGAAAAGAAGAAGAGATCCTTACGGAAACGGTATCCTTTGAGCGCGCGCAAAAGGCGTTCCGGGCGCTTTCCGGTATTGCCGGGGATCTGCCTTCCTTTCGCGGAGGGATCCCGGCGAAGGTCCCTTTTCTCGAACTTTACGGAGTTCCCGGAATACAGGAGCTGGAGGTGGAAAATCGCTACCGGGAGAGCCGTCCGGATATAAGCCTCCGGGCGCCCGTCGGGATCTCCGGCGGCAAAGAGGTGGTCTTTCTGGACCTTCATGAGAAGTTTCACGGGCCCCACGGGCTGGTGGCCGGGACCACGGGATCGGGAAAGAGCGAACTTCTGCAATGCTATCTGATATCGCTCTGCATCTCCTTTTCGCCGGAGGATGTGAATTTTTTCCTCATCGACTATAAAGGCGGAGGCACCGGAAATCTCATCAGGGAGCTTCCCCACTGCGCCGGCGTGATCTCGAATCTCTCCGGAAGCAGCATCAACCGGGCGCTGAAGGCGGTGTCATCGGAGAATCACCGGCGGCAGAGGATCCTTTCCGACAACGGGGTAAGCCATATCGACGCCTATACGGAAGCAAGGCGCCATGATCCTTCCCTTTTGCCGATGCCCCATCTGATCCTCATTGTGGATGAATTCGCCGAGCTGAAAAAAGAGGAGCCGGAGTTCATGCAGCAGATCATTTCCCTCGCCGCGGTGGGAAGATCCCTCGGGATCCACCTGATCCTTGCGACACAGAAACCCGCGGGGGTGGTGGATGAGCGGATCTTCAGCAATTCCAGGTTCCGCCTCTGCCTTAAGGTGCAGGGGCAGCAGGATTCCCGGGATATGCTCCACCGGCCGGATGCCGCCTTTCTTAAGAATCCGGGGGAAGCCTGTTTACAGGTGGGAAACGATGAGATCTTCCGGCACTTCCAGACAGGCTATCTGAAAGATCCCTATACGGAAGGAGGAAAGATAAGGGAACCGGCCCTTCTCCTTTCCCGAAGCGGAAAAAGGACCGGACTCGGGGATACTGCTTTTATAAGGGGTGCCGGAGACGGAGAAAAAAAGATCCTTCTTACCGCCCTTACGGAGCATCTTAAGAGTATTTCGGCCGCCCTCGGTTTTCCCGCGGCAAGGAGTCTCTGGATGGAAGAACTTCCGGACAGGATCGGGATCCCTTATGAAAGGACGCCTGCCGCCTGTGGGGAAGAGCGGATCCTTCTCGGGCTCTACGACGATCCCTACCGGCAGGAACAGGGTGAGGTCTTCTATATCCCGAAGGAGATGGGGCATCTGTTCATTGCGGGCGGACCCGCGTCCGGAAAAACGACGGCCCTTGATACGATCCTTCCCCAGCTTCCGGGGTATTTTGTGCTGGCGGACCTTTCCCAAAAGGGGATTTTTTCCCGCAAGGAAAGCCCGAAGTGCCTCGGAGCCCTTGCCCGGTCCGGTGGAATTTCCGTTTTCTGGTACCATCTGAAGCGGGAATTTTCGAGGCGAAAGGAGTATGGGACAAAAGAGCATGAGACAAAGGATCATGAGCCCTTCTTTGTGGTCATCGACAATTTCGCGGCCTTTTTCCGGGCGCTTTCGGAGGAGGAGAAAGAGAGCCTTTCGGAGATGGTGACTGAGGGAATCAGTATCCGGTTCTACTTTATTATCACGGGATCGGCGGTTTCGGATCTGCCGGCGAAGATCTTCGCGAAGATAAAGACGGCCGTCGCCCTTGAAATGAATGACCGGCTCCTTTACGGAGATGTCCTCAGGCGCTACCGGACCGGCGTTTATCCGAAACCCGGCACTCCGGGGCGGTTCCTTTACCGGAGAGACGATGAGGTGCTCGAGGGGCAGATCGCGGTGCTTGAAGAGGTACCGCCCCGTGATTCCGATACGGATGAATGCTGCCGGAAGACGGACGGAGGAGTAAAAATGCTCACCGGGGAGGAGACGGGGCAAGGCCCGGAACGATCATCGGAAGGTCCGGAACGACCATCGGAGGGTCCGGAACGGTTTCCGGAGATCCCGGAGAAACCGCTTCCTTCACATCTGGAGGCGTTTTTAGGAAAGGAGGCAGAACCAGGGAAGGACCGGAAAAGGAAGACGCGGCCGATGCAGCTTCCCCTCGGCTGGTCCCTTGTTTCCGGGAGGATCCGGAGCATCGACATATCCGGGGGAGGGACATTCCTTATCTCCGCCCTGAATGCCGGCGATGCCCCCGGCTATCTGAAGATGCTCCGGAAGATCCTGGGGTCGCGGGAGGAACTTTGCAAAGAAGCTCTGTTTCTTGAACCCGGGGAGCCGCTGCCGGATCCGGAAGGAAAAAGGATCCTCCTGATCCCTTCCCTCGGGGACCTTTTAAGGAGGCTTTCCGGAAGCGAGGGAGTGACGGACCCCGGAGTAAGGATCGCGGAAATGATCCGCTCAGCGATTCCGGGCGATCCCGGGGGAGCCTTCATCATCGGGGCGTACGACCCGAGAAGGGATGCGGAGCTTCCGGTCATGCCGCTCTTTCGGATATTTGCCGAAAACGGCACGGGAATGCATCTTGGCGGAAACCCGATGGCACAGAGAATTCTGGAGTTTCCGGATCTTTCCTATACGGAGCTTGGCGCTCCCTCCGGGGAAAGATGCGGTCATGTAAGACGATCCGGAAGCGGAAAGACCCTCAGGATCCGCATTCCGGATGAGAAAAAGGAGGTGACGGAAGATGATTATGATTGATGTTATGATCCCCGCGCTTGACAGGATCCTGGATTTTGAGATCGACCCGGGGGTTGCGGTGAAGGAGCTTGAGGAAAGGATCGTCCGATTGACGGAGGAGAAGGAGGAAGTGACCTTCGATCCGGGGAGCAAAATGCTTTTTTTTATGAGGACCGGAGATTTTCTTCAGCCGGGACTTTCCATGACGGAGCAGGGAGTCGGCAACGGCGACCGGCTCATCCTGGTCTGAGGACGGATCATGGAGGGACAGCTGATCCTCCGGGCGGATACTGCGGCAGAATCCCTTGCTTCCGCGGCGGAGGAGATCACGAGACTCCGGGATCTTACGGAGCTTTTAAGCGAGGGGTGCAGAGAACTTGCCGGAGGCTTTGAAGGGGAGGCGGCAAAGGCTTTTATTTCGGAAACCGGCCGGAGGATCGATGTTATGAAGGAGCGGATCCGGGAACTTTCGGAACTTTCGGCTCTTCTTTCCGAAGCCGCGCTTAAGATCGCTCTTGCAAAGAAGAAGGCGGCGTTCCTTGCGGACCACATCGGAAAGACTCCGGGATAAGGAGGGATCATGGCACATATTAAAGTGACTTCAGAACTGCTTCTTAAGAAGGAAGAGGAATTCTCCGGATACTGCAGAAGGATCGATGCTTCCTTCGAGGTGCTTATGAAGGATCTTGAAAGCCTTTCGGAGGCAGTCCTTAGCGGGGCAGCGGATGTGGTCAGGAGCAGGACGGAAGAGTATCGCGGATCCGGAAAGGAGGCTGTGGAACAGCTGTCCCTGCAGATCGGGAAGCTGAAGGAAATGGCCGCTTCCTATGCCGCCGCGGAAAAGGAAAACACGGAGGAATCCGGCTGAGTACGGAGGAAAGGAGGAGGTATGGGAATACCGAAACTTATAGATATCCGTTTTTCGGAGTTTAAGACCGCAAGGGATAAGGCTTCGGAGCATCTTGAGGAACTGCATAAGATCTCGGAGGGCGTACTTCCGGCCCATGCGGACCGGTCCCGTCTGGTATGGGAGTGCGAGGAGGCCGATGCCTTTTTCGGAAAGGAGCGGCTGCTCACGGAGAAAATGGGCGGGATCCTGAAGGAGATCGACTCGGTCATGAACCGGATCGACGAAGAGGCATCGCTTCTTTACCGTGCCGAAAGCTTCAACAGGGAGATCGGCCTTGGCCGGAGTTATTAAACTGTTTTAATAGGAGGAAGAATATGGGATTTTTTGAAGTGACATCGGGAGAACTTCGCCGGAGGGCGGAGACACTGACGGAACTGAATGAGCAGTTCCGGAATAAAAAGACGGATCTGGAATCCCGCGAAAGCGGGCTTGCATCCATGTGGGAGGGGGAGGCGAAGAATGTTTTTCATCAGGCCTTTCTGAGGGATATGACGCAGATGGACGCCTTTTACCAGCTGATCATCCAGTATGTGCAGGCGCTTCTTGCCATCGCGGCGCGTTATGAGGAAACGGAGCGGCGGAACGCGGAGCTTGCGGCCGCAAGGGCTTATTAAGCGGAAAGGGGGAAGAGAAATATGGACGGCATCTTAAAAGTTACACCGGAAAAACTGATCTCGTCATCGGAGGAGTTTTCGGCCTGCGGGAATCAGGTAAAAGCACTGACTTCGGAGATGATGGAACTCGTTCAGGGGCTGTCGGCGATCTGGCAGGGGGAGGCTTCCTCGGCTTTCAAGAGCCGCTTTGCCACTCTGCAGACCGATATGGACAAACTCTACCGCATGGTGGCGGAGCATTCGAAGGATCTGGGGGAAATGGCAGCTTCCTATCTGCAGGCGGAAAGCGGAAGCACCGAGCAGTCAAACGGCATGCGGACAGGCGTGGTCGTATAAGACTCCTTCGGATGGATATGTGTCATGAAAAAGGGCCCGGAAATAATCGATGAGCGGCTCGTGTCGGCAAGGGAAGGAGAACTTCCCTATACGGACGCGGAGATCAGCATGATCCTCGATACCTATATGTATACCGATTATGCTTTCGCGAAGGACGGACAGGATCTTCGAACCATCGTGGAAGAGATGCCGGAACACATCGATGTTGATAAGACTTATGCCGGCGAGTATGCAATCTTAAGTCAGGCGGTCCTTGATCCGGCAGTGGGAAACCTGAGGATCCGCGATCAGAGCCGGCAGATGGGATACAATGAGGGCACCAACGCCTGCGCGTTCTTTTCCCCGGAGGGCGATGTCTATGTGGCCTTCCGGGGCACCGCGGACGGGGAATGGGGAGACAACGGAAAAGGCCTGACGGAAAAAGAAACCCTTCAGCAGAAGGAAGCCCTCCGCTACTTTGACGAGGTGATGGAAAAGGAGGGGATCAAAGAAGAACAGAAGGTTATCACCACCGGCCACTCCAAAGGCGGGAACAAGGTGCAGTTCATTACCATGGAAAGCGCCTTTGCCTTTCTCATCGACCGTACGTATTCCGTGGACGGACAGGGTTTCCCGGAAAAGGCCATCCGTAACTGGAAGGAACGGTACGGAAAGGAGGGCTATCGCGAAAGGACGGACAAACTCTACGGGATAAACGGGGAGAACGACTTTGTGAGCGTGCTCGGAAAGACCGTTATCCCGAAAGAGCACATCCGCTATATCAGGACGCCCGCGGAAAAAACGGATCTTGCGGCATATCATGATATAAAAAGAATGTTCGTGACGGAAAAAAAGCTTCCGGACGGTTCCGTCGAATATGTTTACCGGGGGAGGAAGAACCGGGAGGCACTTCATAAAGGGGCTCTCGGTAACTCCGTACGGGGGCTTTCCGAGGAATTTATGAAGCTTCCGCCGGTATACCTTGACGGCTGCGCCTCTACCGCAATGCAGATCGCCGAGGCCGCAAGAGGACGGAAAAAGACGGGAATCCATCATGAAAGGGCCGGGGCTTCGGACCTCGGGGACTTTTATTTCGCAGGTCTTCCGACGATCTTTTACAGTCTGTTCGTCAAAAAAGACGGCCGGGATCTGATCGAAAACCTTGCTCTTGAGGAAGAATTCGGTCTGTGCCTTTCCGCGGAGGACTCGATCCGGGTAAACTACCGCCTGCTTGCTTCTTCCGCCTCGGACCTTCGGAGGACGGCTTTTCTTATCGAAAAGTGTCTCTGGGAGTTTGAGGCAGCTTCTTTTGCACTGCCGTTCTGTCTTGACGGTCTCACGGTACGAAAGCCGGAGATCGATGCGGCTGCGGCCAGACTGAAGCTGATCCAGCTGAAATTCCTTGCTCTTGGGACTGCTCTTGAAGGAATTGCCGGAATTTACGAATCCTGTGATACGGATATATGCGCGCTTTTCGGGGCGCAATTCTCATAAGTGCATAGTAATTTGTGCAGTTTTCACAATTTATTCTTGCCTGCAGCGGAATTATATGATACCATAACCTATGATATTGAATTCTTTGGGGGACGGTATGCTTTGTCTCCCGGTACAAGGAGGTAAGGGATTAATATGAAGCAAAAGAAGAAAATGGGTATGATCTTCGTGCTGATGGCGCTTGCGCTCGTGCCGATGATCATTACCTGCATCGTCGTAAACATCTTTTCCATCCGTTCCGTAAAGAGCATCGTTATGGATGAGATCGAATCGAAACTGCACACTGCGGTGATGGCAGTATCCAACCACTACGGCGCAATGGCCAAGAGCGGTGACGGATCCTGGGTTATGGACGGAGAGACTCTGGTAGCCGGAGGAATCATGAATGTAGCGCCTTCGGAGGATTTCTTCTTCTCAATGACGGATGAAGATGTGTTTATCACTCTCTTCTGGGGCGATACCCGTTACGGAACATCAATCCGGAATGAAAAGGGTGAGCTCGTGATCGGGACAAAAGCTTCCGATGCGGTAATCAAGGATGTACTTAAGGGAGGAAAGAACAAGTTCATCGATCATGTGGAGATCGTGGGACAGGACTTCTCCGGATATTATATGCCTTTAAAAGATGCTTCCAATACGACGGTCGGTATGGTATTTGCCGGAACCCCGTACGCGGATACGGAAAAGCTGATCAACGCGCAGACGAGATCTCAGATCATCACGGTGATCATTTCGGTACTTATCTTCGGAGCCGTCGCCGCATTCGTGGCATTCCTCGTAAACAGGAAGATCAAAGGCGTTGCGGATCAGATCACTGTGGTTGCGGGAGGAAACTTCTCCAGCCCGATCGAGGATACCAACAAGATTGAAGAGCTTTCAAAGATCAGCCGTGAGCTTGAGGAGATGAGATTAAAGCTCCGCGAGGCCATCGAACGGATCATCGAGCAGGCGGAAGCCGTTGATGCAGGTGCCGTGAACGCGGAACAGAGGATCGCGGATTCCCAGAGCATGACGAATGATATCAGCAACGCCGTGAACGATATCGCGGAAGGTGCTACCGCAATGGCACAGGATGTACAGAACGCCAATGACCTTACGATCAACATCGGAAATTCGATCGATGAGGTACTTGCTTCCGCTTCCGCGAATATTGATATCACGGACACCGTATTCCGGAGCTCCACCGACGTTCAGGGTCAGGTTGAGAAGCTTCAGAAGGCGGATAAGGAAACCGATGCCATCGCAGGCAAGGTACAGGGTTCCGTAAACGAGACGGCAAGAGTTGTGGAAGAGATCTCGAATGCGGCCGAAGCGATCATCAGCATCGCGAGCGAGACGAACCTCCTTGCGCTCAACGCTTCCATCGAGGCGGCCAGAGCGGGCGAGGCAGGCAAGGGCTTCGCGGTAGTAGCCGACAACATCAAGAATCTGGCGGAAGAATCCGACAAATCCGCGAAGGAGATCACGGATATGCTGTCCAGGATCTCTACGCTGTCCGATCAGAATAAGCAGCTCACCCAGACGATCAAGGACGCGACCTCCAATGAGTCCGTGGCCTTCGACAAGATGAGCGATTCCTTCAAGCAGATGGGCACGCAGCTTCAGGAGAGCGAGGAAGGTTCGAAGAAGATCGAGACCCTTGTGGAAGCGGTTGAACGCGACAAGAACGAGATCCTGAACGCCATCGAGTCCCTTTCCAGCATTTCGGAAGAGAACGCTGCTTCCACCGAGGAAACGAGCGCATCCCTTTCCCAGCTGGCGGACAACATGGAATCCGTTGTGGAAGAGGCAAGGAACCTACGCAGGGTAGCGGGCGAATTAAAGGAGAGCATCTCCTTCTTCCGGATCTGATCACCGGCAGAACAATAAGGATCATTTACAGGGCTTTCGGATGCAGGGCATCCGGAAGCCCTTTTTGCGGAGAGCCTTTTTGCGGAGAGCCTTCTTGCGGAGAGCCTTTTTGCGGAGAGTCTTCTTGCGGAGAGCCTTTTTGCGGAGAGCCTTCTTGCGGAGAGTTTTCTTGCGGAGAGTCTTTTGTGGAAGTTCTTTTTGGGAAGCGATTTCTTCATTATTTGGAATGTGGTATAATAAAGCATCGGAGTCGAAATACATTGACTGCGGCAAGTCTGACTGCATACAGGCAAATGAAGTGACCTCATAACCCGCTGAGACATGAGGATACAGCGGGGAATGAGCCGGTGGTGAAAGGGGAATACGCACTATGAAAAATAAAAGGGATAAGATAGGGAAGAAGGTTGGTCTTCAGATCAGTTTTCTGATGGGCGTCACGCTCAGTTTCTTTCTGTCGATCGCAGGCGGGCTTCTCGGAGCGTCCAATTCCGGGAGACCCTTTGATGTAAGAGGAGCGGTCTTGAGCTTTGTGGTGAGCCTGATCATAAGCCTTGTGATCGGTATTTTCGTTCCGATGAAGAAACTGACGGATATGGTCGGCGAAAAGGCAGGGGCGGAGCCGGGCTCTCTCGGGCGGCGCTGTCTGGATTCTCTTGTGTCGGACATTATCTACACTCCGCTGATCACGGTCTTAATGGTATCAATGAACTGGAAGATGGCCATGATGCATCTGCCGGAGGGCGCACACGGTCCGCATTTTAGCCGGATGCTGCTTTCCTCTCTTCCCGTGATGTTTTCCGTCGGCTTTGTTCTCGTCTTCATATTCATGCCGCTCTATATGAAGCTGGTGCTGAAGAAGAACGGACTGCCGGTTACGGGAGAGTCTCCGAAGGGCGGACCGGAAAAGAAATAGAATATTGAATAAGTGGGAAAAAGCAAAAAGGGCGTGTGAAATGAAGGTTTTCGCAAATCGCACGCCCGAAAGAAGCGAGCGGGGCGTGTGAAATGAAGGTTTTCGCAAACCACACGCCCGGAAGAAGCGAGCGGGGCGTGTGAAATGAAGGTTTTCGCAAACCACACGCCCGGAAGAAGAAGAAAGGGCGTGTGAAATGAAGCTTTTCGCAAACCGCACGCCCGGAAGAAGAAAGGGCGTGTGAAATGAAGGTTTTCACGATCCACACGCCGGAAACGGGAGGTGACAGGCATGAAAGTATCCGGAATTACATCAGTGAATATGGCAGGCGGAGTGAATCCCGCAGCTTCGGCGGCGCGCCCCGCAGTCCACGGCGCGAGAGATACCGGACGGGCTGCCGGTGCCGAGAGGCTCCGGGAGGACAATGAAGCACGTGCCCGGGAAAAGGATGAGAAAAAGGCCGAGCAGCGAAAAGAAGAACTGAAAGACCTGATCGCGGTCTCCAAAGACGGGGATACCGCGCAGGCAAGCGAAAACGCGAAGGAACTTCTTTCCGAGGACCGCTTCGGAAGCGTGAGAAAGATCGAAGCCGGAGATCAGGACGAACAGAAAAACGCGCCCGGAAGGATCAACGCGGATGAAGAAGAAAGAGCCGGGATAAATGCGCAGAATCCCGCGGAAAAAGAAGAACCCTCTGCTGGGGAAAAGCTGGCGGAAGAAGCCAGGGAAGCTGAAGAAGCAAGGCGTACCGAGGAGCGGGCGAGGATCGAGGCCGGACAGAAAGCCGAGGCCGAGGAACGCTCAAGAATCGAAGCCGAGCAGAAAGCAGAAGCTGCAGAGAGAAGGGAAAAAGCCGAAGAGCGCCGTGAGGAACGGGAAGCGGCGGAAGCGGAGCGTGAGGAGCGGACCGCAGGGGCAGCCGGACAGGATGGACAGTCACCGGAAGCTGCTAACGGAAACCGGGGACCGGCAGCTGCCGGGCAGGAAAACAACCCTGCAAACAACCGTGCGATCACTTCTTTAAAAAGTTATACCGAGACCCAGCTGGAGCAGCTCTATGAACAGGGGCAGATCTCAAAGACGGATTATGATAAGGAAGTGGAAAACCGCAAGGAACTCCGGGAAGACAGACAGGAGCAGGATCGCGAGTTTTCCGAGAATACCGTAAGAGGAATCGGGCTTCAGGAAAAGGCGGAGCGGGATGAGGAAGAACTGAAAAATGCTTTCTCGGAGGATGCGAACGATAATCTGAACCCCGGAGAGCGGATCGCGATGATCAATGCAGCGGATGAGATGACGCGCTGACGTCTCCTCAGGGGAACTGCTCTTCCTTCCATTTCCGGATCGCCTCGTAGCGCTCCCCAAACCGTTTTTCGTTTCCCTGATCAGTGGGCCGGTAGTATTGCCGGCCTTTTTTGGAATCCGGCAGACAGGTCATGGCCGTCATCTTTTCTTCGTAGTCATGGGCGTACTGATAGCCCTTTCCGTAATCAAGTTCCTTCATCAGACGCGTCGGGGCATTGCGGATATGCAGAGGCACGGGATCCGCCAGATCCTCATTCGCGTCCTTTGCAGCCGCCATATAGGCAGTCTCCATGGCGTTGGACTTCGGAGCCAGAGCCATATAGACCACTGCTTCCGTAAGATGCACCGAGCATTCCGGCATTCCGATATAATGGCAGGCCTGATAGGCGTTGATCGCCACGTTCAGGGCATTCGTATCCGCAAGCCCCACATCCTCGGAGGCAAACCGCGTCACGCGGCGGGCGATATAAAGCGGATCCTCGCCGGCCTCCAGCATGCGGGCCAGCCAGTAGACCGAAGCGTCCGCGTCGGAATTCCGCATGGATTTATGCAGTGCGGAGATCAGATTGTAATGCTCTTCGCCGGATTTGTCATAGAGAAGGGATTTTTTCGAGATACACTGCTCAAGGATCTCATCCGTGACCTTAACGCTCCCGTCGGAGGAGAGTTCTCCGTTCAGGATGACCATCTCAAGTGTGGAAAGCGCGGTCCTTGCGTCTCCGTTGGAAAAGTTCGCGATCTTATAAAGGATATCATCCGAAATATCCACGGTCTGATCCCCGAAGCCCCGGGGATCTTTTAATGCATGGGAAAGAAGTCCCTTTACCGCCTCCGCATCAAGTCCTTTAAGCACGAAGACCTTGCAGCGGGAGAGCAGAGCCCCGTTCACCTCAAAGGAGGGATTCTCCGTAGTCGCTCCGATCAGGATGATACTGCCCTTTTCCACGAAGGGAAGAAAGGCATCCTGCTGGGCCTTGTTAAAGCGGTGGATCTCGTCGACAAAGACGATCGTTTTCTCGCCGTAGCGGCGGTTCTCCTCCGCGCGCTCCATGACCGTGCGGATATCCTTGATCCCGCTGGTCACAGCGGAAAAATTGATGAACTTCGCCTTCGTAGTTGAGGCGATGATCTTCGCGAGGGTGGTCTTTCCGACGCCCGGAGGCCCCCAGAAGATCATGGAGGAGATCATGTCCTTTTCGATAAGATTCCGAAGGACCTTGCCTTCTCCGATCAGGTGCTCCTGTCCCGCAAATTCATCGAGACTCCGGGGACGGAGCCGCTCCGCCAGGGGACGGGGCATCATATTGTCAAACAGTGTCATCTGATCCATAGGGATATCCTACCGCATGTGCCGGAGGTTGTCAATAAAAAGCGAACGTATGTTCGTAACGACTTTTTCCATCCCTGCCGATAAGATCCCGAACGGGACCGTCTACATCGGAGAAGAGGGAGGAGAGAGCAATTTCGTTGCCGGTTATCTTTCCGCGGACGAAGGGGTATGGGTCACGGAGTACGGACAGGATTATTTTTCGGATGAAGGGCTCGGAGGCGACCTTCGGAAGGAATAAAGGCTCCTTACGGATAAAAGCCCGGAAGAGCTTACGGCATATCTTCCGGATCATGCATATCTGAAATTCCGGCCGTCGGGCCTTGAGGCAGCGCCGGTGAAGGTCAAGCTTTCCTGGAATTATCCGGAGGGTTTTGAGGGCTTTATCGCCGGAGAGACGGAGGATCTTAACCTTACCGCTTCGGTATCCGTTGATGATACGACCCTTCAGGGAAAAGCGTATAAGGCCTGGGCAAAGGCCTATCCCCTGCCGGGGCTTTTACGACCGGCTTCGGAGAAGCGGTGATCCGGGACCGGAACAGACGGATGGGGTATATCTCCGGCTGGAGCGACGGGCTCGATCCTTCTCTCGGGGGCGAGACCCTGAAGCAGTTCAACAAAGCCTGGTATGTGATCCATTCCACGGATGATGCGGAAGGAAGACATATCGGTCTTTATGAGGAATACGAATACGGGATCAAGACGATGGAGAGATTCTATTCCACTCCCGGGAAAGGCTATCAGGGGCTTTTGTATGAGAAAATGTGGGGCTTCGGCGAGCATAATGAGATCGATCAGGTGGATGCGGCATCCAGGGAGGAGGATTATGATCCTTCCGGGGTGAATGTGCTCCTTCGATGGGAAGCGGAATTCGGCGGCGGCTTTTCCTTTACTCCGGACGGCGGCGCTCCTGCAGGAATCCCCTCCGCCGACGGCACATCCCCGGAGGGAGATGAAGAGACGGATTCCTTGGCGGATGCTCTTAACGGAGAGCCGGCAAATCCCTATATGCATCAGAAAGTATATTATCAGTCGAATGCAGAGGGCGAGACTATAGCGGCTGAGGAACAAAGTCTCTGGAAGGAGATCGTGTTTAAATGGAATCCCGCTACCTACGCGCGTTTGAAGGAAGAGCATCTTTCCGACTGGGATTTTGATGAGGATGCCTTTGATCATCAGTACGGACAGGAGGCCTGGGAGGCTGTAAACCAGAAGATCTATAACCGTAACGGACTTATGATAAGAGAGTTCTACTACGTCGGAACGAAGACCACCTACTACGGCGGGACCGCCGAATATGTAAGGGACCGTGTCTGGAATGTGGCAAAGGATGACTCCGGAGACGATGCGAGATACCTCTTTATCGATCAGTATATACGCTGGGATCAGGTGGATAGGGGCCTTTTCCTTTCGGAACTTAACTATCAGGGGGATGCGAGAAAGATTTATTTCGCCCCCGGCTTATACGGATGGGGAAATGAATGGGAACGGCTCCCGGCGGGTGCGAAGAAATACGTGGTCGGACATCTTCACGGTGAGCAGGGATTCTTCAACGATCAGGAATACATTCTCGGAACCTGGCACTCGGATCCCGCTTATGCCGATGTGCCGCCGGATGTCGGCGACTTTCACCCCTGGAATCCGGAAGATTACGCGATCATCCTCAATACCTATAAAGATGAGACCTTCCTTGCGGAAGTCGATAACCGGATCGGGTGGAAGCATATCATCAATAACCGCATAACGAATGACATTATCATGGAGTATGAGGACCTCGCACCCGGAATAAAATGGCTGAGTCAGCTGAATGAGTAGAGTGCGGCCCGGTCCTCTAACCGATCGAACTGCATATTGAGCTGAACGGAAAAGGAATACCGCCCGGTGAATCACCGGGCGGTATTTGTGTGTTCCGGAGGCGGTGCGCTGGCATTGACGGGGGTGGGGGAAGGGAGAGCGCTGGTTGACTGGAGGGGTCAAAATGGTATGGTAGAAGAGTCTGGAAAGATGCTTTTTCCGATCAGATAAAAGAGTTGGTAAAGAAGGAGGCATTTCTAATGAGAGAAAACGATCAACAACGAGTTCTTTACGGAGGAAAGAAAAGAAAGAAAAAAGCGCTGACAGCTGTGCTGATGAGCCTGATCATGGCAGCAGACTGTCTTTCGTTCAACGCTTTTGCATCCGAAATCACCCCGGATACGAAAACTGTCGCGGATGAGGAAGTTTCTGAAAACTCTTCTGTCGCTCCGATAAACGAAGAGATCGGGGAACAGGGCCCGGAATATACGGAGGATGTGTCCGGAGAGGCACTGAGTGATATTGAATACAAGTATCATACGCCGTATCAGAATGCTCTTTACAAGCTGGTCTATCATATTACGGACGATGATGAGATCGTAATAGACGGATATATCGTAATAGACGGATATCAAGAAGAATCCGAAGAAACGAAAGACCTTGGAAACCTGGTGATCCCGGAAAACATTGACGGGAATCCCGTCGTAGAAATAGGAGAAGAAGCCTTTGATGATACAGGCAGATTTTCAGGCGATCTGGTGATCCCCGACAGTGTGGTGGTGATTGGCGATAGCGCTTTCAGCATGGCATTTAATGGGTGGGGGCTTGATGCGGGAAGCCTGACAATCGGAAGCAGTGTGGAAACGATAGGAGCGTTTGCATTTTTTAGCAATTGGTTTAGCGGTGAACTGACGATCCCGGACGAAGTGGTGGCAATCGGAGAATGTGCCTTTAGTGATAACGAATTCACCGGGAAACTGACCATAGGCAGCAGTGTCGAAAGGATCGGGGAGAATGCTTTTGAAAATAACGATATTGAAAATGCCGTCATTCCGGAAAGTGTGGTATACGCCGGCAGGGATCTTTTTGATGGCTGCGGCGCGCTTACCTCAGTGACCAACCGTTCCGACTGCCTGATCGGACTGCCCTATGTAAACATAAAGAAATGGAAGGATTTGGATACGAATGCGGCGATTTCCAAAATATCCGGCGGATCCGCGATATGCATGGAAAAAGTTGGATCGTACTGGGAGGAGGGATATGAAGGCCTTTATCTGCTGTATTCCTATTCGGGGGTCGGTGGCGCCACGATCGCTGATGTGGATGTGGAAGAAGGAGAAGAGGCTCCTGATGATCTGCGGATTCCGGAAAGCATTGACGGGATTCCGGTTGAGGCGATAGGAAAAAATGCGTG
The DNA here is from genome assembly GCA_024692955.1 of Lachnospiraceae bacterium. Taxonomy (GTDB): domain Bacteria; phylum Bacillota; class Clostridia; order Lachnospirales; family Lachnospiraceae; genus JAILLW01. The sequence goes on along the minus strand of JAILLW010000064.1, from coordinate 803 downwards.
CAAAAACGCTACCTTTTTTGGAACACTGACGATCCAGAACGGAGTCAAAAGGATCGAAGACGGAGCTTTTTATAACTGTACGGGCTGGGGATGGAAAAAGTTCACGGAACTTACGATTCCAGCCAGTGTGAATTATATAGCCGATAACGCATTTTACGGATGCACAAACCTGGAAACCATAACAAATGCATCGGGAGCATCGCTCAGGCTTCCGGTGATCCAGGGTTATGAATGGATAAATGAGGAAAACTCAAAGGTCATCACATGGATCAGGTCAGGAACTGCAATTCGCAGGGAGGTTGAAGTGAAGACCTATCGTCCTTCAAATAATTCTGTATATGAACTCAAATACTGTATCAATTCCAATAATACCGTTACGATACTGGATTGCGATATAACGGGCGAAGGAACGCTGACGATTCCCGCAAGTCTTGAGAAAAAGCCGGTTACGGTGATAAGGGATAGCGCGTTTTCCGGCTGCAACGGTTTTTCCGGAGATCTTGTGATCCCTGACAGCGTTGTCACGATTGGAAAATCAGCTTTTAAAAACTGCAGCGGATTTGACGGAAAACTTACGATCGGTAAAAACGTGAAAACGATCGGAGAAGAAGCATTTTCCGGCTGTAGCGGGCTTGACGGAACTTTGACGATTCCCGAGGGCGTGACGGAAATAGGTTTCAGCGCTTTTGACGGGTGCGGAAATCTGACAGGTGATCTGACAATACCGAATGGTGTCACTGTTATCGGGCATAACGCTTTCAGCGGCTGCAAAAACCTTGGCGGAACACTGACTGTTCCAAAAT
>JAILLW010000026.1 GCA_024692955.1 Lachnospiraceae bacterium | reverse complement strand
CTTTTGGCTTCGCTGATCTTCGACTGTACGAGCACATCCGCCAGAAAACCGTCAAACAGGAAATCCGCGAATGTCAGGAAATCATTGATATGGATCGAACTGTATCCGCTGACATCCCGAAGTTCTTTGCTGAATCGCTGCAGGGCATACCGTGCTTCCCCGATCTCCCTCTCCGCGTTCCCCATCTTTCCGTGCTTGACGAGCCCGGAGATCAGTCCTCCGCCGAACATGTCAACGAGTCCCCAGTTGCCGGCACTGGAAAGATACCGTCTGGCTGACCTCAGGTGGAACAGCGCATCATCCGCCGCCTCCACCGCTTCCTGTATTTCCCTTCGTTCCAGATCATTCATAATATGCTCCCGCCTGTTCTTTATAATACTCTGCTCCGACACCGGATCGGTCAGTGGTGCTCCCTCCAGTAGTCTTCCGCCGCATCATATGCCTCGTCCTCGTCCTCGTAATCGTCCTCATAGTCATAAAACTCTTCATATTTATCATCCGCGAAGTCCTGGGCGCTCTTATAGCTATAGACATCATACGTATCCGACTTCTTCTTTGAAGAGGTCGTGGATTTCGAGGAGGTCGAAGCGTGGTTCCTGTAGATCCCGGAAGATTTTCCGCTCGTGCTATTTGACGAACTCTTCGAAGTGTTCTTTGTCGTGTTCTTTGTCGTGCTCTTTGTTGAGCCGGTCGATGACTTCTTCGTCGTACCTGATACAGAGCTCTTAGACGCACTCTTCGTTGTTCCTGTTGAAGAGTTCTTTGAAGCACTCTTCGTCGTTCCGGTCACGGGACTCTTTGTTGTGCTCTTTTCTTTATTCTTTTCCTTATCATGGGTGATGCAGTAATCGGATCCTTCCGCTTTTTTGCTGCGACAGTGCTTTTCTTTGCATTTGTGCGTACTGCAGTACGAGCTGTTCCCGCTGGCAGGGCAGTAACAGTCCACAACCGCGCAGGCCGTTTTCCCGCTTTTGCAAAGCCACTCCCTCGCGTGATAGTCACAGTACACGGTGCCGTTATTCCGGAAGCTGTTGCAGTCCGGCTTCTGACAGGTATGAATGCTGCAGTAGAGGCTGTGATCGACCGCCTCGTATTCACAGCCGGCACAGGCGCAGACTCTCTTCGCCTTCGCGCTTGCCGAAACGGGCGCAAAGTACGCGATCGAACTTATGAAAAATACGATTGTGATAATACCGATCAGGATCTTCTTCATGGGCGGACCCTCCTTCTTATCATCTATCATAATTGATGCGATTGAAAGGAAAAACAGTCGTTTCCGTAAAATAAACGGGGCTATTTCGCGTTGGCGGCAAAATAGCTCCGTTTCATTCCTGCTGTGAGATTCTTTGTTTAAGTAAACAGCATATAACATACCTCCGCTTTATGCGCGAGAAGATACTCTGTCTCCGAACGGCGCCAGATACTTATCATACAGCATTCCGAAATAAAGGAAGCCCCTGACCGGCATATTCGGATTGAGGGTTGACTGATGCTCCGCCATCATCATGCTTCCGTCGAGGATGCAGGAAACATCATTCTTCATCTTCATAAAGATGAAATCCTCAAGCGTGTTGATCTCAAGATCAGATGCATCCTCATACGAGGTTCCGTTCAGCGCATTGTAAAGAGAAAGCAGATTCTTTTTGTGTGCCGGATCTCCGAAGAGTTTTCTGAAAAAGCGGTCCTTATAATTGTTGTTGATCGAATAGTTCAAGCTTCCTTCCTTTCCGATGCCGTAATGATAAGGAAGAAAACCCTCTTTCATTATAGCATCACGAACTCCAAAAAAACAGTATCAACAAAGGGATTGAAGCGATTCTGATGAGATTCAGAAAAATAGAAAAACTGTTTGCGGATCTTTCTTTGCTTCGAATATTAGAATAGCGATCGCCTATTGGTTTTTCAAGATATTATTTCATTTTATAGCCCTGTATTCCGCCCCCGGCAGACGGCAGTTTATCTTCCGGGAAAAGGATTCAGAATGAAAGGCCGGTCAGTTTTCTTCAAAGATCGTATAGTCCCTCTCGAACAGCGCCTCCAGCACCTGCTTTTTGAGCTCCTCTTCCGGGACGGAGGAAAGCACGTATTCCTCGACGAAGGCCCGCCGCTTTCCGGCATATTTATGGAGGCGGTTGCGCTCCTGGATTCCGGAAAGTTCGCGCCGCCAGAGCAGTCCCAGCTGGTTTTTCAGGTAGGCACGGGGTGATATCTGCGGCGCCCTCAGTTCATAGAAATCCATCTTTCCATTTATCATCTCCGCAGACAGGATCCCCCAGTGCTTCGGCACGTGCTCCTTCGCATGGGTCGCATGGGTGGACCCCACCACGAGAATATTATGGTCAAAGTATTTATTGTAATCCCGGACCTGCCTCTTCAGCCTCGCATAGGTATCCGCGTCACTTTTGATCTCGATCCCGAAGATGGCTTCCCGCGTTATCATCACGATATCCGCACGGGACCTTCCTATGGAAAGCTCATCAAAGAACCGGACCTCGCCGTATGTTTCTTCAAGATAAAGGCAGAGCTCATCTCTGATATCACTGTCTTTCAGCATAATACCCCACATCATTCAGGATAATGTTTCCCTTTTGAGTACCGTCGATCCCGATCTCCAGCTTCCGGATATCGGAAAAATCAAATCCGGCGGCATCCGGGAACATCTCCGGCCCGATGCTGACGGTCTGCAGCTGATGCTTGTATTCATAGGAATTGAAGAACACATCCTGCTTGTAGAGCTGGACAGCCAGCGAATGAAAGACCGGAACCGGCGAATCAATACTCACCGAATTTCCTGACACATCCGTCAGTTTTACCGTATAATTGAGACCTTCCTCAAGTTCCTCGGTATCCTCCCTCATATCGGCAATTCTGAAGCACAGGGCCCCTTCGGATATATCGATCCCGGGGATGTATGCCGTGACGGAGGGCGAAGAATCCTCATCCCAGGAGAGAGAAAGGACAAAATCTTCTCCCTCTCCGCCTTTTCCCCTTTCATAAGGATCGATGGTCCAGGTCGAGGCATCGCTTACGGATACCGTGACACCCGTGTCATAACTGCTTATGTCCGCGGTGTTATCGAATGGACATAGGTTTACATAACTTGAGTCTTCGTAATTGGTCACATAACCGGTATCCGGGAGCTCGCTCTCAAAGCCGGACACGCCCCTAAGAAGGGAGGCATAGGTATCATCGATCCCAAGCGTGGTATCAAGGAAGGTCCGGATGTAGGCCTTCGCGATCTTTTTCTGCTCCGACTCATCCAGAAAATGGCAGGTGTTCAGATACCCGTTCGTTGCTCCCGCCATATCGTAACGCCCCCAGAGGCTGTTGAACTGTCCGTGATTCGCACCCAGAATGTAAACGGCTGATTTCAGGAAGGTCTCTTCCCCCGAGAATGTCACGTTGTTATACTGCTTTTCTCCCATCATGGAACTTACATCCTGATCGTTCGATCCGTGGATCAGAAGGTAATTGACATCCCGGATCCGTACCGACTGACTGACGGGCATATACTGATCGACCACCGGAGCGATGGCCACCACGGAGGTGATGGGAAAATGATAATCAAAGCGTACGTTTCCGTCTTCCGGATAAGCGTCGAGATCATTGAAAAGATAAGCCGTTGCCGCCATCTCTCCGCCTCTTGAATGTCCGCCGATCGCGATCCTTTGCGGATCGATCAGGCCTTCGATGGGACTTCCCTCTCTTTTATTCTCATCGAGGATCGCCTTCATATTGTCAAGAAGCATAATGGCCCGCTTATCATTTCCCTCACTCAGCTCATTGATCAGATTCTCGTCCACCGATACCGTCACATAACCGTTGGAAGCCAGATACTTCCCCAGATATTCATATCCCAGATAGGAAGGCGTCGCGGAATCATGCGCCCCGTGCACCATAAAGAAAACAGGGCAGGAAGCCAGCCCTTCCGGATACCAGATCTGCCCCTTTACGGGCACTTTTTCGAAGTCATAATTGCTGAAAAGCTCCGTGAACTTATCCATCGGATCCCGGTTTTTCACGGAATCAAAGCCGGAATAATCAAGCGTTTCCGTTACAATGTCCGCATCCTCTTCCGGTCCGTAGGAAAGCGTGGCTACGGAATAACCGCCGTCTTCCAGATACTTTTCAAACCCCTCCGAAGATCCGGCGGCCCCTGCTCCTTTCCCGGAGGCCATGTTCTCCTTGATCCGGTTGTAATAATCGACCCTGCTTTCTCCCCAGATGTCCTTATGAAAGAAAACTCCGTAAAAGATCAGATATGCCAGCGTAACAGCGATCACGGCATATCCGAAGATCTGCTTAAAAGCACGGCTTTTAAAGAAGCTGAAGACACATCTTCCGAGGACATCCGCCGATAGCGCAAGCGCAAGGCTCATAATGATCGCGCCGGGAACGGCCTGTGCCTGATTCCCGATCATATTGTTGGACATCACCATCGCAAACGCCATGATAAAATAGGAATTCTTCCGCTTTGCTCCTCCGAAGATCAGGCTGATGAGCAGCCTTCCGAGTTCCGTGCAGAGCACGAGCAAAGCCGCGGCAATGATCGTGACAACGACGATGGGGATCCTTCCGAGCGTCATCTCATCGACGATCCAGATGAAAAACTGCGTTCCAAGCACCAGTTCCGCGATCATCCCGCCCGGGGCCCCCTCCCTGAGGAAGGTTCTTTGCCTTTCGGTCTTTTCCTTTATGAATACAAACGGCTTCTTCAGTTTTTCCCGGAGCCTCTTCCGCTCCTTGACGGGGTTGCTTTCTTTCTCCCCGGGACTACCCTCCTTCGCTGCGGGATTATCCTCCTTCACCGCGGAAGTATCCTCATTCGCCCCTGATACTTCCACGAGGATTTCAGGCTGCTCCGCGGGAATATCCGTATCCTCTGCAGGCATATCCGCCTGCCCGATCTTTTTCACACTTTCGAAATCATCATTCATTTCCGTATATTCCTTTTCAGCTTCCATGAGGCGGGGGATATGCCGACCCGCAGCCCCTACCTCATCTTTACGGGCGTGTGTACGACAAATTCCATTATACTTCACACTTCCTCCCCGGGCAAATACGGACAGCAAATGCAGATCCCGATTTTCATCCCCGCCGGAATATGTTAAAATCATAGGCGGCAGGGACGACTGCCGGAAAGGAGATATGCTATGGGAAAGGAATTAAAAGGTACACAGACGGAAAAGAACCTGATGGCGGCTTTTGCGGGCGAATCGGAGGCCCGTAACAAATACACCTATTTCGCCTCCAAAGCGAAAAAGGACGGGTATGTTCAGATCTCGAAGATCTTCGAAGAGACCGCGAATAACGAAAAAGAGCATGCCAAGATCTGGTACAAGCTTCTTGCGGGGATCGGGAGCACGGCAGACTGCCTGAAGGCCGCTGCGGACGGCGAGGCATATGAATGGCAGGAAATGTACCCTTCCTTCGCGAAGACCGCACGGGAAGAGGGCTTCGACGAGATTGCCGAGCTCTTTGAGGGCGTGGCCGCAATTGAAAAGGAGCATGAGGAAAGATACCGCAAGCTCCTTAAGAATATCGAAGACAAGATCGTTTTTTCAAGAGACGGGGACTGCATCTGGCAGTGCGGAAACTGCGGACATATCGTGATCGGAAAGGAAGCTCCCGAGGTTTGTCCGGTATGCAACCACCCGCAGTCCTATTTTGAGATCAAAGCGGAGAACTACTGATCTTTCAGGGCGCGCTCTTTTTCTGATCCTTCAGGGCGCGCCTTTTTTCTGGCCCTTCAGAGCACGCTTGTTCTCGTACATCCGGTTGTCGGCACGCTCGAAGATCTCCGACACGCTTGTGTCCTCTCCCGGTCTGTATTTCGACATACCGACCGCGATGGTGGGACGTTTCCGGTCGCCGGACATAATACTTGTCAGAACTTCGTTTTTTAACCGGAGGATCAGTTCTTCCCTGGCGTTGTAGTCATCGCCCCGGAGGAAGACCACGAATTCATCACCTCCGATGCGGAATACAGGGCTGTGACCGAAGATATCGCAGAGTATCGAGGCCGCGGCCTTTATGTATTCATCGCCGGCCTTATGCCCTTCCGTATCGTTGACCTTCTTCAGGTCGTTGATGTCACAGATAGCCAGAGCAAAGGGCAGGTAATCCATACCGTTTTCGATATTGCTCTGGACGGACTGCTCCAGTTCGGAATAGGCGGTCTTGTTCTTGATTCCTGTCAGTTCATCACGCCGCGCCAGTTCCTTTTCGGTGTTCAGGGCGATCAGATGCTCCTTTTCTTTTCTCACTTCATCATCGATGTTTTCGACTCCGATGATAAGATGTCCGGAATCGCTGGTCTTTCGCACGGACAGCCGCGTATAGCGGACATCATTGTCCACGATGATCCGGTATCTCACATCGAACTGCTTCCGGTTCTCCAGCGTGGTGATCAGGTAATCCATATTCAGGATATCAAGGATCCTGTCCGCATCCGAAGGATGGATGAGCAGGGAAATATTCTTTCCGGCGTCCGCAAAGAAGTCTTCACCCTCCCGGCTCATCTCCAGATTTCCGAAGATGCTCCTTGTGGTATAGCTTACATAGCTCGTGTCCGAAATATTCACATAATAGATCACGTCATAGTTGGAAGCCAGGCTCTCTGCGATCTGTCCGAAGGTGACATGATTGTTCTGATAATTCTTCCGCATATTCTCGGAAGTAATCTCGTCGTTGATGTCCTTCTCGCACAGCACAAAATGCTTTCCGTCATCGGCAAGCATCACGACGAACCGGAAATATCTCGGCTCCCCGTTCACCATGACCCTGTATTTGTAGGAGTAGGAATTCTTCCCCTCCAGATTCTTCAGCATGATCTCTTTATCATACAGTCCCAGCGCAAAGTTCCTGTCGTCGGGATGAACGTACATAAGGACGTTATCCATGGTTTCCAGATAAAAATCCTCACAGAACTTCGGGACATTCATGGAAAGGTACTCATCACTCGGAGAAAACTCCCGGTATCTTCCCGTTTCGATATTGATGTAATAGATCGCCTCATAATCCTCAGCGAGGCTGTTCGCGATGTGATTGTAGATCTCCCGTTCCTTCTCCGCTTCCTTCACCCTGATCTGTTCGCTCTCGGCCTGTTTTTCGATGGTCCGGAGTTTCCGGTCAACCTCGAGTTTCTCATCCTCCTCCACAAAAACGTGGATCAGAGAAGTCGAAACCAGCAGCCCGATGGCATAGAAGGGAAGCAGCGGGTAAAGAGTCTGAAACACGATAAAGATTGCTGATACGGTACCGGAAGCCGACACGATCAGATAATGGACCCTGTCCTTTCCCTCAACCTTCATCGAGACGACGGCTGAATAGGCCGAAAGGATCAGATTCAGAAGGAAAAGGGCAACAAAGATAATGTATCTCGCCCGGCTCGGAACATATCCGTTCACGGCATCGAAGGAGAAGATCACGGGATAGAAGAAATTGATTACGACGCTTAAAACGGAAAACGCGAAGATCCCGCTGCCTGCATAGGCAAGCGCGGTACTTCGCGTTCCTTCTCTGTCGATGAAAGCGATCACATATCGGATCCAAAGAACCACGGACATGGCCATGGTCAGAAAGTACAGAACGGTATCCGCATAAACCAGCGGAATGATCCTTGATTCTTCAAAAAAACCCCACAGGACATCGGAGATATAATATACGGATATGCAGATGAGAAACTGTCTGTATCTTACGGTCGAAAGCGATGCCGTTTTATCCTTTTTCTTCAGGATATCATAATTGATGATGAGATGAAGGATCAGTGACAGTGCTCCAAATGCAGCATAATACATGGTCTATCAGACTCCGATCTCCCTTATGCTTCCGGCTCGATGAGGCCGTAGGTATTGCCCTTACGTTTGTAAACCACATTTACCTGATCCGTCTCCGCGTTCATGAATACGAAGAAATCATGTCCGAGAAGCTCCATCTGGATGCAGGCATCCTCCGGGAACATCGGCTTCATGTCAAACTTCTTGGAGCGGATGATGCGGATCTCTTCCTCATCCTCATAATCGTTCTCGATGAATTCTCTCTTGAAGGAGGAGTCGGATGCCTGATGCTTGTCCACGATCTTGGACTTATAGCGCTTCAGCTGACGTTCGATAATCTCTTCCACAAGGTCGATCGACACATACATATCGGAGCTGACCTGCTCGGAGCGGATGATGCTTCCCTTAACGGGGATCGTCACCTCGATCTTCTGCCTGTCCTTCTCCACGCTCAGAGTTACATGTACTTCCGTATCCGGATTAAAATACTTCTCCAGCTTTCCGATCTTATCCTCGACCGCACTGCGCAAACCGGGAGTTACCTCGATATTCTTTCCGACAATGATAAATTTCATACCTTCTCATTCCTTTCTGCAGGTTATTACGGAACAGGTTTTCGATTCCCCGACACATCCTTTTCCGCAATTTTATTTTACCATAAAAAACGTTTTCAAAACATACCCAAAATGTGAAAACAATGTAAACAATCAAAAACGGGACAGGCCTGTGGGTCTGTCCCGAAGATCAATCTTTTTCCCTTTTTCAGCCTTTTTCGCAGTTTAGAAGATTCTCCTTATCGCAAGGATGTTACGATAGGTGGCATTGGAAACCTTGATACCGGTCTTCTTCGTGGAAGCGTGTACGATCTGGCCTCCGCCGATATAGATCGCCACATGACCGGAGTAGCATACGATATCACCGGGCTGTGCGTCCGAGATCGAGCCGACCGCGGATCCCTGCGAGCGGTCTGCCGATGAAGAATGCGGCAGGCTCACACCGAAGTTCTTGTATACGCTCATTACGAAACCGGAGCAGTCCGCGCCGTTGGTAAGGCTCGTTCCACCGTATACATACGGATTGCCGACAAACTGCAGCGCGTAATTCGCGACGGATTTTCCGAGTTCCGATCCCGCGCCGGAAGCGAAGACGGTCTGTTTCTTTCCCGAGGAGGACGAACCGTTCTTCTTCGCATTCACCTTGTTCGCGGCCGCGATCGCGGCTTCACGTTCACGGCGCTCCTTCGCGAGACGCGCTTCCTCTTCCTCTTTGGATTCGGCCTTTACGAAGCGGGTGGAAAGCTTTACGTAATCGAGACTGACATATCCGTCACCTTCCTCGATGTTTACCTTGACCCATCCGTCAAGTTCTTCCACTACGGAAAGTTCTTCGCCGTCGGGAACCAGTCCCAGTACTTCCGAATCCGTGGACGCTTCCCCGCGCACCTTCAGCGTGGTGGTGTCCACCTTGGCGATCCTCTCGCCCACTTCCCTTGCCATATCAATGGCCGCATCACCGGTCACGCAGTATTCCGCCTTAACGAAACCCGTAACGGAACCGGACCGGATCTCATACCAACCGTTCTGTTCGGAAATGAATTCACCGACAGAGTTGTCATAAAGTTTGCCGATCTTCTCAGCGTCCTCGGAGGGTTCTTTCCGGATATTCACATAATCATGGACATCCGCGATGACCAGATTTCGGAATTCCTCCTCTTCTTTTTTCGCGTCAAGCTCCCGTTCCTTTTCGTTCAGGGTCTTGTCCGTGTTGCTGATGGAGGTCTCCGCGATCTTCTTCTCAGCGGGCTCTTCCGTCTTATCCTCCTCTTCAAGGGGCTCGACTTCAAGGAGTTCGCTCAGATCCGAAGAAAGCATCGTTTTCGCCGTAGAGGTTGCGGATGAGGTGGCAGTCGCCGTAGCACTGGGAGAGATCGTAACGGAAGAAAGCTTCCCGTCATCAACCGATGCGAGCTGTTCTTCCTTTACCTTCTTCAGCGAGGTCGATTCATCTGCCTCATTCTGCATATCCTTTACGGACTTTCCTTCATCCGAAAGCACAAAATCAACTCCGGCCGAAGGAAGTACCGTTCCCGTTCCTGTGCCGGCGAAAGCCGAAACACCGAAAGAAGATACCGCCATAATGCCGGAGAGAGATGCAGCGAGTATTCTGTTAAAAGCCTTTTTTCCGCGTAAAACCATATATCTTGTATGTAAAACCTAAAAATTACCCTTTTGACAACAATTTTGTAACATTTTTGTAATAATTCAAGTACAAAGTTATCACAGATCCCTCCGGCTGTCAACCCTGAGAGAAATAATTCACAAAAAATACACGATTATTGCCGGTTATCTGAGGTTTAACAGGTAGTTTTCAACAGAATTTACGGCATTTGCCCCGTCGGACACCGCCGTCACAATCTGGCGGAGTTTTTTCGTCCGGAGATCTCCCGCCGCGAAGATCCCGGGCGTCCCCGTTTCGCACCCGTCACCTGCGATCGCGTATCCCTTTTCGTCGAGGGGCACAAGCCCTTCAAGAAGGCCGTTCACGGGTCTTATGCCGACGGCTATGAACACGCCGTCCGTCTTTAGGGATTCGGTTTCACCGCTCTTTACATTCTTAATGACCAGTTCTTCCACGTGATCGGACCCTTTGATCTCCTCCGTCACGGTATTCCAGTGCATCGTGACATTCGGAAGGGAAAGGAGCTTTTCCTGAAGACTCTTCGCCGCACGAAGCTCATTCCGTCTGTGGATCACGTGTACATGGGAGCTCGTCCTGGCCAGATAGATCGCGTCCTCAACCGCCACGTCTCCGCCGCCGACCACGGTCACGATCCGGTTCCGGAAAAAGGCTCCGTCGCAGGTTGCGCAGTAGGAAACCCCCATACCGGTCAGAGCCTCTTCTCCCGGAATGCCGAGTTTGGAATGCTCCGCGCCCATGGCCGCGATGATCGCGCAGGTCTCGATGGAGCCGTCTCCGGTCTCCACACGAAAGCCTTTCGTCAGTTTCTCTATCTTCAGGACCTCACCCTGCTCGATGCGGCATCCGAGGTCATCCGCGTGGGAGCGCATCTTTGTTGCCAGGGTAAAACCGTCCACACCGGGTATTCCCGGATAGTTGTCAACCTCATAGGTATTCAGTATCTGCCCGCCGCTGAGGGGCTGCTTTTCAATGGTAAGCGCATCCAGTCCCGCCCTTCTCGCGTAGATCGATGCTGATAATCCCGCAGGGCCCGTTCCGATGATCACTAAATCAAGCATAGTCATTCTCCTTAAATCCATCCTCCGTCCATGGTGATCACCTGGGCCGTCAGATAATCCGGCGCCTCCAGGATCTTTTCGATCATCATGGCCGCCTCCTTTGCCGTTCCCGGACGGTCCATCGGGATCTCCCGGGAGAGTTCCTCCGCTTCTTCCTTACTTAAGTGCGCGTTCATCTTTGTATCGATATAACCGAAAGACACCGCGTTCACCTGTACATTACTGGGGGCAAGCTCCTTTCCGAGAGCTTTCGTAAAGGCATTCAGTCCTCCTTTGGCCGCGGAATACGCGGTCTCCATCGATGCCCCGGCACTGCCCCAGACCGAGGATACGTTGATGATCCTCCCCCTCCGGTTGCGGACCATCTGCGGCACCACCATCCTTGACGTATAGAAGCAGGCGTTCAGATTCACATCGATCATCCGCTTCCAGGCCTCAACCGACATATCTGTCATAAGTTCATAGGAGGCGACCCCCGCGTTATTGATAAGCGCATAGACCGTATCCTTCCCGAGGATCCCGGAAAACGCTTCCTCCACCGCCGAAGGATCCGCCACGTCAAGGAGCAGGGTCTCACAGAAAACTCCGTACTCACCTGCGATCTTTTCCTTAAGTTCCGAAAGCTCCTCCCCGGAACGGGACGAGACCAGATACAGGCCGTATCCTTTCCGGGCAAGTGCTAATGCTGTTTCGCGTCCGATCCCCCGGGACGCTCCGGTAATGATCACTTTGTCCATTTATCGTTCCAGCTGCGGATAGAGTGCAAGTTCCGGCAGATCATCCGTCCATCCGATATGATAAGCCGTGATCGGCGAGATCTTCTGCGTGATCCTTTTCGGATCCTTCTCCGTCACCGTCAGCATCAGTTCATTCGGATAATGTTCCATAATATAGGAAACGCAGTCATCCGTGTATTCCGCTCCTTCATAAAGGTCATGGGCCCCGAAAAGATGCAGGAGTTCGTGGGCGTAGGAAGCGGCGTTCGCATCCCGGAAGACCACCATCGTTTCCTTATAAATGTCTTCCCCGTCAAAGCAGATCGCGTAGGAGCGGCCTTCCTGACGGAAATGGATCATCATGGCGATCCCGTCCGCCCGGTACTTTCTTAAAAGCTTCTCATAGGATACCGTGTGCCCCAGCCAGAATGCGATCCTGCGGTCAAGAAGCCCCGAATAGCAGGTATCTTCATTGATCGGGAAAAACACTCTTCCGCTCCGGGAAAGCTCCGGTTCCTCCTGCCAGTCATAAACAAGTTCCAGAGGCACCCCGGCCTCTTTGGCCTCTTCTTCGAGATATCCGCAGGCGGTCCGGAGTTTTTCGAGGGTTTCCCTTTTTTCCTCTTCCTCCCACCGCGAATACATTGTATCCGCAAAAAGACTCACGATCACGTTCTTTCCGGTGAGTTTCTTCACGGAGCCGCGGTTAAAACTGCTTAGCGGCTCTCCGATGTCCCCCGGTTTCGAAAAGCCCGGGATCGCGGTGAAAAAGCACTCCGTGAGGATAACCGCAAGAAGAACGACCGCAGCCGCCGGGAGTTTTAAAAAGAACCTTTTGCTCATAGCATATGGCTTCTCAATTCCTCACCGGAGAGCGGGGAAAGCAGCGCAGGTGCCACATCGAATACCGTTTTGCAGCCGCTCTCGCCCTTCCGGTTCATGCGGTATGCAGCCCTTGCATAAGCCACAAGCACGGATGAAGTGAACTCCGGATTGGAATCCAGTTTCAGGCTGTATTCGATGATATGACGGTTTTCGAGATCCTTTCCGGTGCGTCCCGAGCGGATCACAAGTCCGCCGTGAGGAATGCCCTTATGATCCCGGTCAAGTTCCTCCTGTGAGATGAAATGCACCGTGGTATCGTAATCCGCGAAATAGTTCGGCATTTCCTTTATTTCTTTTTCGATCTTTGCCTTGTCCGCAAGAGGGGAAGCCACAACAAAGCATTCCCTTGTATGCTTTTCGCGCACGCTGAGATCCGGCGTTTCGCCGCTGCGCACTCTTTCAAGGGCTTCCGGAACCGGGATCGTATACTGTCTGGCGTCAAGTACACCTTCGATCCTGCGGATGGCATCGGAATGTCCCTGGCTCACGCCCTTGCCCCAGAAGGTATAGTCGGCACCGTCAGGAAGGATGGCAGACGCAATGGCGCGGTTTAAGGAAAACATGCCCGGATCCCAGCCTGCGGAGATGATGGCCACCTTGCCCGAAGCCTTCGCCGCCCGGTCCACATTCGAAAAATGCTCCGGGATCTTCGCATGGGTGTCAAAGCTGTCGATCACGTTGAAATATTTCGCGTATTCCGGGGTCATTGTCGGAAGGTCCGTCGCGGATCCGCCGCAGATGATCAGCACATCGATCTTATCCCGGTAACCGGTGATCTCGCTTACGTGTACCACAGGTACCCCTTCCGTGAGGATCTTTACCGAGGAAGGATCCCTCCTTGTAAATACCGCGGCAAGTTCCGCATCCGCGTTCTGCCGGATGGCGCATTCCACGCCGCGTCCGAGATTTCCGTAACCAAGTATTCCGATCTTCATAATATGATTCTCCTTTACCATAAAGCCTGTAATCGGATCAAACCGGCTACAGGCTTTTTCTCCCTTTTCACTCCTATACTCTTTGGAAGTGCTTTCCGGCCGGGCGGAAAGCTCACTTCTGTCCGATGTATTTCCGGATCGTCAGGATGTTCCTGCCGTCCCTGAATTCATAATCCATATCGTCCATGCTCTTTTTTACCATAAAGATCCCGAGACCGCCGATGGGCCGCTCCTCAGCGGAAAGTGTGATATCCGGGTCCTCTTTGGCAAGAGGGTCATAGGGAACGCCGCTGTCCTCAAAGGAAATGGTAAGGCACATGGTGCTGTCCTCCTCAAGGTCAAGCTTCACGGTCACTTTGCCGCTCTCCGGCGGATAGGCATAAGTGGCGATGTTGATAAAGATCTCTTCCACGGCCACTTCGATCTGAATCCTGGTCTTCATCGGGCAGGATATCCGGTCCAGTTCGGATCCGATAAAGTCGAGCACTTCTCCCAGTTTTTCTTTTTTTGCGTCCAGTGTGATCTCTTTCACGGACAAAGATCTCCTCTTTCAGCTCTTATGCGGTATCTCTTTTTATTCGATGTTCAGAATTTCAACGAATCCGGTCACGTCAAAGATCTCACGGATGCTCTCGTTCGCGTTCCTGACGGTCATATTGCCCGCCCTGTTCATGATCTTCTGGGCGGAAAGAAGAACTCTTAATCCCGCGGAAGAGATGTACTCGAGCTTTTCAAGATCGAAGATCAGGTTCGTAACACCGCTGATCTCCGCACCGAGTTTCGTCTCGAGGTCGGGGGCCGTCGTCGTATCAAGCCTTCCGCCGAGCTCCACTGTCATTTCTTCGCCGTTCTTTTTGAAATTCATATCCATTACCGTATCCTCCGTTTTTAATCTCTGCCGCCTGCCGCGGCGGTATCATCATCAGTCATACCGGTTATTATACCAAAGGCGGGTATCGAAAGCCACCCGCATACCCGGGCCGCCCGGTCAGGCTTCCCTGCTCTTATAGGTGATGATCAGCTTGATATTGCCCTTCAGGATCCCGACCTGTACATCATCGGCCAGATTTGCGATGATGGACTTCTCGAGTTCATCCCAGGCCTTTGCCGCGATCTCATTCCGGTCCTTTCCTTCCTCTACGCCCTGACGGTATGCGGAAAGAGACCACATCTGTCCGGAAAGTTCCTCCATGCTTAAGGGGGCCGAAGACAGGATATAACCGTAATCGATGGGATCCTGCTCGTAGGCAAGATCGATCCCCAGTGCTCCCGCCTCGATCACGGAGCGGATCTTGCCCATGATGCCTTTCGCGAGAACGTTCTTTCCCGATTTCGAGACCGCAAGGAGATCACTTCTTTCCCATGCGTCCACATCGGCCTTGCCTTCGATATTCAGCGTATTGGTCTTTCCGTCGCCCTCCACCGAAAAATAGGTGGTGAACTTTCCGACCATCTCCCGGAGCATCCCGAAGGCCTCCTCGGTCAGAAGGCGGAGATGAAGTGCGTCTTTATGCGCCAGATTCTGATACTCCGCGTATTTGTCGACTTCCCTGAAGGCATCCTCCATGTTGTCGCCCTTGTTGCTGATCACGATACTGTTCGTTTTCATTTTATTCCTCCTTCTATGTCATTAAACTCTTCGTCAGGCAGACCGGAAAAAGCAAAAATGCATTTTTTCCATTCTACTATATCCCGGCGGAAAATGAAACACCGCGGGGGAAGATTTTGCCCGATAAAACGCGGAGAAAGAGCCCGCATCCTTACGACGCAGGCTCTTTGGGTAAATACCTTATCCTCTCCTGTTATTTCAGGTTCACCTTGACCGTGATCACCGCGTTCGGCTTTTCCTTCTTTGTCCCGGCGGTATTATTCCCTTTAAGGAATACCTTGATCTTCACCTTGCCGCTCTTTGCGGCCTTCGGATCAAATCCGGCGAAGCGGATGGCATATTCGTTGTTCCCGAGCTCCAGAAGTTCATATTGCGGCGCTTTGGTTGACTTGACAACCGGCGATGCGAATTTCGTGCTCCCGATCCCGGAAAGCCCCGTATTGACCGGATCGATCGTCACGATCTGCCGGCTGTATTTATCGCTCTTCATCAATACGACCGTTTTGGCGCTCTGCCTGAACTTCGCCTTTCCCATCCCGATCTTTATCGCCGCATTCTTTTTGGTCGCGAGCGTTTCCGTGATCTTAAGTCCGACGGCAAACTTATCCGTCAGATGATTGATGCCGGTATCGTCCTTCAACTTCACCGTAAACACATTTCCGCTTACGCTGACATCAAAGAATTCGTTTGCTTCACCGGTTCCCGCAGGCTGCGCCTGTTTTCCGCTCATCTTATAAATGAGGAGGTCGGCCGGCGTCAGGGTGTAGTCATAATAATTCTTTACCGATGCCGTCACTTTCACGCTGCTTTCCGGCCGGATCACATCAAGACTTCCTCCGGCTTTGATGCTCACGCTTGCGGCAGGTGCCGAAGCCGGCCACTTTACCTCGATCTTTGTCCGGACTTCTTTCGTATCCGTACCTTTTGCCGTGGTGCCTTTGACATATGCATAGTAGTTGTATCCCTTTTCAAGGCTTCCCACGGTCTTTTCGCGAAGCGTGATCTTTCTTCCGTCAGTTTCCCGGTCGATGAGACCGGTCACTTCTTCTTCCTCATTTGTTCCGGCGTTAAACCGGGTGATCCGGACGGTATAAGTCATTTCCGCCCCGGCATTGTAGTTCACCGGGGTAACCGCAAGGGTCACGGGGCTCTTCGCGATCATCGTATTAATGCTGCCCGCTGCCTTTACCTTGAGCGACGGCATCTTATCGGCCGCACGTGTCTTTACCGTAAATTTCGCGCTCTTTCCTCTCAGTTTGAGCGTTATCTTAAAGGTGCGGGCCTTCGATCCGTCAAAGCTATCCGTACAGGTAATGTGAAGCTTCCTGTCATAATACGCGCAGGCAAGTTCGGAGGTATCGGTCTCCTTTCCGTTTTCCGTAATTACGATTTCGGGTATCTCATCCGCATAGACCGCAGGTGTGATCTTAACGGCTGCTTCCGCTGCATCCCCGCATCCGGGCGTCAGCGTAATACTCTTTTTGCCGATCGACACCTTTGCGGCAACGGGGGCCGCGTTCACACTTACGCTGACCGGGAACCCGATCGCCCATCCCCGGACTTTTGCCGTAAGGAAGACCTTGCCTTTCAGTTTTTTGCCCTCAGCTCCCGTATATACCAGCTCTTTGTCGTTAAGACCGATCCAGTCGGGAGCCTCTTTTGCAAATTCGAGGTCCGTTACGACTCCGCCCTTGAACTTCAGAGCCTTTGCATCATCAGGCACGGCGCTGTTCAGACTGATCTTCGAGGCGGTCAGTTTCGGCTTGCTCTTCTTAAGGGTTATGGTCACCTCTCCGGTGGTGCTGACATTGCCCTTCGCCGTGATCTTTATTTTGGACTTATAGGTCTTTTTCAGTTTCTTGAGTACGTTCGCATCGCCGTTTACATACGCACTCTTCGGGACAATGGCAAGTGTCATGTCATCCACGACTTCAAGATCAAATATTTCAGCCACTGCTTCATTCTCAAATTCGGCCTTCATGACGAGCGCGCTGCCGTCGGAGCCGACCGCTTCCGGTTCATTCATGGTCGTGCTGATATTGATCTTCGCGTAATTCGTACTGAAAAGTTCGACCGTCGCCTTCTTATCGACGATCGCGATGTTGTTAACGGAGAGCGGATCATAGACATCCACCCTGCAGCGCGCTTTCAGAGTCCCCTTGCCGTCGCTTCTTTCATATTCGGCGGCGATCCAGCAGGTGCCTTCCGAAAGCGCGGTGACGAGGCAGGACGCCTCACTGAAGCTTACGGTCTCACACGGCTGATCGTCCGCATCGACGATGCTCCAGACGATCCCGGATCTTTTGGCATCATCAAGTCCCAGCGGTTCAAGTACCGCCTTCTCTCCCTTTTCAAGTACCACATAGGAACTGCTGAGCGTAAGTTCGGTCTGATCCTCCTCAATAACAGGGGGAACCGCGATCGCGCCCACCGCCTGCAGTCCGTCTTCGTAATTTACGGTAAACACATGCTCGCCTTCGCCAAGCACGTCCAGGAATTCCCTGGTAAATGTGATCTTATCGTTTTTGATCCTGTAGTTTACGCGCTCTTCCGTCTCCTGCCCTTCCTGAGTGGAACGGACCTCCTCGGTCGCGGGCAGTGCCACGCCGTCCATGCTGATCGGATTTTCCGCATCCGGTTCATGTCCCTTATCGCTCTTTACAAATCTGATACCCAGCGGTTCTTCCGGATCTGCGGAATCTTCCGTGATCTCCACATTTCCCACACCGTCGTATTCCACGGTCCCGGGGGTGAGGATGGGATCTGCCCTTACGGTCAGTGCCTCAAGTGCTTCACCTGCACCTTCAAAATCAATGGGTGCCGGATTGTTTTCGATCTCACCCAGATAGAAGCGGAGCTCGCCGTCGGACATATAGGGATAATAGTCGACTTCTTCGCCGTTTACCACGATTTTCTCGCTTTTATCAAACTTGTCCTCTATCGTATCTCCCGGGGAGGTGATCCTCCACTCGCTAAGAGCCGTGATGCCCGGCTGTTTTCCCTCCTCCGCATTCGGATGGTCCACAAACTTATGGTCTACCACCTTCAGGGTCGCGGCCGCAATCTCGTCTCCGTTTACCTGTATGACTTCATATTCCCCGTCTTCAAGAGAGTTCATAAACTCCTGCGTAAACTCGGTAATGACACTGCCTTCTTTTCTCCGGTAGATGTTGAGCAGATTATTGACGGCTTCCATGAGGGCCCCGTCTGCAACCTTGTTAAAGTAAACCCCGCCGTCCTTGCCGAACTGCTGGTCCACATGGATGCCGTCGGAAAGATCCGTGAGTGTCACATTTCCGGGATCGACACTGTATTTATTGATAGCCGGTGATTTGGTGACCGTGTATACCGCCTTGGGGAAATTATAGCCGCAGCTCTTGCAGCGGGCGGTGACCGTGGTCACTTCTTTCGTTCCCGCGGAAGATCCGGTCTCGGAAATAAACGGTTCCGTACGCGTTACGGTGGTAACATCGAGATCATGCGGAAGCCTGTCTACCCATTCAATATGCCCATCCCAGTCACGCTTATGGCAGATCGTGCAGTCCGAGCCTGTGATGATGCCCCCGCTGGTACAGCTTGCCTTCGAAACCACATGCGGTACCCAGTTATGCTTCCCTGTCTTGCTGA
>JAILLW010000080.1 GCA_024692955.1 Lachnospiraceae bacterium | reverse complement strand
CTTTTTTGTGCTTGATATTCGCGAATTTTGCATGTCCGGACATCTTTTCTTCCTTCCTTTCCTATATCAGGTCAAGATCCTGATGATAATCTTTTGCATATACGACTTCATTGTGACGGATAAAGATCCTCGGGATCCTTTTTCCGAGATCACAGGCCATTTCGTAATTAAACCGCCCGGAAAGGCTTCCAAGCTCTTCCATGCTGATGGTCTCCGCACCGTCCGTTCCGATAAGCGTCACCCGGTCTCCCATCGCGACTCCCGGAACATCCGTCACATCCGCCATCAGCTGATCCATGCAGATCCTCCCGAGGATCCGGCACCTTCGTCCGCCGATAAGAACATCCGCTGTCCCCGAAAGCGCCCTGGGATATCCCTCTCCGTAACCTATGGAGATCGTAGCGACCCTGCGTGGGCTTTTGGCCACATAGGTCCCGCCGTAGCTTACCGCATCTCCCGGTTCGATCTCCTTCAGATAGATGATCCTGCTGTACAGGGAAAGCGCGGGCTTCAAAGCGATCCGGTCCTTCGGCACCTCATCAGACGGCCAGAGTCCGTAGAGAATGATGCCCGCCCTCACCACATCGAGATTTGCTTCCGGATATGCAAGGATCCCTGCCGAATTCGACGCATGACGGATCGGAATCTCATAATGAAGCTCATCCCTTATCCTGTCGGTAAAGTCCGTAAAGAGCGAAAGCTGTTTTTCGGTAGCCGTTCTTTCCTTTTCGTCCGCCTTCGCGAAATGCGTAAACACGCCCTCTACAAAAAGCTCCTCATGGGAAAGCACCTCTTTCACGAAAGCAAGACCGCTGTCATCCGGTTTTACGCCGATCCTTCCCATACCCGTATCGATCTTGATATGGACCTTTGCCCGGTAACGGTATTCCGTGGAAGAAAGGTTTCTCACCACTTCGCAAAGATCCTTCAGCATATCTTCGCGGAAAACGGTAAAGGAGATATCCTTCAGGATCAGTTCCTCATATGCGTCCGGAAATGTATAACCGAGCACGAGCAGGGGCTTTCTGATCCCGGAGTTTCTGAGGATCAGCGCCTCTTCCGCCGTGGCAAGAGCGAATCCGTAAAGTTTTTCATCCGGTTCGAGTTCACGCGCGATCGGCACGGCTCCATGTCCGTATCCGTCGGTCTTCAGAACGGCCATGATCTTTGTGTTGTCCCGGATGATCTGTTTGATTCCTTCGTAATTCGATCTGATCGCGTCAAGGCTGATCCGCGCACAGACCCTTTTATATTCTTCGGAGTTCATCCCTGTTTTCCCTGTTCCTTGTATTTCATATCAAATATCTCTATGACCTCGGCCCCGAAGATATCATGCATATAGGAGTAGATCTTCTGATTCTTCGTTTCCATATCCTGCTTCTTTACAAGACGCTTTTTGAGTTCGATCCGGATCTGAGTGATCCATTTCGCCGTTTCCTCGATATCCGCCTCGTTCGCTTTCATAACGTTGTAGCAGTTTTCCATAAGTTCGATCATCAGCTCTCTATTGACACTGTCGATCTCCTTCGGAATATCAAGAAGCCTGTCTTCATTGGCCTCGATCTTTTCATTGCATTCCCTGATCAGCCTTGTGTTTTCCTCGGCTTTCTTGTTTTTGGAATTCTCATCCGCATCACTGTCCGCGTTTTCCACGATCTCCTGCATCAGTTTCGCTTTCAGCTTCTTGATGTCACGGACCTCGTTCGTCGCCTTCCCCTGTTCCTTCAAAAGGTCGTTCAGATCCGTCTCAAGGGATTTCATATGATCGTTTCCGCCGACAGCCGCAACAAGATCAAGGTACTTCTTGTCTATCGTAAGTACCGCGATCTTTTTCCCGTTCAGTGCGTTTTCAAACTGTTTTCCCTTATCCGGCATGATTCTTTCTGTACTCGTTGATCCGGTAGCTGAGTCTCATCAGCGAATCGGAAAGATGTACGTTTTCCACCTGGATATTATCCGGCATGTCGAGATCTGTATGGGAAAAATTCCAGATGCCGCTTATCCCCGTCCTGCAAAGCCCGTTCGCAACCGCTTTCGCGCTTTCCTTCGGAATGGTAAGGACAGCGATCTCTATCCGGTTTTCACGGACAAAGTCGGAAAGTTTATCCATCGACATAACGATATGACCGTCGATATCGGTTCCTATGACTGCCTCATCATTATCGAAGATCCCTTTAAGAACAAATCCGCTGTTATTGAAATTCATGTTCTTCGCAAGGATCTTTCCGAACCTTCCCCCTCCGATGATCACAAGAAAATGTTCATCATTCATTCCGAGGAGTTTCGCGATCTCGTCTCTTAAATAACTGACATTATAGCCATAGCCCTGCTGTCCGAATCCGCCGAAATTATTGAGATCCTGACGGAGCTGGGAAGCGGTCACCCTCATGATCGACGAAAGTTCCCTGGAAGAGATCCTCTCAACACCGTCTGTCTCAAGCTCCGTAAGATAACGAAGATAGCGCGGAAGCCTGCTCACGATCGCCTGTGATATCCTGTTTTCCTGTTCGTTGTTACTCATAAGTATCCCCCGTTACACACTGCTAATATTGTATCGGAAAGGGGGTGGTTTGTCAAACTTCGAAATCCCCCGCAAACCGCTTTTTTATGCCCTTTTCGGGCTTTCAGGGCAGGATCGAAAGAAGATGTGAAAAATAGTCGGGAAGCGGCGCTTTCGTCATGATCATCTTCTTGTCCTTTGGCCGGGGAAATCCCAGGATCCCGGCGTGAAGGCACTGCCCCTCGGTATGGTATCTGCTTTTCAGTCCGCAATAGAGCGGATCCCCAAGGATCGGATGGCCGATATGCGCCATATGAACCCTTATCTGATGCGTTCTCCCGGTCTCGAGGACGCATTCAACATGGGAGTATTCCCGAAAGGTCCTGAGTACCCTGTAGTGGGTGACGGCATCCTTTCCGCCGGAAGGAATCACCGCCATCTTCAGGCGGTTTTTCGGATCCCGTCCGATCAGAGTGCTGACAGTCCCCTCTTCTTCTTTGAACACCCCGTGGACAATGCATTCATATTTTCGTATCAGACGGTGTTCCTTCAGTTCATCCGCGATAAACCTGTGCGCCATATCATTCTTGCAGGCGATAACGGATCCGGTGGTATCCTTGTCGATCCTGTGGACGATCCCCGGCCGCAGCACGCCGTTTATCCCGGATAAAGAGTCGCCGCAGTGATAAAGGAGCGCATTTACCAGAGTGCCTTCATAGTGTCCGGCCGCGGGATGGACCACCATTCCCTTCGGCTTGTTCACCACGATCACATCCTCATCTTCATACAGGATATCCAGCGGAATGTTCTCCGGAAGGATCTTCGGGATCACGTTTTCGGGAACTTCAAGCACGATCTCATCCCCGCTCTTTACCGTAACGGAGCTTTTCGTACAGCCCTTCCGGTTGATGACGAGCCTTCCGTCGGCGATAAGCTTCTGAAGATAGGATCTTGAAAAGCCTTCAACAAAAGCGGCCAGATACTTATCCAGCCGTTCTCCTTCCGTCTCTTCGGACACCTGAAATACCAGTTTTTCCATCAGCGCATCTCCCGGTAACGCTGTTCCTTGAAACTCAGGAAATAGAAATCATTATCCCTGAATACGAAAAGGATCAGGAACACAAGGATAAATGTCGATACGGTCACATAGACATCCGCAACGTTGAAGATCGGGAAATTGATCAGCGAAAAATAAATGAAATCCACAACATAATCAAGTCTCAGCCTGTCGATCATATTTCCGATGGCCCCGGCACTGATAAAGATCAGAAGGATATGAAGCTTGGTATATTTCCGGTCCGCGGGCGTACGATAGAGTACGAAGCACATCACTCCCAGGAATATCACCGCCACAAAGATAAAAAAGAATTTCTGGTTCTGAAGCATGCCGAACGCGGCACCTTTGTTTTCCAGATAATTAAGCTCGAGTACGCCGTCGATGAGTACGATGGCCGTTTTGTCCTTCAGATAGCGGACAGCGGCATACTTGGCCGCCTGGTCAAGAAAGACCAGTACAAGGAGCAGCAGGATATCCAGAATATAGAGCTTTTTCTTTTCTTTCAGCATCCGTACATCCTCCGCTCAGTCTTCCCATTTTTCGTCAAAATTGATCTCATCGAGGGCTTTTCTGATCTCCTCATCCGTCACATCCGTGCTGATCACGGCCTTTCCGACTCTCTTTAAAAGTACAAATCTCAGGGTTTTCCCGTCCATTTTCTTGTCGGAGCGCACATTCTCAAGGATCTTTTCATAATCCAGAAATTCCGTTGAGATCGGCAGGCAGAAAGGTACGAACATATCCCGGATCTCATAAAACTCATCCATCGAAAGAAGCCCTTTCTGATATGAGATATGTGCTGCCGCCACGGCTCCGAGCGCGACGCATTCCCCGTGAAGGAGTTCAAAGCCTTTGAACCGCTCGATGGCATGTCCGATGGTATGACCGAAATTCAGCAGCATCCTCTCCCCCTGCTCGAGAGGATCCTGTTCGACCACCTCTTTCTTGATCATAAGGCTCTGTTCGATCATTTCCGAAAGGATCCCGGGGTCCTTTTCACAGATCTCATACATATTGTCCAGCAGGAAGCGGTAAAAGCTCTCGCTTTTTATAAGGCCGTGCTTCATCACCTCCGCGAAGCCGTTGAAATATTCTCTGTCCGGAAGCGTATCCAGCACGGAGGTATTGATGTAGACAAGCTTCGGCATATAGAAGGCGCCGATCATATTTTTATATTCATCAAAATCCACGCCGGTCTTGCCGCCGATGCTCGAATCCACCATGGAAAGCAGGGAAGTCGGAACCTGCACGCAGCTGATCCCGCGAAGATAGGTTGAAGCGGCAAAAGCCGCAAGATCGCCCGTCACGCCGCCGCCAAGGGCAAGTATCACATCCGAACGGGTAAAATGCTTTTCGATCAGCACCCGGTAAAGTTCCTTCACCGTATCAAGATTCTTGCTTCCTTCACCGGGAGCAAATGAAAACACTTCGGTCTCAAAGGGAAGTTCGGAAAGAAGGAGCGGAAGTACCGCCTTTTTTACATTCTCATCCGTCACGATCATGACCCGGTGGCCCCGAAAATCGAAAGAATCCTTCAGCGCCGCAAAGTCACGGTCGATCACGATGTCATAGCAGGGCCGTTCATCAAAGTTTACCGTCAGCCGCTTCATAGTTCACCTCAGATCAAAAGAAAAGTGCCGATATGACCGGCACTTTCAAAATACCCGGTATAGTTAAAAAGTCACGCTTGAGTCGCCGCCGATCAGGGCCTCCTGGAAATCCCCCGAGACCGCCACAACGGGCGGCGCGATCACAAAGGTATATCGTGACATCCTCTGAAGCGTTCCGTCGATGGCATAAGTCGCTCCGGAAGTAAAATCTACGATGCGCTGCGCAAGATTCATATCGATCCCTTCAAGGTCAAGAAAAACGACCTTGTTTTCGGACAGGAGATCCGAGATCTTTCTTCCGTCTTCAACGGATTCCGGCTTCAGTCTGACTACTTCCATTCCGGAAGTCTGCCCTCTTTTCGGTGTTCTTGGGATCTGCGAGATCTTGTTTACTGCGGGCTTCTTAGCCATCCTTTCTTCGGGATCGCTCTCATCCCTGCCGAGGATTGCCGGCTTCTTTTCGACAGCGGACTCAAAGTCCTCTTCATCGCCGGGATAATCCGCATCATCCCCGATTCGCATAAAGTCAAGAAATTTGTCAATCGCACCCATTGCATTTACTCCTGAACCAAATGATAATCACGCTCTCCGAAGATCCCGGTGCCTACCCTTACGTGGGTCGCCCCCTCGGAAACAGCCGTTTCATAATCTCCGGTCATACCCATGGACAGAAAATCCATAGAAACATTATCAATGTTTTTCGACTTAATGTCAACTGCTAATTGTCTCAATTCCACAAAATATTGACGGTTTTCCTCGGGATCCTCAACATATGGTGCTATCGTCATAAGGCCCCGGACCGATATGCCGGGAAGTCCGGCCGCCTCTTTTATAAGATCCGCGGTATCTGCGGCGGATACGCCGAATTTGCTTTCCTCCCCCGCAACATTCACTTCGATAAGGACCGGCATCACGATCCCTTTTTTCACGGCTTCCTTCGAGATCTCCTTCGCCAGATGAAGGGAATCCACCGAATGGATCATCACGACTTTGTCGATGACCTGACGGACCTTGTTCGTCTGCAGATGCCCGATCATATGCCAGCGCACATCCTTCGGCATCTCATCGTATTTCGCGAGGATCTCCTGCACCTTGTTTTCACCGAAATCCCTGGCGCCGGCTTCGTAAGCCTCCATGAGAAGCGGTACGGGCTTCGTTTTCGATACCGCGATCAGCGTGACGCCTTCCGGACATTTCCGGTCACTTTTCACCGCATCGATCTTTCTTTTCACATTGAGATAATTCTCGCCGACCATGTTCATTTCCTTTCAAATCCGTTCCTTCGCCTGATTGCGGAAGGTTCCTTTATTCGAATATCATTTCGTCTTCATTCACGGATGTTGCATCAAGCACGATATAGTCATAGGCGCTCAGGCCGTATACAGAGTTCGGTTTGATGATCGAATACTCTTCATTCTGGTAGAGGATGTTGATCTGTTTGAAATCCGCATAGCCTTTGTTGATGTTGTAGACACCGATCAGACTCCCCTTCTTTGACAGGGTAAGCCGGGCCTCCGAATCGGGAAGCACAAGCGTATCTCCCATACGGAGCATCATATCGTCTACATAGTACTCAGTATCCGTTTCATTATAGATATTGGTTTCGATGAATTCCGAAGATCTTGTTCCGTCCTCAAGATAGAATTCACGGAAAACACCGTTCTTGCTGGAATTTCCGCCTTTTGTCAGATATTCCTTCGGTATGATGAAGAATTCCTTTTCCACAATGGAGGAGTTCGGAACCTTCAGTCCGTTATCCTCCTGAAGGATCAGCTCGATGTCGACGAAACGGTCCGTGCAGAACGCAAGCATGGAATTATTGAACGTAAAGGATACGAAGGTCTGTCCGTCCGCATTCGTATAGGTTCCGACTTTTCCCCAGGAACGGTCCTGATTCTTAAGGAACTTGACCTGAATGTAATCCTCGGCAAGGAGCTCTTCCGCCTTCTGGGCATCCGTCTCAATGACAATGGACCAGTCCTCGTCTGTCGCCAGTTTGTAGACAGGCTCTCCGGCACCCACAAGATCGTTGCTTATCAGCTGATCTTTCGTATAGTCCTTATACTGCATAAGCTCGTCCGTCATATCCTCAAGGGTAAGATCTTCATATCCGTCCACCGAATAGATCACATACCCGGAAAGAGGCGAATAGTTGAATTTTACAAGGCTCGATACGCCGGAGGCGTTGATCCGGTCGATATCGGCAAGGATATTCGCGTTCGAAAGCTTGAGTACGGTTCCCTCCACGTTGTACTTGAAATCGTATACGGAGGAGAAATCTCTTTCACTGAAGGTATTTACGAAGGAAAGGATGTCCGTCTTCAGTTCGGTAAGGTCCTGTGCCTTCAGTTCCAGGCCCTTCTGTTCACCGTTCAGATACGATGCGACCTTGCCGGATTCGTCAAGAGTATATACCATGTTTCCGACGCCGACCCGCTCTCCTTCCCGCGCGAAATAATTCACGTATCCGGACTCGGAGGCGTTGACCACCGTCTCCTCCCGAAGGGCCACACCTTTGTAGATATTATTGGAGGACAGCGCCCCCATCTTCACCTGATATGATTCGATATGCTTCTGCGAGAAAAAATTCGCGATGGCGATGATGATATAAAGCAGTATTACAAGGAAGATCACGACGCCCAGATTCATGCCCCGTGATCTCGTGAAATTAACGATCTTATTTTCTTTCTGTGCCATAGCCTTTTAAAGCGCTACGATAACGCGCTCTCTTAAGGTATCGGAAAGTTCGGTCTCCGTTTTCGACATGGAAATGATAAAGCTTACGTTTGTGCGGCTGCTGATCTTTTCGATCTCTTCAATGACTTCCTCGAAGTTGTCATTGCAGGCGGCAATGCTGAGGAAATTATCGAAATACATCTGTTCCAGATCATGGTCCTGTGAAATGATCCCGTTGATGAAACCGAGGAACCGATCGGAATTACTGATATCAAAACCGGAGACATCGATAAGTCTCACCCGGTTGTTCAGTTCGTACATATGCTTGGAGCTCTTGTCGAGAAATACAACGTTTCCTTTTGCGTTCTGAATCTCTTCATTGGCCCGGTCAAGGAGCACCTTGGTCTTGCCCTTTCCCTTCTCGCCGATCACTAACTGCACCATTGGCATATACCTCCTTAAGAGTGATATAGATATTATAGTAGATGTACCCTCAAAAAACAACTTGCAAAAGGGAAATCATCTGTTATTAAATTCATTTTTCCCCGTCCGGGAAAAGGATCCCCTTCATACAGAGTCCGGGTTCGTTCTTTTCGAAATCCCAGGTGTGAAACGAATCTCCCGCACAGTGCGGATAATGCGGGCAGTCCGCGCATTTTCCCTTTTTCCGGTAATCCGTCCGGAAAACCTCATAACGGTTCTCCCAGACATCCCGGATCCGGTCGTTTCGAATGTTTCCCTGGATGAGTTCCGGGATCCTCGGGATATCGAGGCAGGCAAGAAGGTTTCCCGCCGCGTCCACGGAAGCCGTGTAGACACCCGCATTGCAGAGGAAGTACCATTTTCTCACCTCACGCTCATATTCATCTCCGAGATAGTGTGAGCAGCCGTAGATGACCTCCATCCCGGAAGAAAACCTGCGGTCACGGATAAAACCGATCAGAGTCCTTAACTCCTCTTTGTTAAGCAGAAGCTCCGGATCGTCCTTGGCCCGGCCGATGGGTTCGATATTGATCACCCTCCAGGAGCGGACGCCAAGCTTCCGGAACTCCTCATACATCCGCGGCAGGGTGCCGATATTTCTGTGATAGACGACCGTGGTGATCTGAATATGGGAAAAGCCCCCCGTCGAAAGCAGATTCCCGATCCCCCGGACAGCTCTGTCATAAGACCCGGGGCACTGGCGGAACCAGTCATGGTCCTCTTTCAGACCGTCCAGGCTCACCGAGATCGTGCGCATACCGCATCTTCGAAGCTTTCGGGCACATTCCGCATCGATCAGTGTACCGTTCGAGGTCATCCCCCACCGGTATCCGAGCCGGTTCGCATAATCCATCACCTCAAAGAAGCCCGGATATAAAAGCGGCTCTCCGCCGGTTACGCAAAGGCGCATTCCGGATATGTCAAAATCCTCCTTTACCTCATCGAGGATCCTTCGGTATTCGGATACGGAGAGTTCGGAAGAATCCGGATTTCCTCCGATGCCGCCCTCTTCTCCGCAGCGCGAGCCGCAGTGTCTGCATCGTAAATTGCACCTCGGAGTCAGTTCAAAAAAGAGCGAGCGGAGTTCCGGGTGCTTCCTTAACGTATTCTCCCGATAGTCCGCCAGCATATCCATGTGACGGTGTTTTACGGCTGTATCAAGGCCCGAGTTAATTCCCTTCATCTTCTTCCTCGAACATCTCGGGTGGGCCGTAGATCAGCACCTCCATATTCGCGCCGGGATCAAATTCCTCTTCCTCCTCTTCCTCCGGGATGACTTCCTCTTCCCCGGAAGATGGATCGAGCATTTCGGGAGGTCCGTAGATGTCCTCGATCTGATTTTCCGAAGGATCATAATCATCCTCCCAGTCGGGCGGGCCGTAAATAATGGTCTCCATATTGTCGGACGCATCAAACTCCTCATCTACGGGAGGGCCGTAAACATTCTGATTAAAATTATTCTTCGGATTGAAGCGACAGCCTCCGAGAAACAATGTGATGATGATCACGCCTATGACAAGCACTCCGCTGATTGCCGGTACGATCACTCCCATAAAAAGTCTCCTTTTACAAACAGGGGACGAGCCGAAGGCCCATCCCCCTGAAATCATTTTTTATGAACCGTTTAAGCCTTGGGGCCTGCCGCAACGAGTGCCTTGCCTGCGTCATTTCCTTCATACTTCTTGAAGTTCTTGACGAAACGGTCAGCCAGATCCTTTGCCTTGGTCTCCCACTCGCTCGCATCCGCGTAGGTATCGCGGGGATCGAGGATCGCGGGATCAACACCGGGAAGCTCGGTGGGAACTTCGAAATCAAAGATCGGGATCTTCTTGGTGGGTGCCTTCAGCACGTCGCCGTTCAGGATCGCATCGATGATACCGCGGGTATCCTTGATGGAGATACGCTTGCCGGTTCCGTTCCATCCGGTATTTACAAGGTAAGCCTTCGCACCGGACTTCTGCATCTTCTTAACCAGCTCCTCGCCGTACTTCGTGGGATGAAGCTCCAGGAACGCCTGGCCGAAGCATGCGGAGAAGGTAGGGGTCGGCTCGGTGATACCGCGCTCGGTACCTGCAAGCTTCGCCGTGAAACCGGAAAGGAAATAATACTGGGTCTGTTCCGGAGTCAGGATCGATACCGGAGGAAGAACGCCGAATGCATCCGCCGAAAGGAAGATAACATTGTCGGCCGCGGGACCGGAAGAGGTCGGGCGTACGTTCTTTACAATGTTCTTGATATGATCGATGGGATAGGATACACGGGTATTCTCCGTAACGGACTTGTCCGCGAAATCGATCTTTCCGTTTTCGTCAACGGTTACGTTCTCAAGAAGAGCGTCACGCTTGATCGCGTTATAGATGTCGGGTTCGGAATCCTTATCGAGGTTGATAACCTTTGCGTAGCAGCCGCCCTCAAAGTTGAATACGCCGTTGTCGTCCCAGCCGTGCTCGTCGTCGCCGATAAGAAGACGCTTGGGATCGGTGGAAAGGGTGGTCTTTCCCGTTCCGGAAAGTCCGAAGAAGATGGCGGTGTTCTCACCCTTCATATCCGTATTTGCGGAGCAGTGCATGGAAGCGATGCCCTGCAGAGGCAGATAGTAGTTCATCATCGAGAACATACCCTTCTTCATCTCACCGCCGTACCAGGTGTTCAGGATAACCTGCTCGCGGCTCGTGATATTGAATGCCACACAGGTCTCGGAATTGAGGCCCAGCTCTTTATAATTGTCAACCTTGGCCTTGGAAGCGGTATAGATCACGAAGTTGGGTTCGAAGTTCTCTTCCTCTTCCTTCGTAGGCTGGATGAACATATTGCGAACGAAATGTGCCTGCCATGCAACTTCCATGATAAAGCGGATCGCCATACGGGTGTCCTTGTTCGCGCCGCAGAAAGCATCCACAACGAAAAGCCTCTTGCCGGAAAGCTGCTTCTGAGCAAGCTTCTTCACGGAAGCCCAGGTCTCCTCACTCATGGGATGGTTGTCGTTCTTGTACTCGTCCGTTGTCCACCATACGGTATCCTTGGAGTTCTCATCCATAACGATGTACTTGTCTTTAGGGGAACGTCCGGTGTAGATACCCGTCATAACATTGACCGCATTGAGTTCCGTTTCAACACCCTTGTCAAATCCCGTAAGATCCTTCTTCATCTCCTCATCATAGAGAAGCTCATAGGAGGGATTGTAGACGATCTCGGTGACATCCGTGATGCCGTACTTGGTTAAATCTACTTTTGCCATTTCTTTACCTCGCTTTTCTTTTTCTATTGATGACTGCCCGCGACCGCGGACATTCAGATTATGATTACCAAATATCTATTATACATAAAACGGCCGAAAAGTCACCCGTTTTATGAAAATTTAAGCATTTTTGTCGGAAGGTATGCCGTCCGTCAGGAACATGGCATCTCCGAAACTGAAGAACCGGTACTTTTCACGGACCGCTTCCCTGTAAGCCTCAAGGACATGCTCCCTGCCCGCGAAGGCGGAAACCAGCATGATCAGGGTGCTTTCCGGCAGATGAAAATTGGTGATGATCCCGTCCGTAAGTTTAAACTCATAACCCGGATAGATAAAGATCCCCGTATCGCCGGAACAGGCCCGAAGGCCGTAGGAAGGCTTATCGCCGCCCTGCTCGGGAAGCTTTTCCGCAGCGGATTCGATGGTCCTTACCGAGGTGGTTCCCACGCAGATCACCCTCCCGCCGTTTTTCTTCGTTTCATTGACGATTGCAGCTGCTTCCCCGCTTATCATGTAATGCTCTTCATGCATCACATGATCCCTGATATCCTCCGCCTTGACCGGGCGGAATGTCCCGAGCCCTACATGAAGCGTCACATAGGCAAGTGAGATTCCGAGATCCCCGATCTCATTCAGAAGTTCCTTCGTAAAATGCAGTCCTGCCGTAGGTGCTGCAGCGGAACCCTCAAATTTCGCATATACGGTCTGGTAGCGGTTACGGTCTTTCAGCTCATGCGTGATGTAAGGAGGAAGCGGCATCTGTCCGAGCCGGTCGAGGACTTCTTCAAAGATCCCCCGGAAGGAAAACCGGACGATCCTGTTTCCGGAAGGATCTACGGATATCACCTTTGCGGTAAGTTCCCCGTCTCCGAATTCCGCTTCCGCCCCGACCCGCAGCTTTTTCCCGGGGCGCACGATGCACTCCCAGTCCGTTTCGCCGAGGCGTTTTAAAAGGAGCAGTTCTATCGCTGCTCCCGTGTCTTTTTTTCTGCCGAGAAGCCTGGCCGGGATCACCTTCGTATCATTAAGCACAAGGCAGTCGCCCCGTTTCAGATAGCGAAGAATGTTCCGGAAGGTCTCATGCCTGAATTCGCCGCTCTTCCGGTCCAGCACGAGGAGCCTTGACGCGCTTCGGTCCGCAAGCGGATCCTGTGCGATCAGCTCCCCGGGCAGATCGTAATAAAAGTCGCTTGTCTTCATTCAGTGAACACTCTTTTCCCGGATGGTGCAGCGGTTAAGGAAGGAAATATACCCGCGGTAGGCTTCATAAATATCCGCCTTGGAGATTGCCTCCCAGGGGGCATGCATATTAAGCACCGGTACGCCGGCATCGATCACGTTCATCCCGTAGAGCGCAAGGATATAGGCAATGGTTCCGCCGCCTCCGAGATCGACCTTCCCCAGTTCACAGGTCTGGAAGCTGATCTTGTCCTTTTCATAGATCTCCCTGATGTGTGCGATATATTCAGCATTCGCGTCATTGGATCCGGATTTTCCGCGGGATCCGGTGAATTTGTTAAATACCATCCCGTGCCCGAGATAAGCAGTATTCTTCTTTTCGAAAGAGGAGGCGTAGGTCGGATCGAAAGCCGCGCTCACATCCGATGAGAGCATGGCCGAGGATGCGAGGCATCTTCTCAGGTTCAGTTCCGAATAGCCGCCGCAGAGCTCCATCACTTCCGCTACGGTATTTTCAAAGAATCTCGACTGCATTCCCGTAGCTCCCACGGAGCCGATCTCCTCCTTGTCCACAAGCAGACAGCATGCGGTTCTTGCGGGGATCGTCTTCAGATCCAGCATCGCCATCATGGAAGGATATGCGCAAGAGCGGTCATCCTGTCCGTAGGCAAGGATCATGGAGCGGTCAAATCCGGCTTCCCTGGCCTTTCCGGCGGGAACCACTTCGATCTCTGCGGACAGAAAATCCTCTTCCTCGAAATCATAGGTATTCTTAAGGATCTCAAGAATATGGTTCTTTACCTTATCCTTGGATTCTTCCTTTTTCCCGTCTTCGGCCGCTTTTCCGGTCTTTTTGAATGCCTTGTCGCTGAAGCTTATGGGCTTGTTGCCGATGATGATGTCGAGCGCTTCACCCTCGATCACCTTGGAGGCTTTCTTTTCAAGCTGCTCCTGGGAAAGATGGATCAGAAGATCCGAGATAAAGAATACGGGATCATCCTCATCCTCACCGACATTGACTTCTATGGTCGATCCGTCTTTCTTCACGATCACGCCGTGGAGAGCAAGGGGGATCGTTACCCACTGATATTTCTTCACGCCGCCGTAGTAATGCGTATCCAGATATACGAGTTCGGAATCCTCGTAGAGCGGGTTCTGCTTCACATCAAGCCTCGGGGAATCGATGTGGGCTCCGAGAATGTTCATCCCGTCCGCAAGCGGCTCTTTCCCGATGATGAACATCGCGACGGATTTATTCATCCATGAAGCATATACCTTGTCGCCTGCCTTCAGTTTTTTCCCGGAACGGATGGCCCTGTCAAGCTCGATAAAGCCTTTGCTTTCGATTCCGTTCACGATCTCGTCCACGCATTCACGCTCTGTCTTTCCGTTATTCAGGAAATCGATATAGCCTTTTGCAAAGGCATCCACTTTCTTAAGCTCCGCCGCAGTATACTTTTCCCATGCATTCTTTGTTTCCATCTGTTTTCTCCTCTTTTCTTATTCCGGCTTTAAGCCTTCAGTTCGACTCTGCGCGCCTTAAGCCGGTCAATGATCGCGTCAATATGTCCCTGAACCTCCTCGCCGGTAAGGCTTCTTTCGTCCGAACCGAATGCGAAGCGTACGGTTACGGATTTCACAAGACCCGCATCATAGATGTCGATCACGGAAACCTTCCTCAGATCCGCGATCTCCTTCCCCATCCAGCATTCCTGAATATCTTCAAACCGCATCCCCTCGGGGATCACAAGGGAGAGGTCATAATCGATTCCCGGGAAGCGGCTCGGCGCTTCGAAGGAAAGCACTCCGGCCTTCGCGTCTAACAGGGCATCCATATCGATCTCCACGCAGACCGCAAAGGCATTCTTCGCGATCCGCACGAGGTTCGAGGGATGAAGGGTGTTGATCCTCCCGATCACCGAACCGGCGATCAGGATCTCAGCTGTATTCTTCGGATGCTGCCAGGTGTGAACCGGTGCCGTCTTCCGGTAGGAAGGCGTCGAATGTTTAAGCAGTGATACAATGGCATCCACCGCCTCCACGGCTTTCAGATAGAGCTGCTTTTCCGTGACCTGTTTCGAATAGAGAACGATCCCGAGCATTCTTCTTTCATCGGCCGTCTCATCCTCTTTCAGTCCGTGAACCACACGTCCGATCTCGAAAACTCCGAAATCCGGCTGATAGTTTTTATTCTTGTTAACCACCGGAAGAAGGGTCTGCATCATGGTATTTCGAAGGATACCGACATCATCCGAAAAGCCGAGGAGTTTTACGTTGTCTTCCGGTACGATCCCGAGATCTCTGAGATCATCCGCATTCTGCCATACTCTCGTATGCACTTCATGCATTCCGTAGGTCTTTACAAGAAGATCCTTCACCGCGTTGTCATAAGAGCGCTTCATAGTGGTCTTCGCGGGAAGAAGCGGCGAATGGGTCGTCGTGATCTTAAAATTGTCATATCCGTAGATCCTGGTGATCTCTTCCACGATATCCGCTTTCATGGAAATGTCTTTCGTGGCACGGAAAGAAGGCACTTTGCATACAAAGGAATCACCGTCCCTCTTCGTCTCAAATCCAAGAGCGGTAAGGGTATCATGGATCCGCTCCGAAGTGATGTCGATCCCCGTATAGCGGTCCACAAATGCCTTGTCGAAGGAAACGGTAAGCTCCGGATACTTCTTTACATACGAATCCGTGATCCTCGATGTGCATCTTGCTCCGGGGTCCGCCTCGGAAAGCAGTTTCAGGAACCGTTTTACCGCCTGCATCGTCATCTCGGGATCCAGGGTCTTTTCGTATCTTGCGGAAGCGTCCGTACGAAGGCCCAGACGGGACGCGCTCTTGCGGATGCTGACTCCGTCAAAGTTCGCGGATTCAAGGAGAAGGGAATCCGTTTCCTCTGTGATCTCGGAATCAAGACCTCCCATGATCCCCGCGATGGCCACCGGCTCCTCTCCGTTAAAGATCATCAGGGTATCTTTCGTGATCTCCCGCTCCTGGGAGTCCAGCGTTCTGAAGCGGAACTCTTCCTTCGGAGTATCCACGATGATATTGCTGATCTTCTTTCCGTCAAAGGCATGCATGGGCTGTCCGAGCTCCAGCATCAGATAATTGGTAAGATCCGCCAGCAGGTTGATGGCACGGGTGCCGCAGTAATAAAGGCGGATCTTCATTTCGGGAAGACTCTCCTTCTTCTTTACGTTCTCAACCCTTACGGACGTATAGCGATAGCATAGTTCGGGATTCCTGATCTCAATGGATACCTCATCCGTCCCCTCATAATCGCACTCCTTAACGGGAAGCGGCGCAAGTTCTCTTCCTGTCAGGGCCGCGAACTCTCTTGCCATTCCGTAATGTCCCCAGAGATCAGGGCGGTTGGTAAGGGACTTGTTATCCACTTCGAATACGATATCATCGATGGGATAGATCGTTTTCAAGTCCGTACCGTTTACGAAGTCGGCGGGAAGTTCCATGATCCCGCTGTGATCATCGGAAATACCGAGTTCCTTTTCCGAGCAGCACATTCCGTTCGAGATCACGCCGCGAAGCTTCGCCTGCCGGATCTCGATCTCGCCCACCCGGGCTCCGGGAAGGGCAAAGGCGGTCTTGATCCCGCTCCTTGCATTGGGCGCTCCGCAGACCACATCATAGACTTCTTTTCCGGCATCCACCTTCAGCACGTGAAGATGATCCGAGTCCGGATGCGGTTCGCAGGAAATGATCTCACCCACTACGACACCGTGTATGTTTTCTCCTTTATGTTCAATGCCCTCCACCTCGGCCACTCCGAGTGTGAAACGGCTGATCAGTTCTTCGATATCCTGACCGTCAAGATTCACGAAATCCCTGATCCAGTTCATGGAAACCAGCATTTTTATTTCCTCTCTTTCTCAGATTCTGTCCGTCCGGATCTTCCGGATGATCCCCTGTATGTCAGGCCGATATGAACTGACTCAAAGCGCCGAGATCTCCGTCGTTGAATACCCGGATGTCCCGTACGCCGTATTTCATCATCGCAAGTCTCGTAAGACCGAGCCCGAAGGCAAAGCCCGTATACTCAAAGGGGTCCTCATCCGTATTGATCCCGCCCATCTTCAGTACGTTCGGGTGGATCATCCCGCAGGGACAAAGTTCAAGCCATCCGGAATTTCCGCAGGAAGGACAGCCTTTTCCTCCGCAGTTCAGGCATTTGATGTCAAGTTCGAATCCCGGTTCCACGAAAGGGAAGAATCCGGGCCTTAAGCGCACCGTAACTTCGCGTCCGAAAACCTCGGACAGCATGGTCTTCATAAAATAGATCAGATTCGAAATCGAGATGTCCTTATCCACCATCACCCCCTCCATCTGGAAGAAGGTATTGTCGTGGGAAGCGTCAACCGCCTCGTTCCGGAAGCATCTCCCGGGAAATACCGCACGGATCGGACGACCGCTTTCCTTAAGCGCCGGTCCGTATTTTCTCAGGATAGCATTCTGAGCCGCCGAGGTATGGGACTTCAGAAGCTGGTTTTTGCTCGTCAGATAATAAGTGTCCTGCATGTCTCTTGCCGGATGGAACTTCGGGATGTTCACGGCTTCAAAGCAGTCATAATCGGATACGATCTCGCTGTAATCCTCAATGTCGAAGCCCATGGACTCAAAGATGTCCTCAAGTTCTCTCTGAACCAGCGTGATCGGATGATAGCTTCCGCAGGGGAAGGCTGCCGGCATGGATTCATCATAGCTTTCCGTGCTCTCGATCAGGAGTTTTTCCGCTGCGGCGGCAAGTTCTTCCTTCTTTTCATCGAAGCGCTGCTGGACTTCCTGTTTAAAGGTATTGATGAGCTGTCCCGCCTCCTTCTTCTGTTCGTTTGGGATCTTTGAAAGTTCCTTCATAAGATCCTGAAGCTGTCCCTTTTTGGACAGGAAGGACAGTCGAAGCTCCTCGAGTTTTTCCGGATCCGCCACGTTTCCGAGCTGATCCTCGAATCTCTTTCTTAGTTCCACGATTCTTTCTTTCATAATATGATCTCCGTCCCTTTCAAGGTGTCTTTATGCATTCTTTGTCTATTTTCATCTCATTTACGGTCAAAGTCAAGTAAAACGTCACTCCCTGCGCGTACTCTTTTCCTGCTTTTTCTTTCTGCGATATTTCCTGACCGAATTCACTCCGACGTTGAATACGGGCTTATAGATCCGGTTGATATAGGCTCCGAACATGACCAGGGTGAAGCAGGCGTAGAACCAGAACAGAAGGAAAATGATGGCCATCAGCGAGCCGTAGGCGGAAAAGCCGTTAAACACGTCGATGTAGATCGAATAGAACCAGGTTATGGCACACCAGCCGAGAGATGCTATGACCGCGCCGGGGAGCGACAGGCTGAGCCTCTGCCTCTTTGCCGGGAGAAACGCGTAGGCAAGATCGAGGATCACCACCAGTACGAAAAAGACAATGATATTCCGCGAAAACTTAAGCCAGCCCAGAGCCTCCGAAAGCAACGGAAAACGCCCCGCGATCAGATCAAAGATCGTATGTCCGAAAACCACAAGGATGATGGAAAGTCCTACAGCCGCAAGAAGAAGCACGGTGTAGACACAGGCTGTGCCGCGAAGAACAAAGTAATTTCTCTTTTCTTCAAGCTGCAGAATCCCGTTCAGCCCACGGATCAGTCCCATGATCCCCATTCCCGCGGTCCAGAGAGATACGATCGCGGTGATCGGAACAAGGTTTCCCGTGTTGTCGTATATACCGTTGATGACGGACTCAACCGTCCCGTCGATGCCGTCGGGCGTAAAGCTTGTGATCAGCGCAACGAATTCCTCCTCCGTAAAGGGGAGGTACGGGATCAGCGCGCAGATGAACATAAGCAGCGGAAAAACGGCCAGAAAAAAGAAAAACGCGACGGAAGAAGAAAAAGCCTGAATGTTGTTGTTATTCATTTCCTGCCCGAATTCCATAAGGGCCCTGATCTTCTGCTTCACTGCTTTTTTGTCCGTCGTCCGATGATTCCCTTTCAGCATAAAATAAGCAGCCCATGCTGCTTATTTTAACCCCCAAAGCCTGAAGAACCTGTCTTTTGACTCCTAGCCTTGGCCAGGTGGGCAACCGCACATGCGATCCTGTCTTCCACTGCATATAGCCCTTTCGGGCAGGAGGCCTGACATTCTCGCACGAATATGGGAATCCCGTTTAAAGTAAATGTAGGTTCAAAAATAACAGGTATCTGTCATGCTTCAGGTTACTTATATTATACCGAACGGAGCACCGGAATTCAAGAAAAATCTTAAGGTCCGGAGCCGTCCGGAAACTTCAGCGGTCCCTTATCTTCGAGTACTCTCTGTCGATCATGATGGGTTTATACGCCGGACGGATGATCTTCCCGTTGTTCGCCAGTTCTTCCATTCTGTGGGCGGACCAGCCGGCGATCCGCGCAATGGCAAAGATCGGGGTATAGAGTTCCATCGGAAGATCCAGCATGCTGTACACGAAGCCGGAATAGAAGTCGACATTCACGGAAACGCCTTTATACATCTTGCGCTTTTCCTGAATGACCTGCGGAGCAAGTTCCGCCACAAGTTCATAAAGCGCGTATTCGTCTTCCAGCCCCTTTTCCGCCGCGAGTTTTTCCACAAAGGATTTGAAGATCAGGGCCCGGGGATCCGATTTTGAATAGATTGCGTGTCCCACGCCGTATATGAGCCCGGCCCGGTCAAAGGCTTCTTTGTTAAGGAGCTTCAGCAGATAAGTCCGAACCTCATCCTCGTCTTTCCAGTCTCTGATCTCCCTCTTCATCACGTCAAACATCTGAACGACCTTGAGATTCGCTCCCCCGTGGCGCGGGCCCTTCAGTGATCCGATCGCAGCCGCGATAACAGAGTAGGTATCCGTCAGGGAGCTGGATACGACATGGGTCGTAAAGGTCGAATTATTGCCGCCGCCGTGCTCCATATGAAGGACGAGAGCCACATCAAGGAGTTTCGCCTCAAGAGGCGTAAATTTACTGTCCGGGCGGAGAAGATGCAGGATGTTTTCCGCCATCGAAAACTCCGGCTCCGAATTATGGATAAAGAGGCTCTGCCCGTCATGATAATGCTTGTAAGCCTGATAACCGTAGATTGAAAGGAGCGGAAACAGGCTGATCAGCTGTAACGACTGTCTTAAAACGTTCGGCAGCGAGGTATCATCCGCATGATCATCATAGGAATAAAGAGTAAG
Organism: Lachnospiraceae bacterium; assembly: GCA_024692955.1. Lineage (GTDB taxonomy): Bacteria > Bacillota > Clostridia > Lachnospirales > Lachnospiraceae > JAILLW01. The sequence goes on along the minus strand of JAILLW010000080.1, from coordinate 378 downwards.
TACCGAACGTGCAAGCGTATTCATCATGTCTTTGGAAGGAGCCTTCATGATGATGTCCCGCACAAAACTGGTGGGAAGACTACGATAAGTAGACAGAAGATCCCTGAACCTTTCCAGCTCCTTCGCGTTCGGAAGTTCCGAAAAAAGAAGCAGATATGCCACTTCCTCAAAGCCGAAACGCTCTTCGGACGTAAATCCCTTTACGAGATCCCGCACGTTGTATCCGCGATAGAAAAGTTCACCGTGACAGGGCACTTCCTCCCCGTCGACGATCTTTTTGGCCCTGACATCCGAAATGTTCGTAAGCCCCGCGAGCACACCTTTCCCGTGAAGGTCGCGAAGGCCTCTTTTGACATCATATTCGATAAAAAGATCTTC
>JAILLW010000006.1 GCA_024692955.1 Lachnospiraceae bacterium | reverse complement strand
GGATGTGCTTCCGAGCGCTCATTGAGCATGGATGCGAATGAGCGCGACCCGTAGTCTTCGAAAACTTTCCGTTGCGCTTAGAAACCGGAAGCCCTGTCTTCCATGAGGCGGTGGACAGGAGCCCTCGCCGCACTCATCGTTATAATTTTGGAGGAAGCAACAAACCTTGAAGGTCGACATTCGGAAAATTGAATCCGGAGAAGACGAGATCATCGTAAGATACCGGGAAGAGACCGGAAAGATCCGGATGATCCTTGACGTGCTACGAAGCGGCAGGGACAAACTCTACGGGAAAAAGGATGATGAAACGGTATCCGTGATCCCCGGCGATATCCTGTATATCGAGTCGGTGGATGACCGTCTCTTCGCCTATACCGCGGACGACGTGATCCGCCTCGAAGGCACGCTTTCCGGGATCCTTCAGAGGCTGAATGACGACCGTTTCTTTCGCTGCAGCAAATCCATGATCCTGAACATCGAAAAGGTGGAACGGCTCCGGAGCCTTTCCTCGAACCGGATCGACGCGACCATGGAAGGCGGAGAGCATATCCAGATATCAAGGACCTACGCTTCGGAATTCCGAAGGATCCTTAAGGGAGGACGAGAATGATGGACAAGAAGAAAACATCCCTCTGGGAACGTTATCTGACAAAAGAGATCGGCATAGAATTCAAGGCCTGCCTGTATTTCTTCGCGGTACTGTTCTTTTACTGCATATACCGCCTCCTTACGGGCTCAAAGGATGCCGCGATCCTGCATATGGCCGAGATGATCGTTTCGTGTTATATCATAGGCTATCTGCAGGTCTATGTTTTCTGGAACTTTGACGAGGCGGATTCCTTCGGGATAAAGGAAGCGGCGGGAGTCGCGGTCTGCACGCTGATCTACGGCCTCCTTTCCTATTTTCTCGGCTGGTTCGGAAAGAATATCTTCGTGACCCTGGGCTTTGCGGCCTACCTTGTCATGACCTATGCCTGCGTCATACTGATCTACCGGACCAAGCGAAGGATCGACGATAAAGAACTGAACAGGGAACTTGCGCTTTTTAAGACGGAACACCAAAAAGTGCAGGATAGGGGATAATAAGTGCAGCTTGCGGGAACAGCCATTGTTCCCGCTTTTTTTATGCCCTATTATGGAGAAAAGCAGGTTATGAAAGGTATGGGATATCAGCATTTCGAAAGCAGGAAAAGGAAGGAAGAATGATATGGAAAATATGATCGGCATTCGGAATCTTACCAAAAGGTACGGCAAAAAGCGGGGTGTGGAAGACGTTTCCTTTGAGGTTCAAAAGGGAGAGATCTTCGGATTCATCGGCCCGAACGGAGCGGGAAAATCCACGACGATAAGATCCATGCTGGGCTTCATCCGGTTTGATTCGGGCTCCATAAGTATCCTCGGGATGGATGCGGTAAAGGATCATGAAAAGATCCTGGAAAAGGTGGGATATATGCCTTCGGAGGCATTGTTTTATCCGGGAATGAAAGTCTCCGAGGTGATCCGGTATGCAGCCGATGTGCGGGGAAAAGACTGCGGGCAGGAAGCCGCAAAGCTCTGCGAAAGGCTTGAGGTGGATACTTCAAAGAAGATCAGAGAGCTATCCCTCGGAAACCGCAAGAAGGTCTCCATAGTCTGCGCGATGCAGCACCGGCCGGAACTCTTTATCTTCGATGAGCCGACGGGAGGGCTTGACCCCCTTGTGCAGAACACGTTCTTCGAACTCATCAAAGAATATGTGAAAGAGGGCGCCACCTGCCTTCTTTCCACCCATATTCTTCCCGAAGTAAGGAAGCACTGCGACCGGGCGGCGATCATGAGAGAAGGGCATCTGATAAAGACGGATACCGTCGAAAACCTGATCCGGAGCACGGCGAAGAGCGTGAAGGTCACCGTGGACGGCAGGACGGAAGAATATATGTACAACGGGGATCTCAATGATCTGATCGGGGAACTGTCAAAGAGGCATCTGGAGAACCTGAGTATTACGGACCCGTCACTTGAAGACATGTTCATGCATTTCTATGAAGGAGGAAAAGAGAAGTCATGACAGCGATCATCAAACAGGAAATGAAACTGAATCTGAAAAGCATGCTGATCTGGGCGCTGACCGTGGGCGGCCTGGGATTCATCTGCATCCTGATGTATACGAGTATGGAAGGAGAGGTAATGGAGATGGCGGATTCCTTTTCGGAAATGGGCGCCTTTTCCGACGCCTTCGGAATGAGCACTTTAAGCATCGCCTCTATCGCGGGGTTTTTCGCCACCGAGGTGGGCACCGTTCACGGGCTGGGAAGCGTGATGTTTGCCGCGTTCTTTGCCTGCTCGATGCTTTCGAAGGAAGAGGACGGTCATACCGGGGAATTCCTTTTCTCCCTTCCCGTGTCAAGAGGAAAGGTGATCACGGGAAAGGGGATCACGATCCTTGTCTGCCTGATTCTATTTACCCTGATCTGCGGAGTGTTCTATGTGCTTGGCTTTGTCTTTCTGAAAGAAGAGATCCCGGCCGCGGAGCTTGCCCGTTTTCTCGGGAGCATGCTCCTTATGAACATCGAGACGGCTTCCCTTTCCTACCTCGTATCCGCCACCTCGTCAAAGACGCGTATGGGGCTCTCCCTCGGGATATCCCTGGTCCTTTACATTTATGACATTCTGGGAAGAGTGGTCCCCTCCATGAAGGATTATCTTTTCATCGGCCCCTTTTCCTACGCTAACGCTTCAGAGATCTTCGCAAAGATCGACGCGCCCCGGTACAGCTTCCCCGTGGCCGCGTGCATCATCCTTCTTGCGGCTGCCGCGACATACTTTACCTATACGCGAAAGGATCTGGCAAGCTGAGGAGGTTTCGGGTTTTCAATAGGCGGCGCAGACTCCTGTCTTCCATGAGGCGGTGGACAGGAGTCCACGCCGCCTTCATCGAAAACCGGCAACTCCATTCTCCATGAGGCGGTGGACAGGAGTCCACGCCGCAAACCGGTGCAACCTGCAATTAGTGTCTCTCTGTTTTGTTTACCCCTGAATTAACAAGGCTCTCAAACCCACAGGAAAGCGAGGATAAGGAATGTGTTCCAATAAATATTAAATGTTTTTTGATTATAGTTTGTGGCTAATTTTTCAGGCATCCGATTGTCTCGAGAGGCTGAATTGGGATTTTTACTTCCTGTTTGCAAGAGTAACTTCTTGTGAGACTTTTTTTGCAAGAGAATAACTTCTATCGGGGATATATTGTTACACCACAAACTATGAGAAAAAGAACAATTACATAGCTTCTACGATGAATCCATTTAGATTTCCGTTGGCGCACTTCCTGATCCCTGCCCACTTAAGGCGTTGTTAGCAGACGCCGGAAGAGCAGGTTGCCCGATTGTCAATCATTCCGACGATCTTGTTCTTCAGAACCATCCGCTTCGATTCCAAACATACGAAACATGATATCCATTCTTGTGTCAAACATTCTGACGATTTCGATGAACTCATCTTCTATCCTGTAGAAAATGATATTCTTTCCAACGACCAGAAACAGCATATCAATATCTATACCAAATCGCTCCGACACAGACTTTCCTTTTTCCGGAAATCTCTTAAGTTCATTACAACTCCGCAGTATATCTTTACCGATGGTGTCTGCCGACTTGAAACCCTGCTGTTTCAAGTATGTCTTTAGTCTTCTCAAGTCTCGGCGGAATTCCGGCGAAAATCGAATATTCATCTCTCCTCGAATTCCTTCCACATCTCTTCCTCAGAAATCCAGCCTTCCTCTTCAGCAGACTTAAGCCCTTTTTCCAGTTCCATTTTAAGAAGAATCTTAGTTTGCTCCCTTATCGCCGCCTGACTCTCAGATGTTGGAACCAACGGTAATCCCTGTACATTCAGGGTCTGCTGGAGAAAGATGTTTATAGCATCGGTGAGGGTCATGCCAACCCTGGCATAAATGTCTTCAACATCCCGCTTTATATCCGGATTAATGCGCATCTGAAAAGTTGATGTTTTGGGTGCCGTGGCTACAGATAATGTACTATTCATGATAATGCCTCCTTACACATTATCATAATGTAGCAAGTCACGAATGTCAACACATTGTAATTACATTTATGAAGCCGAGTGCCTTACATATATGTGATATAATGTTTTACAGATTTGTGGCGGCAATTTAAGGGATTGACCAGAGAGGGCAGTCAAGCTGAATTGGGATTTTTACTTCCTGTTTGCAAGAGTAACTTCTTGTGAGACTTTTTTTGCCCGCTTTGCAAATTGAATAATCCCTTTTTACATTTGTGTTGCTCATGATAGATTATACAAATCGGTATTTGCAGAAAGGAAACAAATGATAATTCGAGACTTCGAACCGAAATATACAGAGGAAGCAGCGGAAATTGCTCTTGACGTATATAATCATGAGAGAGCATTTACACAGGAACTTCCGGAAATATCAGACATTCCGATACTGAAACATTTATCCGGAAACGGCTTCGGTGTTGCAGCATTTGAAGGCGGAAAAATGGTCGGATTTCTTTGCAGTGTGGAACCATTTG
>JAILLW010000079.1 GCA_024692955.1 Lachnospiraceae bacterium | reverse complement strand
CCGCAGGGCGTTTTTGAATTCTGCAACACATTTGGAATTTTCCCTCATCTTGGGGATGTGTTGCCGCAGGCAGTTTTTGAAGTCTACAACACATTTGGGCCTTCAATGACCCCCGGGGACGGGGTTAGAGGATCATTTTTGCCGCGACAAGCGTGCGGCGCCATCTTTGCACATTTGAAATGTGTTGCCGCAGGGCATTTTTGAATTCTGCAACACATTTGGGATTTTCCCTCATTCCGGAAATGTGTTGCCGCAGGGCGTTTTTGAATTCTGCAACACATTTGGGATTTTCCCTCATCCCGGGAATGTGTTGCCGCAGGCAGTTTTTGAATTCTACAACACATTTGGGCCTTCAATGCCCCCCGGGGACGGGGTTAAAGGGTCATTTTTGCTGCGACATGTGCATCATCTTTTGTCAGCGTAAACAAAGCGGGAATCACCAGCAATTAGCGGACAATCACAAGCAAAGCGCGAAAAATCACAAGCATAACGCGAACAATCACCGATAATTCCGTCTGCTCAAAGGATCTGCGACATCTTTACTCCATGCAAGAAAGCCTCCTTGACCGGCATATCAACCGCAGCGAGGATAGTGCATAAAATGAAACTAATATGCACTATAATGCTTGACATAGTGCCTAAATAGTGTATAATAAGATCAGGAGGAATCAGTATGGCTTGCATTGTATATCAGACAGACAAAAAGACGGGGACCCGATATGCCTACGAGAGCGTATCCTACTGGGATCGTGAGAAAAAGCAGCCCCGTTCCAAAAGGAAATACCTGGGTGTGGTGGATCCGGAGTCGGGGATGATAAGCAGGAAGAGAGGAATGACATCTCCGGAGCCGGGGATGATAAGCAGGAAGAGAGGAATGGTATCTCCGGAACCGGACACACGCGAAGACGAAAAGGAAACTTCCGAAATCCTTTTTCTAAGATCCGAACTTGAGGCAAGGGAGAAGGAACTGTCGGAGATCACCGGAAGATATGACCGGACAATGAATGCTCTCAGGGCGATCCTCGAGGAAGAGAGACATCTGGCAGCAAAGCGGAGAAAAATGTAGCAGCAGGAAGACCGGATCGGAGGAAGGTATGGACGCTACGGTTTTGATGGAAGAGAAGACGATGACCTCGTACGGGAGAGAGCGGAAGGTTCGAATGATCCGGCAAAACCGCCGTGCCCGAAGGATAGGGCTGGTCAAAGCGGCGATCGCGCTCAGTGTTTTCCTGATCGTCGCGGCAGGAGTTCTCTGCTACTATATTCAGCTTCTCAATTCGGTCAAGGACGATGTAAAATCCATTTCCGTTATGGAAAGCAGACTGGAAAACATCAGGGAGGATAATGATGATGCGATCCGCAGGATCAACAGTGCGGAAGACATCGAATCGATCCGCAGGGTCGCGATACAGGAGCTTGGGATGCGGTACGCAAAGGAAGCCCAGATCGTTATGATAAGCGGTGAAGAAGAGGATTATCTGGTACAGATCCGGAATATTCCGGAAACTCCGTGACACTTATCGGAACAGTCGTTGAGCCACTCATCGGAACAGTCGTTGAGCCACTTATCGGAACAGTCGTTGAGCCACTCATCGGAACAGCCATCGGCTCCCCCATCGGAACAGCCATCGGCTCCCCCATCGGAACACTCATCGGCTAATATCATACACACAGCCCTGTCAGGAAGAGCATATAAAGCTCTGTCGGGAAGTACATAAAACCAGGAGCCCGTTTCACCGCGCGCCGGCGAAATAGAGGCTCTTATTTTGCGCATATATACATTTATCCTGCCCGATGCTTTTTGTATGATATAACCGTCAGAGGCGGAAGCATTCTGAAAAGCGATCAGTAACATATATGGAGGGCAAGAATATGATGGGAATGATAGTAATGCTCATAGCGATGGTTGCATTATTCAAGGTCACGGGTTTCTGCCTGAAGATCTGCGGCAAGCTTATGGGAGCGGTCTTCAGCTTCGCCGGATATCTTCTTCTTGCGACGCTCGGAGTGACGATATTCGGGCTTGCGCTGGCGGTGATCCCGATCATACTCGTAGTAGGGATCTTAACGATCGTTACGGCAGCCGTGGCGGTATAAACACACCGGCGGCCGAAAGCGGCGGAATGACCGGGCGGTGCATGGGGCATAAGTTGCGCCGATACGGGTCAGGGGGTATTATAAAGAGGCAGAAAAAAACAGTAAGGTTTTCGGGATGATCCGGAATACCATTAAAGGAGGGTGTTTGAGATGAGTGCGCAAAACGGTGCGATCCTTGAGATCAGGGGCTATTCCAAGGCATACGGAGAAGGAGCGAAGGCTGTCGACAACGTGAGCCTTACGGTTGAACCGGGAGATATCTACGGTTTCATCGGCCATAACGGTGCGGGAAAATCCACAACGATCCGTGCGGTGGTAGGAGTGCTTGACTTCACGGAAGGCGAGATCCTGATCGACGGTCATTCCGTAAAAGAGGAGCCGATCGCCTGCAAGAGTATCACGGCATATATACCGGACAACCCGGATCTTTACGACAATCTGACCGGAATACAGTATCTGAATTTCATTGCCGATGTATTCGGGATCGATGCCGCAAAAAGAGAAGAGAGGATCCGGAAATACGCGGATGAACTGGAGATCACCGAGGCCCTGGGAGACCTCATCACTTCTTACTCGCACGGCATGAAGCAGAAGCTCGCGATCATATCGGCCCTGATCCATGACCCGAAGCTTCTGGTGCTGGATGAGCCCTTTGTCGGACTGGATCCGAAGGCGACCTTCACGCTGAAGGAAATCATGCATCAGCGTTGTGCCGAGGGAGCGGCAGTGTTCTTTTCGACCCACGTTCTTGATGTGGCGGAAAAACTCTGCAACAAGGTCGCGATCATCAAAAAAGGAAAGATCATAGCCTCAGGTACCATGGAGGAGCTGACCAACGGACAGTCCCTTGAGGAGACGTTCCTGGAGGTGGCAGATGAATAACGCAAGCAGAGTTCTTCTTAAAAACCTGCTGCTCGCCACGAGCCGCATGAATACTTACCGCTACAGCACGGACAGAAAGAAAAAGAAGAGAGCGCTGATGAATATGATCGGTGCCGGAGTTCTTTATGTAATGCTGATATCTTATTCGGCTTCCTTTGGCTTTGCCTGCGGCTCCATGGGCATTGCTGCCGCGATTCCGGCGATGTGCGCTCTGCTCATCTGCATACTCGCATTTTTCCGGACCATTTTCCGGACCAACGGATATCTCTTCAATTTCCGCGAATATGATATGCTGATGGCGCTTCCCTTTGAGCCGAAGACGGTGGCGGCGTGCAAATTCTTTTATATGTATGCCAACAGTCTGCCCTGGTATATGAGCATCTCGGCTGCGATGATGGCCGGATACGGATTTTACGAAAAACCGCCCGTCTATATATATCCGGTCTGGATCCTCCTGACAGCGATCCTGCCGCTGGTTCCGATGGTGGGAGCGGCTTTTGTGGGATTTCTCTTTGCGAAGATCAGTATCGGATTCCGGGCGAAAAAAGCCGTGCAGACAGTCCTTCTGTTTGCCTTTGTGATCTTTTGCTTCTCGCTTCGCTATATCATTGAGGGGATCTTCAAGAACGATCAGCTCAATGAGACCGTGGAGACCCTTGCGAACGCGGCGAAGCAGGCAGGCATCTGCTATCCGCCGATCGCATGGTTTTCCGATTCGATCACGAAGAGTTCCATATCCGGAATGCTGCTTCTTGTCGGAATCTCACTGGTGCTTTTTTCGGTGGTATTCCGGCTGGTGGGAAACTCCTACCGCAGAATCAATTCCGCCATGCAGTCGCATGAGGCTTCTAAAAAATACCGTATGACGGCACAGAAGGTCCGCAGTGTCCGAAGCGCGGTCGCGTTTAAGGAAATGAAGCGGATGCTCGGTTCCACCACCTATATGGTCAATGTGGGGATGGGAGAAGTGCTGGCGGTCCTTCTCGGTATCGTGGTACTCATCTTCGGATTTGACAGGATCATCGGAACCGTGACACAGGGAGCACCGCTGACTGCCGCGATGCTGTATCCGGCCATCCCGCTCATCGTCTATTTTATGATCGGGATGCTTCCGACCACGGTCTGTTCCCCCTCTTTGGAAGGAGATAACTACTGGATCGTGCAAAGTCTACCCATCGAAAAAAAGGTGCTTTATCAGGGGAAGATGCTCTTTAATCTGTATCTGAGCATCCCCGCGATGGCGATCGCCACGGTGTGCTTCTGCATCTCCGCGAAGGCACCCCTGCTGAATACCGTTCTATATCTTATCTGCGGAACGGTTCTTTGCGTATTCTCCACGGTCTGGGGCTGTGTATGCGGCCTGAAGCACATAAGGCTCGACTGGGAGAACGAAGTGGAAGTGATCAAACAGGGAGCGGCAGTGCTCATCTATCTTTTCCCGAATATGATCGTAACAATGGCACTCTGCGTGCTTGCGGTGATCCTCGGAATGAAGATGAGCCAGAATCTCCTTACCATTGTCCTTATTTTCATCATGACGGTTCTTTCGGGACTGAGTTATCTGCACCTGATGAAACTCATCCGGAAGAGTTCCTAAAGTTTACTCTCAAGAAACCATCGCATATTCTCCTCATAAAAGAGATGGATCTCCCGGCCGGAGACGAGGCAGGTATACATGATGCCTGCCCCGCCGGCCCGGCGGCTCGCGCAGCGCTCGATCTTCCGGATGCGGTCGATCGTATAGCGGCGGCCGTCCTCCCAGACAAGGGAGCGGGGGAGAAGCCCTCCGTCCGAGGTAAAGGTGGCGTCTACATCCACATATACTTTATATCCGATCCGTTCACTCATAAGTTTGAAGATTCTCCATAATACGGCAGGTCCCGGTGCGGTCGCCGGACTCGAAATAGGAATGAGGGTGGATCATATGATCCTCAGCCTTCGCGTCGAGACCGGAGAGGACACGGTCAAAATACATCCGCCCGCGGAGTACGGAATCATGCCCGAAGCGGGAGCGGAGACTGTCCACCGCAAGGTCGATCTTAAACTGTTTCTCACGCGCTTTTACATCCGAAAAAAGATCAAGCTGATAGCAGTATTCATCCGGATGAAGGCCGGACATACGGACTCCGATGCTCCGGATCGGGACGGTCCAGGGGTAATGCTCCTCAAAAAGGCACATCGAATGCCGTGCGATCTCATCGGAGATATTGGTCGGCGTGCCGATCTTCTGCTGTCTGCAAAAACTGTACAGCCCGTTGTCCCTGACCCAGAGGCCGACCGTATCTCCGACAAAATGGTTGTCGCGAAGGCGGGAGGCGACACTTTCGGAAAGAAGGTAGATCACGGTCCGTACATCATCGTTATCTTCAAGATCCCGGGGCGAGGTGGTGCCGTTGCCGATGCTCTTGATCGGATTCACATAGGATTCGGGAGAGACAGGGGTCCGGTCCTCCCCGTTCGCGAAGACCCAGAGGATGTATCCCATCTTTCCGAAGATACTGTGTAAAAGCTCCGGATCCGAACGGGCCACGTCCCCGATGGTCAGCATACCGAGGGTGGCAAGCTTTTTCCGGGTGCTGCGGCCGACATAGAGAAGGTCGGCAGCCGGAGCCCTCCAGACGAGATCGCGGTAATTCTCCCGGGTGATCTCCGTAACGGCATCCGGCTTGCGAAAATCCGATCCGAATTTGGCGAAGATCTTGTTCCAACTGACACCGACGGAGACGGTGAGCCCGAGCTCCAGCTTGATCCTGCGGCGGATCTCCTCCGCGATCTTCCTGCCGCCACCGAAAAGAGGAACGCTGTCGGTCACGTCGAGCCAGCATTCGTCTATACCGAAGGGCTCCTGCAGATCCGTATACTCCGAATAGAGCTCGCGGGCAAGGCGCGAGAAGCGAAGATAAAGGTCCATCCGCGGCGGAACAAAGACCACGTCCGGACATGCCTGCTTCGCCTGCCAGAGCGCCATACCGACTTTGATCCCCTTTTTCTTGGCAGGGTAGTTGGCGGTGAGCACGATCCCGTGGCGCTTCTCCGGATCCCCGCCGACCGCCAGGGGACGCCCCGCAAGCTCCGGGTGGTAGAGCATCTCCACGGAAGCGTAAAAGCAGTTCATATCCGAATGTAGGATGACCCTGTCCATAAAGCGAAAACCTCCCTCGACCGCAACGATACGGTCTGCAACAATATACAGCGGCCGGTAAACGATGCCGCACGGATAACGCGCGGCATCACACGGCCGAAAAGCAAACATACGTTCGGACTGCCGACACATACAATATAGAACAAATGTTCGCCCCTTGCAAGTATAAATTATCGCGGGAGAAGTCCCAAAATGCGGACCAAAAGGCCGTGGTCGGGACCACAGGAAGGACCCGACCAAGAAAAGACAAGCCGGAAAAGATAAGCCGGGAAAGATAAGCCGGGAAAGATAAGCCGGGAAAGACAAGCCGGAAAAGACAAGCCGGAAAAGATAAGCCGGGAAAAATAAGCCGGGAAAGACAAGCCGGGAAAGACAAGCCGGAAAAGATCAGGCGGGAAAACAGGCACGGGAGGAGAAACAAAGAAAGAACAAGCCTGACCGGACATTTTGAAAGAGAACCCGATTCAAAACACCTAATTCGAAACCTGATTCGAAACCTGATTCGAAAGAAGAAGGAAGAGAGCCGATCTTCCGGAAACGGTACAGCTGCCCTCCGAGAAGGAAGCATCTCCTCCGAAACGGAAGAGTTCCTTTTCGGGGGTACCGTCGAACCGTATGACGGCCGGCGAGGAAGCAGGGTTTTGTACGACCAGGATCTTCTCATCGCCGCGGCTCCTTAAGTAGACAAGAGGATGCCCCTTTCTTCCGTCAAGAACAAAACTGATTTCCCCGAGATTTCCGAGAGCGGGGTGCGCGTTCCGCATCCGGATCAGATCTTTTACATAATTCCGCAGGGAAGCGGGATCGTTCATCATCCCTTCGGCCGTCGGCCGTTCCGGATCCGGATCGAGAGGGATATAGAGTGCTTCGGAGGGGGCATCGGAAAAGCCCGCGTTTCTGCTCTTATCCCACTGCATCGGGGAGCGGGAGCCGGTCCGCTCGTAGCCGCCTTCCACCGAGGTGAGATTTTCCACATAGCGCATTCCGATCTCGTCTCCGTAATAGAGAAAAGGTGCGCCGGGCATGGAAAGGAGAAAAGCGAAGGCGAGGCGCAGTTCTTCGTCATTCAGGTATTTCGCGAGCCGGATCATGTCATGATTGCCGGAAGGAATGCAGATCAGTCCTTTCCGCTCCGAGCGCTCATAGTTCTCCGTGTATTTCGCGACGAATTCCGAAGCGTCTCCCGTACCTTTGAAAAACGGTTCCTCACAGCGGAAGAGATCATTATAATGCGAAGGCCCGAAATGAAGCAGAAAATCCATGTGGAAGCCGCCCTGAAGGCTTTTGTCGGGCTCGCCCCATTCGGATACCAGGGCAGAGTCGGGAAACTCCCGGTCGAGAAAGGCGCGGATGTCCTGCCAGAGCGCGATCGTCCCTTTCCCGTCTTCGTCATTCTTGACGAGGGATCCCGCCATATCCACGCGAAAACCGTCGCAGCCGTGCTCAAGCCAGAACCTCATGACATCCTTCATGGCCTCTCTGGTGGCGAGGGGACCTTCCGCGTCCACCGGCTGCTGCCAGGGGCGCTCCGGCTTATAGAAGCCGTAGTTCAGGGCCGGCTGATGGGTAAAGAAGTTTACCGCGCAGCTGCCGTTCCTGGGACTGATCCCGCGGAGACTTCCGTAGCCTTTCGGCTCTTCCCAGATGCTGTCCGTCCAGACATAGCGGTCGGTGTATTCGTTCTTTTCGGCTTTCATGCTCTCGATGAACCAGGGATGCTTCCAGGAGGTATGCCCCGGAACGAGATCGAGGAGCACGTGGATCCCGAGCTTATGTGCTTCCTCAAAGAGGCGGAAAAGATCCTCATTGGTACCGTACCTTTGCGCCACCTTCCGGTAATCGGAAACATCGTATCCGGCATCGCCGAAGGGGGATTCAAAGCAGGGATTGATCCAGAGCCCCGTGCAGCCGAGTTCTCTGATATAAGGGAGCTTTTCCGTGATCCCGTCAATGTTGCCGATGCCGTCGGCGTCGGTATCCTTAAAGGACTGCGGATAGATTTCGTAGAATACTGCATTTTCCAGCCAAAGAGGTCCTTTTCCCATAATCTGCATCTCCTTTTCGGGCGGGCTGCAAACAAAAGTGCGGCCGGTGTTTTCCGTTTCTTCCACCATTATATAAAGGGGAAAAAGAAACCGCAACCGCCATCTGCCGCATTCCATGGGAGAAAGGGGCCGTCCGCGCATCCCCGCTTGCATAACGGCGAAAAACGGGGTATAGTTTGCCCATAGCACAGGAGGCGGGTGACGCATAAGAGGAGGCAGGTGAAGCGCATGAAGAAAATGAAACTGAAAGTGACTCTGAATGCTCCCGTGGTACTCGGTATCGTCGGGATCAGCTTTATCGCCACGCTGCTTAACTTCATCACGGGCGGAGCCGCGGGACGGCTTCTTTTCATGAACTACAGGTCGTCACTCCTTTCGCCGCTCACCTGGATACGGGCATTTACGCATATCTTCGGACATGCGGATTTTTCGCATCTTTTCGGGAATATGAGCTATCTGCTGCTGATCGGGCCCATGCTGGAGGAGAAATACGGCTCGAAGACGCTTGCTTTCGCGGTCACGGTCACGGCATTTGCCACCGGACTCGTCAATTTCGTCTTCTTCCCCTCAACGGCTCTTTGCGGTGCCAGCGGCGTGGTGTTCGCCTTCATCCTGCTTTCGTCCTTCACGGACTTTAAGGAGGGAGAGATCCCGCTGACCTTCATTCTGGTGACGGTATTCTTTATCGGACAGCAGATCGTGGAAGGGATCCTTATCAGGGATAATGTTTCCAATCTGTCACATATCATCGGCGGGATCGTGGGAGGATTCCTCGGTTACGGACTGAATGTGAGGACGGGATCCCGGATATAAGACTGTATATAAGGAGTTTGCCAAATGGACCTTTTTGAACTTTTGCTTCTTGCTGTCGGGCTTTCCATGGACGCATTTGCCGTGTCCATATGCAAGGGCCTTGCTTCCGAAAAGATCACAAAAAAGGAATATCTGCTTTGCGGGATCTGGTTCGGATCCTTTCAGGCCGTCATGCCCTTTGCCGGCTATCTGGCAGGGGCCGGCTTCGAACGGTTCATCAGTCTGATCGCTCCCTGGGTGGCGTTCCTGCTCCTTTCCCTGATCGGCGGGAACATGATCCGGGAAGCTCTGGCACCGGATGAGGAGATGACTCCGGGCTTTGATGTAAAGACGATGTTCATGATGGCGGTAGCCACCAGCATCGACGCGCTTGCCGTCGGGATCACCTTCGTTGCGGTGCCCGTTAAGGTTCTTCCCTCGGGGCACCTTCTTAATGTGGTCTTTGCCGTTTGCGTGATCGGAGTGGTCACGTTCCTCATATCGATGCTCGGAGTCCGGATCGGCCATGCTTTCGGGACACGCTACAAATCGGGTTCCGAGATCATGGGAGGAACGATCCTGATCTTTATCGGATTTCGGACGCTGATCACATATCTGGACAGTTCGCGGACTCTTTCCGATACGGAAACGATATTCGGAATGCTGATCCCGCTTTTGGGAACGCTCCTCGGCGCCGCCGTGATATATGCGAAGAAGGAGAGGCTTTCGGATGATCTTCGGGCGATACTGGCAGGATGCGGTTCGGGGATCATGCTCTCGATCGCGGTATGGGGCATGATCGAACCGGCGGTCGACGGGCTGGGCAGGGAGAACAGGAACGGGATCGTTCCGGTGACGGTGTACTTCTGTCTGGGCGTGATCCTGCAGGTGGTGCTGGATCTTGCCGTTCCCCATACCCATGTTCATTCCGACATCACGGAGGGACCGAAGAGCAGACTTGCCAGTGAGTTCAAGATCATGCTGACGGAGGTCATACACCATATTCCCGAAGGGATCGCTCTGGGTGCGATCTATGCCGCCCACTTTATGAAGACATCCTGGGTCTCCACATCGGTGGCGCTTGTTCTGGCGGTTGCCATCGCGATCCAGAATATTCCTGAAGCGATCTGCGTATCGCTGCCGATCAGAGATACGGGATCGGGGACGGGAAAGGCGTTTTTCATGGGGATCGTATCCGGGGTGCCGATCCCTCTGCTCGGGATCATCACGGTGGTGGCAGTCGTTCTTTTCCCGGATATGCTGCCCCGCATCATGGCGGTGGCGGGAGGTGCCCTGATCTACACGACGGTGGAGGAGATCCCCCAGATCGCCTCAAAGAAGGATAATGACAAAGGAGCCCTGGCTTTCGCTGCCGGCTTCGCGGTCGTGATGCTGATGATATTCTTAAGGTTCCCCGGCGGAAACTGAATCGAGACAGGATGGAATACTTCTGGAAACAACAGGATGACATACCGCCCGGAATGGGATATCCGCTTTTCGGCGCGACCCATCTGATCAGTGTGGCCGTGACGCTGGCCCTTGTGCTTTTTGCGCTGGCGGTCTTTAAGAAAAAGAGCGGTGATACCCGGAAGAAGCTCCGGAGGCCGGTTCCGCTCATCATGCTAATCATGGAGATCTTTAAGGATCTGTTCCTTCTGTCCGTAGGACGGTTCGGCACCGGATATCTGCCCCTGCATGTCTGCGGGATCGGGATCTTTGTTTTCTGTTTCCGGGAATATCTTCCCTGGAGACCGGTAAAGGACTTTTTCGGGGAAGTTGCCTTTGTCCTTATCATGCCGGCATCCGTCGCTGCCCTTTTCTTTGCCGACTGGACCGTCTATTATCCGGTCCTTAACTTTATGAACCTCTACAGTTACATCTGGCACGGTCTTCTGATCCTGTACCCGGCCGCTTTGCTGATCGAAGAGGAGATATCGCCCTCTGTCAGACATATGTACCGGGTGATCCTCTTTTTATGCGCGGTGGTACCGCCCGTCTATCTTTTCGACAAGCGCTTCGGATGCAACTATTTCTTCGTGAACCGGCCGGTTCCGGGCAGTCCGCTTTCTTTTTTCGCGTCCTTTATGGGAAATCCGGGATATCTTTTCGGCTATGCCGTTTCAGCGGTCATCGTGATGCTTTTTGTTTATTTCTGCGTATGGGGAAGAAAAAGGATCCTTGCCCGGAATCAACACCACTCCGCCTTATAGACCGGAACGGCTTTTTTATGAGGAAAACACTTTCTCGCCATGGATCTCGCCTGAGGCTCAACCGTGTCAAAAACAAGACCGGGACCGGGATCCATGCTCATTACGGCCTTCGCCGTTCTGTGCAGAAGAGCGGTGGTGCATAACGGATTCAGGCTGTAGAGATAGGAGAGTTCCAGATCATTGTCAAACCTCTTTAAGACAAAGACCGCGCCTTCCGCCCTGTCTTCAAAGAAAAGAACCCTGCAAAGATCGCGGACGCAGGCACCGGTGAAGGCCGCCGGGTTTTCTATCATACAGATCCCGTCAATTCCCACGTTTTCGAGGATTCCGGCCCGCTCTTTTTCGGAAAGATCAAAAAAGCACCGGTCATCAAACCGGATCGCGAGATCACGGGCAAACATCTTCGAATCAACGATCTCCCGGTGCTTTACGTAATAACGGTCATGCGAACAGGACACCTCCATATCCCCGACGGAGAGGAAGAAGGAATAAAGCGACAGGTCCGTTTCGGGCACCTCGAAGATCGCTTTTACGATAGTATGATTCCTTTCGCGGAAAGCTTTTGATGACAATATGTTAATTATAACATAATCGGGAAAGGAACGGGGTAGCGGCATTGAACATTTTACGTCTGTCGGATATAATACCGGATGAACGGAATATGCGGCCGAAAGCAGGAAAATGAGCCACTGACCCCGTCCCCGGGGGGCATTATCCAAAGGAGGAAAGAATGGATAAGAAAGCTTTGGAAGCGCTGCTTCATGATATGTCAACGGAAGAAAAGGTAATGCAGCTCGTGCAGATCCCGGGATCCGAATACGAGGCGGATGCCGAGATAACCGGCGTGGAAAGAGGCCGGGCGGATGAAAAGGTAAAAAGACTTGCCGGGAGCACTCTGGGTATATGGGGCGCTCAAAGACTTAAGAACATCCAGGAACGGTATATGAAGGAGCATCCTCATCATATCCCCCTCATGTTCATGCTTGATGTGATACACGGGCATAAGACGGTTCTTCCGTGTCCGCTGGGACAGGGGGCCGCATTTGATCCGGAAGGGGCTGAAAAGGGTGCCGCCATGCAGGCATATGAAGCGGCAGAAGACGGTGTTCATGTCACCTTTTCCCCCATGTCGGACCTTTGCAGGGATGCAAGGTGGGGCAGGATCATGGAATCGACCGGAGAGGATAAGTATCTGAATTCCCTCATGGCATCGGCCATGGTAGAGGGATATCAGGGCGGTGATCTGAAGGATCCCCGTCATATGGCGGCCTGCGTCAAGCACTTCGCGGCATACGGTGCCTGCGAAGGCGGAAGGGATTACAACAATACGGAGCTTTCGGAGCATACACTGAGAGAGCACTATCTTCGCGCTTACGGCGAAGCCGTAAAGAAAAAGCCGGCAATGGTCATGACCTCCTTTAATACCGTAAACGGCATTCCCGCTACCGGAAACACCTTTCTTATGAAAAAGATCCTGAGGGAAGAGTTTGGCTTTCAGGGAGTGCTGATCTCGGACTGGGGAGCCGTGGGGGAAATGGTAAATCACGGCTATGCAGAGGATAAGAAAGATGCCGCCCTTAAGGCGATGAATGCGGGCGTGGATATCGATATGTGCTCGGGCTGCTACAGTACATACCTCGAAGAACTTGTAAAAAGCGGGGCCGTTTCGGAGAAGATGCTGGATGAGGCGGTGTACCGCGTCCTCAGCATGAAGAATGATCTGGGGCTCTTTGAAGATCCCTTCAGGGGGATCGACGCGGAAAAAGGTGCAACGGTAACCGGAGAGAGCAGGCAACTTGCCCGGGAAACAGTGGCCAAAAGTCTGGTGCTTCTTGAAAACAGGAATGGCGCGCTGCCCTTGAGAAAAGAGAAAAACGCCTTTATCGGTCCCTACGCCAACACAAAGAAGCTTCAGAGTTCCTGGGCATTTTCGGGTGACGATGAAAACACCGTAACCGTATTCGAGGGCGCTTCGGAGGTTTATGAGCCGGATGATATCCGGTTTTCAAACGGCTGTACCATGCTGGATCAGGATACCGTGACCGCAAGAGGAAAATACCATACGGATAACTGGCAGGAGGAAAACGACAGACTCCTCAGGGAAGCCGTTAAGACCGCGGAGTGGGCGGATACCGTGATCCTCTGTCTGGGAGAGGACAGCACCCAGTCCGGAGAGGCTGCGAGCAAAACATGCCTGAAGCTGCCTGCGGTACAGCTCAGGCTTTTGCATGAGATCAAAAAGACGGGGAAAAGGATCGTGACGCTCATCTTTACCGGAAGACCCCTTGAACTTAAGGAGGTCGGGGATCTTTCCGATGCGTTGCTCATATGCTGGCTTCCGGGCACCGAAGGCGGACACGGCATAATGGATGTCCTTACCGGAAAGGTTTCGCCTTCCGGGAGGCTGCCCGTCAGCTTCCCCTACACCGTAGGGCAGGAACCCCTGCATTATGACATCTATTCCACGGGACGCCCCAGGCCGGAAAGCGGTCCGACCGAATTCACTTCGAGATATCTCGACTGTGAAAACGGAGCGCTCTATCCCTTCGGCTACGGGCTTTCCTATACCTCCTTTGAATACGGAAAGCCGGAACTTAGCGCGGAGAAAATGACATACGAAGAAAACATAACGGCCTCCGTAAAAGTCAGGAACACAGGCAAAGTGCCGGGGGATGCAACGGTCCAGATGTACATAAGAGACCTGAGCGGAAGCCGCATCCGCCCTGTCAGGGAGCTCGCCGGATTTAAGAGGATCTCCCTGAACCCCGGAGAGGAAGAGGAAGTAAGCTTTGTGATAAAAGAGGAAATGCTTCGCTTCTGGACTGCGGACGGGAAGTGGGAGAGCGAGCCCGGAAAGTTTCATGTATGGCTCTGCGACAGCAGCATTGACGGGGAAGCACTGGAATTCCGGCTGGAAAAATCGTAAAGCCGGTCGAACGATTATGATCAAGGCAGTGATTTTTGATATGTTTGAGACTCTGGTCTCCCTGTTTGTCGGGAGGACTTATTTCGGGGAGGATATCGCGGCCGATGCGGGCGCCGATCCGGCTCTGTTCCGAAAGGAATGGCATTCGATCGAGGATGCAAGGAGTACCGGGAAGTATTCCATTGAAGAGGGACTGGAGATCGTTCTGAAAAGGCTGGGGCTTTATTCCGAAGATAAGGTGAAGCTTGCCGCGGCTAAGAGACTGGAAGGCCTGAAGGATACGTTTTCGAATATTCCGGAGGAGACCTTCCTGCTTCTTGAGGAGCTTAAGAAAAGAGGCATCCGGACAGGCCTGATAACGAATACCTTCTCGGATGAGAGAGAAATGATAAGAGAAAGCAGGCTGTTTCCGTACTTCGATGTGGCGCTTATATCCTATGAACAGGGGATCATGAAACCGGATCCGGAGATGTTCCGGAGAATGACGGAACAGCTGGGACTTCGGCCGGATGAGTGCCTGTATGTCGGTGACGGCGGCTCCAAAGAACTCTATGCCGCAAAAGAAGCGGGGATGCATCCGGTTCAGTGCACATGGTTCCACGGTATAGCCTTTGAACCTCATATCCCCTGCCCGATACTGGACGAATTCGATCATGCGGACCGGCAGGCGGATGTACTGAAATATCTTGGATGAAAAACTGCGGGTGACCGGGATCGTCACGGGAAGGGAGCATCATGATCAAGGGAATTCATCATATTTCCATGAAATGCAATACCGAAGAAGAGATCGAAAGAGTAAAGGATTTCTATATCCGGGTACTGGGTCTTAGGATCATCCGCGAATGGCCGGACGGGATCATGATCGATACCGGAAACGGATACATTGAGATCTTTACGAATGCGGACGGAGAGCATCGCCTCGGCGCGATCCGCCACTTCGCGCTGCTTACCGATGATGTGGATTCCATCGCCGAAAAGGTGAAAGAAGCCGGCTATGAATTATTCGTGGAGCCCAACGACAAGGTAATACAGTCGGAACCGGAATACCCGATCAGGATGGCGTTCTGCTTCGGGCCCCTCGGTGAGCAGATCGAGTTTTTCTGCGAGAGGTAGGGACGCTCTCGTGACCGGACTATGAGTGGGGTAAACAATATAACCTTATTGCACGAGATAAAAGAATGTATTGCAGTATGCACATCTGCCTGATTTTGCGTCCAAGTCTACCTCTATACTTGCGCCGCAGTTCGGGCAGGTGATCTTTTTGAGTTTTTCTTCCACGCATCGAAGAATCGTATAACTGATATGCATAGAGTATTTGCATTACCGTTTTCGAGGTGCCCGCAAATTTCTCTGCTACCACTCGCTACCAAGTCAAAATGGCCGTTTCTTAGAAAAAGAAAAACCCGCAACCCCTTATTTCATAAGGAATTGCGGACTTCGTCACCAAATCGGAGTGACAAGACTTGAACTTGCGGCCTCTTCGTCCCTAACGAAGCGCTCTACCACCTGAGCCACACCCCGAACGACGCTTTTTCGAGCGCAAGGTAGATTATATCGGTTTCATACGGGGATGTCAAGATTTCCTTTTTCACTTTCGAAAAGAGTGCAAAAGCGGCCTTACGAGGCGTTGTTTTTGCGGCGCGTTCCTGTTATCATTACTCTATGACAGCCGCCGGCGGATGGATACGGCGGTCCTGATCGGAGGAAATATGATCGATAAAGATAAATTTCATGTTCTTAAATATGTGGAAAAAGAAGACTATATCGGCTCCATGGACGGAATGCGTTACATGCTTCATAAGGACGGGGAAGAGATCGAGGTGGTGATCTGGCCCGAGCCGGATTCATTCGGAGCGACGGATGACGCTTTAAAACAGCGGACGAAGGTACCTTTTAGCGAGGACGGTGTGATGCGGGCGGCGGATTATCTGAACGAACAGTACGAAACTCAGAGGGAGCTCTGGGAGATCGCCCGGAAAAAGCACTGAAAAAGCATAAAAAAAGATTGAGAAATCTGCCCGGCAGGGTGTAAAATGTATCAGTGCGCGTCCGGCGCGTTCAAATCAAGAAAAGAAAGCGGAGTCTTTGATATGGCATCACCGATACTTGGAAGCGGAGTCGTAAACAGGGAAATATCTTTTTGCAGAGTATACAGTAAGGAAGCGAAGGACAAACTGGAGAAAATCTTTTTAAAGAACAGGATCTCCTATTTTGTGGAATGGCAGGAGAGATCGTTTCTGAGCCGCCTCTTCGGGACACGTGAGAAGAACGTTTTCACGATCCGGATCAATGATGCGGACATCGAGCGGGCTACGGAACTCGTTCAGGGGATGGAAAACGTGAAGCTCCGCAAACAGGACACGGCCCGGAGTGAGAACTGATAAAAAGGACCGGGGTCCCGGACGGAAAAAAGCCCTTGCGAAGGGGCTTTTTTTCTGTTATAGTATATAAGCTGTGCAAAAAACACGCAGATCCTTATGGCACGGTGCCCGGAAGGGTGGCCATACACTCAGCGGATCTGCGGAAGATTAACCAAATGGAGGTAAAAAGAATGAGTGTAATTTCTATGAAGCAGCTGCTTGAAGCAGGTGTTCACTTCGGTCATCAGACCAGACGCTGGAATCCCAAAATGGCTCCCTACATCTTTACGGAGCGTAACGGTATCCACATCATCGATCTTCAGAAGTCGGTAGGAAAGGTTGACGAGGCTTATCGCGCGGTATTCGAGATCGCGCAGCAGGGCGGCACGATCCTTTTCGTCGGCACGAAGAAGCAGGCTCAGGACGCGGTCAGAACCGAGGCGGAGCGCTGCGGTATGTTCTATGTAAATGAAAGATGGCTCGGCGGCATGCTGACAAACTTCAAGACGATCCGCTCCAGGATCGAGCGCTTAAAGAGGATCGAGACCATGTCCGTAGACGGAACCTTCGATGTCCTTCCGAAAAAGGAAGTTATCGCCCTTCGCAAGGAATGGGAAAAACTCGAGAAGAACCTCGGCGGTATCAAGGAAATGACCAGGATCCCCGACGCGATCTTCGTTGTTGACCCGAAGAAGGAGAGGATCTGCGTACAGGAAGCGCATGCTCTCGGCATCACCCTGATCGGGATCGGCGATACGAACTGTGACCCTGAGGAACTGGATTTCATCATTCCCGGCAATGACGACGCGATCCGCGCGGTTAAGCTCATCACGGGCAAGATGGCGGATGCGGTGATCGAGGCGAACGAAGGCGCGGAAGCGCTTGCGACGGACGCTGAGATCGAAGAGCAGGCAGAAGCGGCGGAAGAGAAGGCTCCCGAGGATATCGAAGAGGTAGCCGCAACTTCCGAGGAATAAGCAGGATCCGGAAAACAGAATTCAGATAAAGGAGAAGAAAATGGCAGATATTACAGCTTCCATGGTGAAGGAATTAAGAGAGATGACCGGCGCCGGTATGATGGACTGCAAAAAGGCCCTTGGCGAGACCGGCGGCAATATGGACGAAGCGGTTGAAGTGTTAAAGAAGATGGGCCTTGCCAAGCAGGAAAAGAAAGCGGCAAGGATCGCGGCGGAAGGTATCACGAGAGTGGCTTCCGAAGGCAATAAGGCAGTTGTTGTGGAAGTGAATTCCGAGACCGACTTCGTTGCAAAGAACGAAGTGTTCCAAGAGTTTGTTGAATCCGTTGCCGCCAAGGCCCTTGCTTCCGGCCTGAAGGGCGGCAAGGACGGAGAAGATATTGAAAAACTTCTCGAGACCGCCGGCTTAAAGGATGAACTGGTTGAAAAGACCTCCAAGATCGGCGAGAAGCTTTCCGTCCGCAGATTCGAGCTTGTTGAGGCGGATATGGTGGTTTCCTACCTCCACGGCGGCGGCAGGATCGGCGTTCTGGTAGGTGCTTCGGGCGCATCCTCCGATGCCGACAAAGAGGCCCTTACGAACATCGCGATGCAGGTAGCGGCGATGAATCCCCAGTATATCAGTCATGCCGACATCTCGGATGCCGAGCATGAAAAGATCCGCGAGATCACGATCGAGAGCGCTCTTAATGATCCCGCGACGCTTCCCAAGCCCATCCTCAATGCCCTTATCGAAAAGGCTCTTGCGGGCAAGCTCTGGAGCGACGAGGATACCGCGATCTACGAAGAGAAGAAGAGCAATATGAACTTCCTGTTCAACTTCCTTTCGGAGGCGGCAAAGGCAGCGCTTGCACAGCTCGGTCTTGAGAACAAGGCTTCCTATCTTGAGGACAAGATCTTCAAGGGACTTGTGGACGGCCGGATCTCCAAGCATGAGAAAGAAGTATGCCTGCTCGATCAGGTTTATGTAAAGGCTGAGGACGGCAAGCAGAACGTTGCCGCATACCTGAAGTCCGTGAATCCTTCCATTGCCATCACGAAGATCGTAAGATTCGAAGTGGGCGAAGGCATCGAGAAGAAGGTAGACGATTTCGCGGCCGAAGTTGCGGCTCAGGCGGGAATGTAAGCCTTTTCAAAACGGACTCCGATAATCTTAAGAAATCTCCGGCGCGGTTTTCCGCGCCGGTTTTTTATGCTATACTTATGGTATGGTGAATTATGAATGTGAAACCGCGTTTGAGCCGGATTTTGACGCGGCCGGCCTGGCAGGGGAAGTATCCTTGAAGGTGCTTTCCGAAGAGGGCTGTCCGGAAGAGTGTGAGATCGAACTGATTGTCACGGATCCGGAGACGGTGCGCGGACTGAACCGGGATTACCGCGGCATCGACCGGACCACGGACGTGCTTTCCTTTCCGAACGCGGAATGGGAGAAGCCGGCGGATTTTGAAGGAGAAAGCTTCCGGGATCCTTTCCTGAAGGATCCGGATACCGGAAGGGTGATGCTCGGGCAGATCGTTCTGAACGCGGAAAAGATCTTCCGGCAGGCGGAGGAATACGGACATTCCGCGAAAAGGGAATTCGCGTTTCTTGTCGCGCACAGTATGCTCCATCTTCTCGGCTATGATCATGAGTCGGAGGAGGAAGCGGCGCTGATGGAAGAGAAGCAGAAGCTTTATCTGGAAGCGCTCGGGATCACGCGGTAAAGGTACTGTATGAAAGGAGGATGTTCGGTATGAATCCGCAAATGACCGTTACGATCGTATGGATCGTGCTTCTTGTGGTACTGCTCGGGGTGGAACTCGCGACCATGGGACTTACGACCATCTGGTTCGCGGGAGGGGCTCTCGTGGCGGCGATCGCAAGCGCCCTCGGCGCACCGGTATGGCTTTCCGCCGGGCTTTTTGTGGTCGTGTCCGCCGTATTGCTGTTCTTTACAAGACCGGTGGCGATGAAGCATTTCAACAACCGCCTGACCAGGACGAATGTGGACAGCGTGATCGGCACACACGCCATCGTGATCGAGGAGATCAACAATCTGAAGGGCGAGGGAAGAGTAAAGGTAGACGGCAAGGAATGGAGTGCCCGGTCGGCCGATGAGAGTGCGGTCATTCCGAAGGATGCCGTTGTGGAAGTAAAGGAGGTATCCGGAGTAAAGCTGATCGTGGGCTGACCCGGAACGTAAAAGGAGGTACATTATGAGTGCTTTGGTCTCTCTGTTTTTTGTGATCCTCGTGATCGCGTTTCTGATCCTTGTTTCCTGCATCAAGATCGTTCCGCAGGCGAATGCCTATGTGGTTGAACGGCTGGGTGCCTATCAGTCGACCTGGTCGGTGGGACTCCATTTCAAGATTCCCATCGTGGACCGGATCGCCCGCAGGATCAATCTGAAAGAGCAGGTGGCGGATTTCGATCCCCAGCCCGTGATCACGAAAGATAATGTTACGATGCGGATCGACACGGTGGTATTCTTCCAGATCACGGATCCGAAGCTCTATGCCTACGGTGTCGAGAATCCGATCCGCGCCATCGAAAATCTGACCGCGACCACGCTCCGTAATATCATCGGTGATCTGGAACTGGATCAGACCCTTACATCCCGTGAGACGATCAACACGAAGATGCGCGCATCCCTTGATGAGGCCACGGACCCCTGGGGAATCAAGGTCAACCGCGTGGAATTGAAGAACATCATTCCTCCCGCCGAGATCCAGAACGCCATGGAGAAGCAGATGAAGGCAGAGCGTGAGCGGCGTGAGGCCGTTACCCGCGCCGAAGGTGAAAAGAAGGCTTCCGTCACCGTGGCGGAAGGTAAGAAGGAAGCGATGATCCTCCAGGCGGAGGCGGATAAACAGTCCGCGATCCTGCGCGCCGAGGCGGAAAAGGAAAAGATGATCCGCGAGGCGGAAGGTGAAGCGGAAGCGATCCTGAA
Organism: Lachnospiraceae bacterium; assembly: GCA_024692955.1. Taxonomy (GTDB): domain Bacteria; phylum Bacillota; class Clostridia; order Lachnospirales; family Lachnospiraceae; genus JAILLW01. The sequence continues at coordinate 18,041 of JAILLW010000079.1, read as the reverse complement.
GGTACAGAGCGCGAAAGCCGAAGGGATCCGGCTGATCAAAGAAGCGGGTGCGGATCAGGCGGTGCTCCAGATCAAATCCCTGGAAGCTTTTTCCGATGCCGCGAACGGACAGGCCACCAAGATCATTATTCCCAGCGAACTGCAGGGACTTGCGGGACTTGCCACATCCATCAAAGAGGTCCTGAAGGACTGAGTTTATGAAATGTTCATTTTTCTGACGGCACCGGATGGAGTATAATGAGAAAAATCCGGCAGAAGCCGGATAAAGGAAGGAGATAAAACTATGAAGTATGTTTGTCAGGTATGCGGTTATGTGCATGAAGGGGACAACCCTCCCGAGAAGTGCCCGGTATGCGGAGCTCCGGCCGAGAAGTTTACGGCACAGGAAGGGGAAATGACCTGGGCTTCCGAGCATGTGGTGGGAGTAGCCAAGGGCGCTCCGGAGGATATCATTGCGGATCTTCGCGCAAACTTCAACGGAGAGTGCTCCGAAGTCGGCATGTATCTTGCGATGGCGCGTGTGGCATTCCGCGAGGGCTATCCGGAGATCGGTCTCTACTGGGAAAAGGCTGCATATGAAGAGGCGGAGCATGCCGCGAAATTCGCCGAGCTTCTCGGTGAGGTCGTGACAGACTCCACAAAGAAGAATCTCGAGATGCGTGTGGAGGCCGAAAACGGTGCAACGGCCGGAAAGACCGATCTGGCCAAGCGCGCGAAGGCTCTGAATCTCGACGCGATCCATGATACCGTTCACGAGATGGCACGTGATGAGGCAAGGCACGGAAAGGCCTTCAAGGGACTTCTGGAGCGCTATTTCGGATAAGAAAGAGGTTTCCACAAGAAACGAAACTGCGGTGCGGGCGAAATTCTCCCGCACCGCTTTTTTACACCATTTCAGCAAAAGTATCAGATGAATTCAAAAAGTTATGTAAATCTTCTTGCGTATTGAAAATAAATAGTATATCATATGTTATGGTATGGACTATACGGATATTCACAGCCATATTTTATGCGGCGTGGATGACGGGGCGCCTGACCTTGAGACTTCGCTCCGGATGCTTCGGTGCGCATATAAGGACGGGATAAGAAGGATCATCCTGACCCCGCACTTCAAGGAGCACAGACACAGTGTCGGACCGGAATCGGAGGAAAGAAGAATCCGGGAACTGACCGATATCCTGAAGGAGGAGAAGATCCCGGTAAGCCTATACGGCGGTCATGAGATCCTCTATTTTTCGGAGGCCGCCGCGTATCTGGAGGCGGGCAGGATCCTTACCCTTGCCGGAAGCCGCTATGTGCTCGTGGAGTTCCTGCCTTCCGCGGATAAAGGATATATCGCGGCTGGCCTGTATGATCTCCTTAGCAGCGGCTATCTCCCGATCCTTGCCCATGCGGAACGGTACGAATGTCTGTATGAATACCCGGAGTTCGCGAAGGAACTTGCTGGGATGGGGATCTTCCTTCAGTGCAATGCGGGAAGCATTGCGGGAAAGGCCGGGCATGAGGCAAAAAAATTCTGCTTCCGGCTGCTCTCGGAATCCCTGGTTTCCTTTGCCGCGACGGATGCGCATGATGCGAAAAGGCGCGCTCCGAAGATGGATTTCGCAAGGAGATATGTGGAACGGCATTTCGGAAAGGAAACGGCCGAGAGGATCTTTTTTTACAACCCGTTCCGGATTCTCCGGGACGAATATCTGTAGGGCGGACCTTGTAAAGGGGAGTAAGAAACAATTTGGAACCGAGAACGGACAATAACGAGATCGAGATCGACCTGATCGAGATGTTCGGGATCCTGCTTTCCCATGCATGGATCATCATTCTTACCGGGCTGTTTGTCGCGACGGCCTGCTTCGCGTTATCGAAGTTTGTGGTGACGCCTTATTATGATTCAACGACGAAGATCTATATATTAAACAAATCCGAGAGCACCGCGGTGACCTATTCCGACGTACAGATCGGGACGCAGCTGACCAAGGATTACGCGGAACTCATCAACAGCCGCTATGTGCTCGAGGAAGTGATCAGCAAGCTTTCCCTCGATGTGGAATACAAGGATCTGTTAAAGAAGGTGTCCGTGACGACTCCCGCGGATACGCGGATCGTATCGATCACGGTGACGGACTATGATCCCGCCAGCGCGATGAACATCGCAAACTGCATCCGGGAGGTTGCGAGCGACCATATTCAGAACGTTATGGACATCGAGGCCGTGAACGTGGTGGAGACCGCGAACATGCCGACGGAAAAGGCGGGCCCGTCCTCCCTCCGTTGGACCGTGCTCGGAGGCGCCATCAGCGTACTCTTTGTCTGTGTGATCCTTCTCATCAGGTACCTTACGGACGATACGATCAAGACCTCCGAGGATGTGGAACGGTATCTGGGCTTAAGTACGCTCGCGATGATCCCTCTCATTGAGGATGACGGCGGAAAGAAACGAAAGAGAAGGCGCGGAAGATAATATGCAGGAAGTGATCTTACATTTCGACAAGGAAGAAGATTACCGGACCAAGGAGGCATACAAGACACTTCGGACGAATGTTGAGTTCTCCGGAGATTCCCTGAAGGTGGTATCTGTTACGAGCTGCACTCCGAACGAAGGAAAGTCTTCGGTCGCCATGAGCCTCGCGAAGGCTTTTGCGGAGGCGGGACAGAGGACGCTCATCGTGGACGCGGATATGCGCAAGTCCGTTCTGGTCGGCCGCTATAAGACAGGCGCGGTGCGCCAGGGACTTACCCATTATCTGATCGGCCGGGCCAGGATCGAGGATGTGATCTGCAAGTCCAACATAAAGAATCTTTTCCTTGTTTTTTCGGGGCCGGTACCCCCGAACCCGTCGGAACTCATCGGCGGCGCGCGGTTTGCGGAGTTTATGACGGAGGCCCGGAAAGCCTGCGATATGGTCATCATCGACACACCGCCGCTCGGAAGCGTGATCGATGCCGCGGTAGCCGCGAAGCACTGCGACGGGACGATCCTCGTGATCGAGAACAACGCGATCAGTTATAAATTTGCCCAGAGGGTGAAAGAGCAGCTGGACGTGACCGGCTGCAGGATACTGGGGGCGGTGCTCAACAAGGTGGACATGTCCGCAAAATCCTATTACGGAAACTACGGACGCTATTACGGAAAGTACTACGGAAAATACTACGGGAGATACGGCGAGGAAGGTCTGGAATCCCGTGTGGATATGAAGCTTTCGGGCAGTTCGAACCCCGAACTCAAGGAACTCGGATCGAAGCTTCGAAAGGCCGGTGCCGTACAGAAGGAACGGCTTGATACCGGAAAAGATGATTTCAAATACTTTTTGTAGCCTATGAGAAAGAAGAACGGATTTCCGATATGGATCATGATCGTCGCGAACCTCCTGCTGCTCGGCATATGCGGGTTCGGTTTCGCGCGGCTTGATATGCAGGCACCCGTGGTGAAATTCCCCGGGGAATCTCCGGTCTACCGGGCGGACATCACGGATGCGGAACTGCTTTCGGGAGTAACGGCCTATGACAATCTGGACAAGGATGTGACGAAACGTCTGGTGATCGAGAAGGTGAGCGTGGATCCCTCCGGCGAGAAGGCGATCGTTTATTATGCGGTAAGTGACCGGCGAGGAAATGCGGCCCGGGTATCGAGAGAGATCCCGGCGGAAGGCCTTAAGACCCGGAAGGAAACGGAGGAGCTGCTGGCTTCCGCACCGGCTCCGGAACCCGTGAAGGGAGAAACGGCCGACCCTTCGGAAGATATTGAAGACGAGATCGGGGAAGACGGGGAAGAAGGCACCGCGGAAAACGCGGAAACGGCACCTTCTCCCGAAAAGACGAAGGAGCCGGTAAGGGCTGAGGCACCGGTACCTCCCGTGGCTGCACCGGCACCGCCCGCGGCGGCAGATCCCGTGGCGGCTCAGGCTGCAGCGGTTTTGTCCGGGGATCCCGCGGGTGAGCCAGCCATACCTTCCGCAGCGGATATGATACAGCCTGTGCCGGATCCTGCGGCGATACAGTCTGCGGCGATACAACAGGCGGCTGATCCTGCTGCGATACAGCCGGAAGCACAGACGGTATCTTCCGGAGAGACCCAGCCCACACAGAGCACCCCGATACCGGGCTCGGATCCCCCGGTACTCACACTGAAGACCGGCACGGTCACGGTTCCTGTGGGAACACGCCCCGCCTGGGTGAACGTGATCGGGCAGATGACGGACGATAAAGACAGCTACAATACGCTGTTCCGGAATCTTTCCGTCGGAAGCTTTGATGTGAACATCCCCGGTACCTATACGGTCAGTCTGCAGACGCAGGATTCGGACGGCAATCCGTCCGCCTCCTGCCCGCTGACCATCGTGGTGCAGTAAGATATGAAAAAGGCACTGATCATTATCGGAAGCCTGCTCCTTCTGATCGCGGGAGGCATCGCCGGTGCGTTCTTCCTGCTTCGGAATTCCGGAGAAAAGCATCTGAAAGAGAGCATGCAGGGACCTCCTCCCGAACTTGCCGCGGCAGGGGAACTCCCCGTGGAGGAAGTGACGGAAAAGGAACAGGCGGTCTGGCAGGAAGGCTGGATCAAGCATAACGGCAGGATCTATGCGTATAACGAAGATATCCTTACCTTTCTTATAATGGGGATCGACCGGAAGGGCGAGGTAAAGGAGGTTAAGGAAGGTACGAACGGCGGCCAGGCCGACGCGCTCTTTCTTCTGGTCTTTGATCCGCATAAGCGTGCCACCACCGTGATCGGGATCAACCGGAATCTGATGACGGACATCGAGATCTATGACGGGAACGGGAAGTACGTGGAGACCAGAACGGCGCAGATCGCCGTACAGCACGGCTTCGGAAACGGAGTTGAAAAAAGCTGCGAGTATCAGGTCGAAGCGGTTAAGAGGGTACTTTATGATCTACCCATCGGACGCTATGCCGCGATCAACATGAGCGCGGTATCCGTGATCAACGATCTGGCGGGCGGCGTGGATGTTACGGTGAACGAGGATCTTACGAAAGCGGATAAAGCCCTGAAAAAGGGCGAGACGGTGCACCTTACGGGGAAGCAGGCTTTCCGGTATGTGCAGTGGAGGGACCGGGAGGAATTCGGCTCCGCGGACTTAAGACTCGAACGCCAGAAGCAGTACCTGAAGGCACTGATCGGTAAACTCCGCAAAGCCGTGAAGGAGGATCCGTCGATCATAGCGAAACTCTATCAGACGATCCGGAATGAGATGACTACGGATCTTACGATGGATGAACTGATGTATCTTACGCCCGAGGTGGCGGACTATTCCTTCGGGAGCGAAAGCTTCCGCATGATCCCGGGAAAGACCGTGATGGGGGAGAAGTATGAAGAGTTCTATCCGGACAAAATGGCTTTGTTCGAACTGATACTGGATGTATTTTACGAAGAAGTGGAAACAGACTGAATGCACATCATCTGACTTTGGAAAGGAGTAAGGAAATGAAAAGCAAAAAGATTCTGTCACTGATACTTGCGGGGGCGATGATCCTCGGACTTGAGGTCTCCGCGATGGCCGCCGATTCACCGACCGCGAGGGGGACGGCATCCTCACAGAGCGCGTCCCAGGCTGTGAGCCAGGCCGCTGCCGCGGAAGGAAAAACCGTGGAAGAATTCGCAAATAACGCGGTGATCCAGGTTCCGGGATTCCCGGAGCAGCTTCCCACGGCCCAGGGCGGGGGAATCATTATCGACGGTACGAAAACGAACGAGCGCTTCGAACTGACCAAGCCGACCAAAACGGACGTGGCCCTCGGAAAGCAGCTTGCGGAATCCATGAGCGGACTGAAGTTTTTGTCGGTCGTAGGAACCAGTGGAACCAGAAAAGACTTTAATTCAGCCATCGTGAACTTCTATGTAAAGGGCGTAAAGGACGATATGAGCATCGTTGTTTACGAGCTTGTGGACGGAAAATGGGTTCTCGTTCCGGTACTTCAGGTTTATAAGGATCATGTGATCCTCAACATGGCAAAGCACGGAAAACTGATGTTCTTTGAAGTTCCGGCGGAACTTGCCGAGCTGGCGAATTCGATATTCGCAAAGGACGCTGCCGAAAACGCGCCGGCGGATGAAAAGGAAGCCGATGCTCCGAAGGCCGCGGACACTGCAAAGGAAGCGGATACTGCAAAGGTTGCGGATACTGCAAAGGTTGCGGATACTGCAAAGGCTGCGGATGCGGCGGCGACGGCCGATACCGAAAAGGCGGACGTTCCGGCAGCGGACAATCTGAACGCGGCGGTTGCGACCAATGAGGCGGTTCAGGGGAACTGACCTTCTGCCTTAAGAAAGGCGATCTGATCCATGGATGCGTTATTCAGGGAAAAAAACATATCGGCGCCTCTTTCCGCGCAGTATGACCTTCTGGAAATACCTTCGGCGGAGAGAAAGAACGCGTCCCAGAGCAAGTATGTCTACCGGTTTGTCTGCGGCACGATCCTTACCGCGGTGTCTTCGGGACTCTTTCTGCTGCTCTGGACGCGGCTTATCGCCGATTATAATACGACAGGGCACCTTGGCGGCAGGGCCAACATACTGATGTCCCTGGGGCTCTATACTGCCGTTCTCTTCCTGATGTTCCGGGCTCTCGGAGGATACCGGATCGGCGTGAACCGCATGACGAATATCCTGTCCGCGGAACTCGTCGCTATCTTCATGACGAATTTTATTAATGTATTAATCTCCATGGCGGTGACGGGGCAGTTCCGGCTGGGATTCCTGCTGCTTAGGGAGTACAGCCTTCTGGCACTTGCCGAGGGCGCGCTGCTGACCCTGCTCACTATCCCCATGGTCCGCTGCTACAAAAAGCTTTTCCCGCCCTTAAGTGTGCTTGAGATCAGCGGGGAGGTTACAAACGGCCTGAGCACAAAGGTCGGGAGCCGTCCCGACAAATACCGGATCTTAAGGACGATCCGGTATCAGGAAAATGAGGAGGAACTCCGGAAGGAGATCGAAAAATATGATGCGGCGCTTATAAACGATCTTCCGGATGAAGAGGAGAACCGTATCCTGAAGATCTGCTTCGATCTTAACAAGAGAGTATATTTTACACCGAAGCTTTCCGACATCATCGTGCGCTCCTCGGAAAACCTGAATCTTTTTGATACGCCTCTCTATCTGTGCCGGAATCTCGGGATGTCCGATCTGCAGAGACTGAATAAGCGGATCTTTGATATCGTGTTTTCCTCCATTGCCCTTCTTGCCGCTTTTCCGCTCATGCTGGTGACCGCCATCGCGATCCGGCTTGAGGATCACGGCCCAGTATTCTTTAAGCAGGAGAGGGTGACTCTTGACGGAAAGCGGTTTATGATCTACAAGTTCCGCAGCATGATCCCGGAAGCCGAGAAAGACGGAAGGCCGAACCCGGCAAGAGATCATGATGAGAGGATCACGAGGATCGGCGCGCTTATCCGCCGGACCCGCATCGACGAACTTCCGCAGTTCATCAATATCCTGAAGGGTGATATGTCCGTGGTGGGACCCCGCCCCGAACGATGGGAGCATGTGGAAAAGTATACGGAAGCGATCCCGGAGTTTTCCTACCGGCTGAAGGTGAAGGGAGGACTTACGGGTTATGCCCAGGTGTACGGGAAGTACAATACCTCGGCCCTTGACAAACTGAAACTCGACCTCGAATACATCATGAACTATTCTCTGATCCTGGATCTTCAGATCGTCCTTGAAACGGTGAAGATCCTGTTCCAGAAAGAGCCGACGGAAGGGTTTCGAAGCTGAGAAAGAAAGACGAAATTGATATGACGAAAACAGTCTGCCGTTATTCTGCGGTGATCAGGATCCTTTGTGTTCTGCTTGCCGCGGTTTTTCTGTCCGGATGTGCAAAGCAGGAGCTGGATGAGCCCGAGCTTCTGCTCGGCTTCAGTCAGCTCGGCTCGGAGAGCGCATGGAGGATCGGAAATACCAGGGATATCGAAGAAAAAGCGGAACAGTACGGCGTGAGCCTGATGCTGGAGAACGCGAATCAGAAGCAGGAGAACCAGATCGCCGCGATCCGGCGTTTCATCGCGTACCAGGTCGATGTGATCGCATTTTCTCCCATCGTGGAAGAAGGCTGGGACAACGTGCTTCTCGAGGCGAAAGACGCCGGGATCCCGGTGATCCTCGTAGACAGGGATATCAGTACCGAAAACGAAGATCTTACCAGATGTCACATAGGCGCGGATTTCTACCGGGAAGGAGTGGAGGCCGCGGAGTATCTGATCCGCAAGACGGACAGCGAGGGAATGGACCATGTCAGGATCGTGGAGATCACGGGTACCGAGTTTTCCACTCCGATGCAGCAGCGACAGGCAGGCTTTATGGATACCATCCGGGACGATGAGAGGATGGAGGTTATGGAGAGCGTGAACGGCGACTTCCTGAAGAGCCGGGGTGCCGAATGCATGCAGGATCTTCTTGAGCGGTACGGAAATGACATTGATGTCGTTTTCAGCCATAATGACGAAATGACCCTGGGAGCGATCCCCGAGATCGAAAAGGCAGGCTACCGCCCGGGCGAGGATATCCTTATCATTTCCATTGACGGCGGCCAGGATGCCATCGATGTGCTGAAGGAAGGAAAGATCAACTGTGTAGTGGAATGCACGCCGATGCTCGGAAGCGCTCTTATGGAAACGGCTCTGAAGCTCAAAGCGGGCGAGCAGGTGGAAAGACTCATCCATCCGAAGGAAGAAGTATTCAGCGACGAACAGGATCTTACAAAAATCGGCCCCAGAGGATATTGATCCGGGGAAAGTTCGGAATATGCCAAGGATCAGAAAAGAAAAAAGCATCATAGGCAGGATCGATGATATGACCCGCAATCTGGTGATCATACTTGTGATCCCCATTCTCATCAGTCTTGTCCTGATGCTTGTTTACGGTGAGCGTTATCACAGCTCCATCTCCCGGATGGAAACCATCGCGAGCTTAAAGACCATCGTGACCGGGGATATACCCGAGAGCGTCTGGGATATCGTGAGCGGCAGGACCACCATAGCGGAAAGCAGGATCTATCCGGCGATCCACGGGGTTTACGATACCATCGACGAAGTGGCGGAAAAGACGAGCGGGGAAAACCGGCTGTCACTCATTGTCGCGAACCGTACCATGAAGACCCTTGAAAACTATATGGACCGGATCCGCGACAATATCAGCGCGGGTGAGCCCGTTGTCCGGAACGAGGAAGTGCTCGAGGAGATCCGGGGCGTTTCGGAGCTTGTGGACAGCATGCTGAACGAATTCATCGCCGAAGAGATCGCCGCCACTGCAGACATGAGCCTGGTGCTGCGGCTTCTGATCCTGATCTCCGCCGGTCTCGAGGCGGTGATCGTGCTCATCGCCTGGTTTCTGAGAAACCGTTCCATGAAGTCCACGACGGCTTTCGTAAAAAAGCCCATTGACCGGCTGGAGGAAGCCACCGGAGCCATTGCGGAAGGGTCCCTCGATACGAGGATCACGGATACCGACGTTACGGAATTAAGGAACCTTACCATTTCCGTAAACACGATGGCGGACCGGCTGGATGACATGATGGAGAAGAGCCGGAAGGATGAAAGAAACCTGAGGAAGGCGGAGCTCCGTACGCTTCAGGCCCAGATCAATCCGCATTTTCTTTATAATACACTGGATGCCATCATCTGGAAGGCGGAGGCGGGCGAAAAGGACGACGTGATCGGCCTTACGAGCGCCCTCAGTGATTTCTTCCGGATCAGCCTTTCCTCCGGCGCGGACTGGATCCCCATAAGTCAGGAGCGGAAGCATATCGAAGGCTATCTGAAGATCCAGCAGACCCGCTACCGGGACATAATGCGCTATGAGATCGACATCCCGGAAGAGATCGGGCATTATTACATATTGAAGCTTCTTCTGCAGCCTCTTGTGGAAAACGCTCTCTATCACGGGATCAAGATCAAACGCGGCGGCGGCCTTATCCGGGTGACGGGAAAGCTCGAAGACGGGATGCTCTGCTTTTCCGTAACGGATACCGGAACGGGAATGACCGGAGAACAGATCGAATTTCTGAAAGAGAGGATGGATAAGGGGCAGCCGACCGTCAGCGAAGGGACAGGCGGCTTCGGTATGGTGAACGTGAATCTGAGGATAAGACTGTATTATAACCAGGCCGAAGGGCTGAAGATCGAAAGCGGCGAGGAAGGCACCACCGTAAGTTTCCGGGTGCCGATCAGAACCAAAGAGGAGATATCCGAGAATGAAAGTATTTCTGGTTGATGACGAGATCGTGATCCGGGAAGGGATCCGTGAATCCTTTCCCTGGGAGGAGACCTCCTATACCCTGGTGGGAGAGGCGCCGGACGGGGAGATGGCGCTTCCGATGATCCGGGATACGAATCCGGATATCGTGATCACCGATATCAGAATGCCGTTTATGGACGGGATCGAGCTTTGCCGTACCCTCCGTTCCCAAATGCCCTGGATCGGGATCATCATCTTAAGCGGCTATGATGAGTTTGAATACGCAAGGCAGTGCATCGCCCTCGGGGTGAAGGAATATCTTCTGAAGCCGATCTATTCCGAAGAACTGAGAAAAGTACTGGACAAGGTAAGTGCCCAGATCGAAGAGGAACGAAAGGGCCGGGAACATGCGGAAAGCCTCCGCTCCCGGATGAACGCGGACAAAACCTTCCTTAAGGAGAAGCTGATCGGCTCGCTTTTTTCCGAAGACGAGATGGAAGAGGACGCGGAAAACGCGCTGATGCAGCTCAGGCTCATGGGCTGTCCGGTGCCGGCGGCCTGTTATGCGGTGATCGATGCGGCCTTTGAACCGGTAGAGAAGGGACAGGAGGCGGTGTCGCAGCTTGCCGGCTTAAGCGGGGGCCTTGTGCATGCGTCCGGGAGCCGCACGGGAACGAGACTCCTTGTCCTCGGGGATAATCCGGCGGATACGGAAGAAAGGGCTTACGCCTTTGCATCTTCTCTGGTAAGGGAACTGGAACGGGCGGACTGCGGAAGGATCCGGACCGGCATCGGCGAGATCGTGGAAAAACCGGGAGAGATCCTGAGGAGTTTTAAGACCGCGCGGCATATAAGGCATCTGCTTACGGACCGTAATGAAGAGTCACCGCTCATTCTCGGAGTGAGGGAGATGGGAGAATCCGCCGGCGATCCGAAGAGCCCCTCCGTGATCAGCGAGGCGAAGATCTACATGACACAGCACTTTTCGGATCCGAATCTTATGCTGCAGGATGTGGCAAAGGCCGTGAATATGAGCAACAGCCGGTTCTCTACCGTTTTTTCCCAGCAGAGCGGCCAGACCTTTACGGAATATCTGATCTATCTGAGGATCAGCAGGGCCAAGGAAATGCTCCGTACAACGGATATGAAGACTTCCATGATCGCCCATGAGACGGGTTATAACGATGCTCACTATTTCAGCTATATTTTCAAGAAAAACGTGGGAATGACCCCGTCGGAATACCGGACGCAAAAGCAAAATCAACCTGAATATAATAAAAATCAACTTTTTTCGAAAAGCGTGAAACGATTTTCAACCAAGACAGAATGAGTATGGATTTACCCCGGGACCTCCCCGGGGTATATTTTTATACAGGTGGTCAATTAGGATCGCAAGGATAACTAAAGGAGGTATGACATGAAAAAGTTACCCAAATTTTTAGGTGTTGTAATGTCGGCAGTTCTTGTCCTCAGTGTATGCGCATGCGGAGGAAGCGGCAGCGCAGCGAGTAGCGGCGGTGATTCTTCGGCGGCGAAGTCTGACGGTCCCATCAAGGTTGGCGTGGTTAACAACCCCCCTTCGGAGTCCGGTTATCGTGAGGCAAACGTAAAGGATATGGAGAGCGTTTTCTCCTCGGCAAACGGCTATGAATTAAAGACCGCTTACAGCCTTAAGAATGACGAGCAGCTCCAGGCAGCTCAGGGCTTCATTACGGAAGGTGTTGATTATCTTCTGATCTCCGCGGCCGAGACCACGGGCTGGGACGAAGTTCTGAAAAAGGCTAAGGAAGCCGGCATCAAGGTTTATCTCTTCGACCGTATGATCGATGTTGACGAGAGCCTCTATGAAGCAGCGGTTGTATCCGATATGGCAAAAGAAGGTGAGACGGCCGTTAAATGGCTCCTTGACCAGAACCTGCCCGAGTACAATGTAATCCACATCCAGGGCGCTATGGGTTCCGACGCACAGATCGGACGTACCGGAGCTCTCGATGAGCAGTTCGCATCCGGCAAGATGAACAAGGTTGTTCAGCAGACCGCTACCTGGGATGAAGCGGAAGCAAAGAAGATCGTTGAATCCGTTATCAACAGCGGCGATTCCTTCAACGTAATCTATGCAGAGAACGACGGTATGGCAAAGGGTGCCGTTGCGGCCCTTGACGAAGCAGGTATCACCCACGGTGTTGACGGTGACGTTGTGGTAATGGGCTTTGACTGCAACAAGTGGGCTTTAAGAGAACTCCTTGCAGGAAAGTGGAACTATGACGGACAGTGCAGCCCGTTCCAGGCGAAGATCATCAGCGATCTTATCAAGAGCGGAAGCGCTCCTTCCTCCAAGAAGATCATCAACGAGGAAAAGGGATTTGATGCCAAGGCTCTTACCCAGGCGGACATCGACACCTACGGATTAGGAGAATAATCTTCATGTAGTCACTTTAGCGCAGCCTGGCTGTAAGATTCTTATCAGCGGGCTGCGCTATTTTTATGAAACAGGAGGATAGATTCAATGGAGGAGAATTGCTTACTCGAGCTTCGAGGCATCGATAAGATGTTCCCCGGTGTCATGGCGCTGAACAATGTGGACTTTACCCTGAGAAAAGGTGAGATCCACGCCCTTATGGGAGAAAACGGCGCCGGAAAATCCACTCTGATCAAGATCCTGACAGGGGTTTATTCAATGGATGCCGGAACCATACTTGTAGAGGGGAAAAACGTACATATCGGCTCCCCGCAGGACGCTCAGAATAACGGGATCAGTACGGTGTATCAGGAGACCACCCTCTGCCCCAATCTGACCGTGGCGGAGAATATGTTCATCGGACGTGAAAAGAGCCTTCTGGTAAAGCAGAAAGCCTATGAGAAGCGCGCGGAGGAGATTCTGGAAAGCCTTCAGATCCCCGCGAGAGCCCGCCAGCAGCTTGGCAACTGCTCTTTGGCGGTTCAGCAGATGGTGGCCATTGCGCGTGCCGTGGATATGCAGTGTAAAGTCCTGATCCTCGATGAGCCTACTTCTTCTCTGGATGACAAAGAAGTGAATATGCTCTTCAAGCTTATGCGGGATCTGAAATCGAGGGGTGTCGGGATCATATTCGTAACCCACTTCCTTGAACAGGTTTATGAAGTCAGCGACAGGATCACGGTTTTACGAAACGGCGAACTTGTGGGTGAATTCCTGACCGAAGAACTCCCGCAGGTACAGCTTGTGGCGAAGATGATCGGTAAGGAACTGGACGAGCTTAACAACCTGTCCGATACCGAAGAGCGCAGCGCCGCTTCGGGAGAGGTGTTCTATCAGGCCGAAGGACTTTCGAGCAGTGAGACCCTTCCTTTTGACTTCTCCATCAGAAAAGGGGAGGTCAACGGCTTTACGGGACTTCTCGGATCCGGCCGGAGCGAAAGCGTGAGAGCGATCTTCGGCGCTGACAAGGTCGGAGGAGGAACCGTTAAGATCAAGGGTAAGAATGTGAAGATCACGAAGCCCGTCGACGCGATGAAGCACGGAATCGGGTATCTTGCGGAAGACAGGAAACGGGACGGCATCATCGCGGACCTGAGCGTCCGGGAAAACATCATCATCGCAATGCAGGTCATGAACGGCTTCTTCAAGCCGATCAGCCGCAGTGAGTCGGAAGCGTTCGCGGATGAATACATTAAAGCCCTGAACATTAAGACTGCCAGCAGGGAGACCCCCGTGGGGGCGCTTAGCGGCGGAAACCAGCAGAAGGTGATCCTTGCCAGATGGCTGCTTACCCATCCGGATTACCTGATCCTGGACGAGCCCACCCGGGGCATCGATGTCGGGACCAAACTCGAGATCCAGAAACTTGTTCTGAAACTTGCGGAAGAAGATGTGAGCGTGACCTTCATCTCCTCCGAGATCGAAGAGATGCTCCGCACCTGCAGCCGTCTCATCGTTATGAGAGACCGGCATATCGTCGGCGAACTTAAAGGCAGCGATCTCAATCAGGCGCAGGTAATGAAAACCATCGCGGGAGGTGAGTCATAATGAAAGAAAGGATAAAAAAGGTCTTCAAAAGCAGTTTGGGCCAGCTTGCGATCCCTCTTATCGCCATCGCGCTGCTTATCATCTTCAATCTGATCCGCGACCCCGGCTTCTTCGTGATCGGCCTTACCCAGAACAATGACGGAAATCTGGTTCTTCAGGGAAACCTGATCAGTATCATAAACGGCGCAAGTGAACTTGCCGTTCTCGCAATGGGAATGACGCTTGTGACCGCGGCCTGCGGCGGACAGGATATCAGCGTGGGCGCTGCGGCGGCAATCGCGGGCAGCGTGCTCGTAAAGGTCCTGAAATCCGGTTCCGGGATCACCGGCGGCAGAGTGCTTGCGGCATTCCTTATGGCCTGCCTCGTAGCCATGATCTTCGGATCCTTCAACGGTACTCTCGTGGCGATCTTCAAGATCCAGCCCATGATCGCGACCCTGATACTCTATACCTGCGGACGATCCATCGCGTACTGGATCAACGGCGGCGCGACTCCTACGGTCAGCAGCCCCGTCATTACGGCGATCGGAAGCTTTATTCCGGGGATCCCGGTTCCGACTCCGGTCCTTATCGTGATCGCGATGACAATACTCTTTAAGCTGCTGTTCCGTTTTACCTCTCTGGAACTCTTTACCCAGTCCGTGGGCATCAACGGGAGTGCGGCGAGACTGAACGGAATCAATACCACCTTTATCAAGCTTCTGTCCTTCATCATCCTGGGTGTATGCGTGGCAGTGGCCGGAAGCATCGGCGTGAGCCGCCTCGGACTTATCAACCATGAGACCCTGCTTCTCGATATCGAAATGGACGCGATCCTTGCGGTGGCCATCGGCGGCAATAGCCTGGGCGGCGGAAGATTCAAACTGAGCGGTAGCATCATCGGCGCTTACGTGATCCAGATGCTTACGATCACGCTCTACGCGATGAAGGTTTCTTCCACGGACGTGAAAGCTTATAAAGCGATCGTGATCGTGATCCTGGTTGTCATCGGATCGCCGGTATTCAAGGAGAAATTCGGAAAGACCGTGAACCGGATCCGTAACAACAGAAACGGGCTCATGGAGAAAGGAGCGGAGAAGGCATGAAGAATCAGAACAGACAACGCAGAGAACCGCTTACCGATACACAGCTTCTGATGACCATTACGATCTGCATCTTTCTGGCCATGTACATACTGGCCATGCTGCTCCTGAAGGGAGGCTTCCTGCATGTGCAGCAGCTGTTCGACCTTCTGAACGATAACGCGAGCCTCATCATCGTATCCTGCGGACTTACGATCGTCATGATCGGCGGCGGGATCGATATCAGCGTGGGCGCGGTCACTTCCCTTGTGGTGATGAGCTGCGTGCTTTTCCTGAACAGGGGCGGGAACCTTTTCCTTTCGGTCCTGCTCGCACTGGGGATCGGCCTTGCTTTCGGGCTTGTGCACGGATTCCTTGTCAGCTATCTGGAGATCCAGCCCTTCATCGTCACACTGGCCGGGATGTTCTTTGCCCGGGGCATGACCACGATCCTTTCCATCGATCCGCAGAAAGCGACCCATGAAGGCTTCAAGAAGCTTCAGGAGGCGAAGATCGAGATCCCCTGGCTCGGATATGTGGCGAAAAACGGAAACCTGATCCCCGCCCGTATGGAGATCGGTGTCGTGGTGGCACTGCTTTGTGTCATCGGAGTATTCATACTCCTTAAATATGTAAGCCTCGGACGGGGATTCTACGCAATGGGCGGCAACCAGACAAGCTCCCTGATGCTCGGCATCAACGTAAAGAAGACCCGGTTCCTCAGCTATCTTTTAAGCGGTCTTTTAAGCGGAATTTCCGGATTCGTGTTCCTTATGCATACCGGCGCCGGCAATGCCACAAACGCCGCGGCAATGGAGATGGATGCCATCGCGTCTTCGATCATCGGCGGAACGCTTCTTACCGGCGGTGTCGGAAATGTGGTGGGCACCTTCTTCGGAACCCTGACCCTTACGACCATCAAGAAGATCGTGGTATCCAGCGGACTGAACGATCCCTGGTGGCAGAAGATCACAACGGGCGGCATGCTCTGCTTCTTTATCCTGCTTCAGAGCGTAGTATTAAGACAGAGGGAAAAGAGAAAAAAGAGCAATTAGGCCTGTAATCAGGATACTTTTTTACCGAAAAGTATATACATAGCGCCAGGGAATCCTCCGCGGAGTCATGAAGGCTCCCGGGGGATTCCTATTTTCGGGACGTGGGGATCCGCACGGAATTTTTCCTGCGCCCGGTTTGATAATCGAAGGGATCTGTGGTAATCTTATTAAGGGGTACGCTATATGTGAAGCATTTCACAAACAGAAAGAAGGGAACTCCCGTGAAAGCTGTAAGGGTTTCGAAATATGATAAGGGGTTTTCACTGGTTGAGCTGCTGATCGTGATCGGGATCATGGCAGTGCTGGTGGCCGTCATCGGCCTTCCTATCTTCGCTATGTGAACAAGGCGAGAAAGGCGATGGACATCCAGACCGCCGACCGGATCGGAACTACGGTGGAAGCGGCTCTTTTGTATCATCCGGAGGCCTACAAGCTTTTTAAGGAATGGAACAGCGCATCGGTAAAGGTCAATGTAAGCGTTATGGTGCACGGCGTGACGGAAAGCTATCCCATTTACTGCATTATGACGAATGAGGCGCCGCAGTACTGCTTCAAAGGCGGTGTGTCACAGTTCGGAAACAACCGCGGAACCTCCGGCTTCTACAAAACGATCAATGATGAACTGGGCCTTAGCACCTCGGGCGGAAACAAGAACATCATGCCGCGCTATAAGATCAAAAAGACCGGGCCCCATCCGAAGGGCGGTACCTATTCCTATGTGGACCGCTGGAGGATCGTGAAGCGGGCGGATAACGGAGCGATGGAGATCTGGGTTTCGGACGGTTCCCGCTGGGGCGGATTTCCCTGCTACAGACTGTGGCCCGTACCGGATGACGAATATTGTTAGGATCACCCGGCAGGCGATCGCGGATCGCCATGGTTCCGGAAAGGAAAAGATATGAAATTATCCCTGAACAACGAATATGAGATCGAGGATCTGCGCAGGCAGCTTTCTTCCATGTCGGAGGATTTCGAGGTCTCCATGATCCTGAAGGGGCGCGAGAAGAAATTCGAACTCGAGGGAACCCTGACCGGGGATGAGGTCCTTAAGCTTCTTGAGGAGCGCTGCAATGCCATTCATATCGGAAGCCAGAAGGATGAGATGACCGGTGTTCAGAATCATGTCTATTTCTGGAAGCGTGTCCAGACCATCGACCGCTCCGAAGTGCTTCCGGTGGCGGTGATCATGTTCAATATCAACGACTGGAAGTTTTTCCATGACAATTTCGGCGAGGCGGAATCCGACCGTCTGATCCGCCTGGTGGCGGAGACGATCCTTTCGGAAGCGAAGCCCGAGTATGCGGTCGGACGTGTGGACGGCGATGTCTTCGGCGTGCTGATCCCCAAGGCGGAAGAAGGCGAGGCCGAAAACTTCGTATCTCTGGTAAAATACGGTCTTAACAGCGTGGATGACCCGGTTCTTGCGCCTTCCGCGGCGGCGGGCATCGTAAAGAAGACGAATATCTACCAGAACATCGCGGATCTGTGGTCGGACGCGGAGTACAATATGCTCGAGGACAAATTCCGGATCAAGAACGCTCCGGGCTACCGCGAAAGACTCGAACACGGTTTATAATTTTTTTACTTTTCAGTTATCAATTCTTTATTGAAAAAACCCCGTACCTATACTACAATATGATTCGCAGTTTGGTAGCAGACAGGTCTACCGAGTGCTAAAGTATATCGAAATGTGAGGAGGCATTATCATGAAGTTAGTACCTTTAGGCGACAGA
>JAILLW010000071.1 GCA_024692955.1 Lachnospiraceae bacterium | reverse complement strand
TTTAATGTGAAGAACATCGCTTTCTTTAACATCGTTCAGGTGATCGGCAACGCTGTGGCCTGGATCCTCCTCGCGCCGGTTCTGGATATCCTTGTTTACAAAGAGCCCGCCAACAAAGTATTCGCGCAGGGCGCTTTCGCGTTCCTCGGAAACATCCTGATCATCGGGATCCTGGGTACGCTTCTTCTCGTCGGATACTCAAAGATCGCGGGCAGGTCTTCGGGCCTTAAGGCGGAGGACTGATCCGCTTGGAAAACAGGGCACCGATCATTGAGTTTTCGGATGTAAGCTTTAAGTACAGGGCTCAGCAGGAGCCTACGCTTAAGAATATCGATCTGAAGATCTACCCGGGCGAAAAGATCCTGATCGCCGGTCAGTCCGGCTCGGGGAAGTCTACTCTGGCGCATTGCCTGAATGCGCTTATTCCCTGTTCGTTTACAGGGGAGCTTACCGGAACGCTCAGGGTTTGCGGCGAAGAACCGCAGGCCCTGGGCGTTTTCGGTATGTCAAAAATGGTGGGAACCGTGCTGCAGGATACGGACGGGCAGTTCATTGCCCTGACCGTTGGGGAAGATCTGGCTTTTGCGCTGGAAAATGACTGCCTTCCGCAGGATGAGATGAAGAAGAAGGTGGCGGAAGTTGCGGACAATCTGGAACTTACCCCGCTTCTTTCCAATGCGCCCGGCGAACTGTCGGGAGGACAGAAGCAGCGAGTCTCCATGGGCGGGGTTATGACCCTCGACGTGAAGATCCTGCTCTTCGACGAGCCGCTTGCAAACCTTGATCCGGCCACAGGCAAGCGCACGATCGCACTTATTGATGAGCTGATGAAAAAAGAGGACCTCACGGTGGTGATCATCGAACACCGCCTTGAGGACGTTCTTTATCGCGATGTGGACCGGGTGATTCTGATGGATCAGGGAAGGATCATAGCCGACAAGACGCCGGATGAGCTGCTTGCGGGATCGCTTCTTTCGGAACACGGGATCCGGGAACCGCTCTATATCTCCGCAATCAAGGCAGCGGGAGCTGAGTTTGACGCTTCTTCCCATCCGCAGCATATCGGGACCATGGACCTGACCTCCTGCCGGGACGCGGTGCTTTCCTGGTACCGGGAAACGCCTCTCAAGGGAGAAAAACCGCAGGGAGAAGTCCTTCTTTCTTTTTCCGATGTGGAATTCAGCTATGATGAAAAACGAAAGATCATTAAAAATGTGTCTTTCGAAGTCCGGGAGGGGGAGATGGTGGCCCTTGTCGGGAAAAACGGCGCGGGCAAATCCACCATCGCATCGCTTATCTGCGGTTTTTTAAAGCCGCAGAAGGGAAGCATTTTCTGGAAGGGAGAGGATCTTGCCTTTTATTCCATCAAGGAGCGCGGCGAGCGGATCGGCTATGTCATGCAAAGTCCGAATCAGATGATCAGCAAGCCCATGATCTTTGAGGAAGTGGCACTGGGACTTTCCGTTCGAGGTGTTCCCGAGGATGAGATCCGGAAACGGGTGGAAGAGATCCTCCGGATCTGCGGTCTTTATCCTTTCCGCAACTGGCCCGTATCCGCCCTTTCCTTCGGACAGAAAAAGCGGGTTTCCATCGCGTCGATCCTTGTGATGGATCCGAAACTTCTGATCCTGGACGAACCTACGGCAGGGCAGGATTATATGCATTATACGGAGATCATGGAGTTCCTTCTGGATATCAGAGAAAAACTAGGCGTAACGATCATGATGATCACCCATGACATGCATCTGATGCTGGAATATACGGACAGGGCTCTTGTACTTGCCGACGGACAGCTGATCATGAACGACAGCCCCGCGAAGGTGCTGACGGATGATGAGGTATGCGAGAAAGCGTATCTTAAGCGGACTTCCCTCTATGACCTTTCGCAAAGGTGCGGGATCGAAACTCCGGATGATTTTGTGGCGCGGTTTATCGAAGATGAGCGGAGCAGAAGAAAATGAGCAGGATGATCTCTTATGAAAAAAAGGATACGCCGGTACATGCCCTCAGCGGGATCACGAAACTGATCTTTTTCGTTTTGTGGTGCCTGATCAGCGCATTTACCTTTGATACAAGGGTCCTGATCGTTATGCTGTGTTTCGGCGTCGCGATCTACCTGATCGCGGGGATCCGGTGGAAGCAGGTGGGCGGTGTCTTTCTTGCCATTATGCTCTTTATGACGGCCAATCTCATCGGGATCTTTCTTTTCGCGCCCTATCAGGGGACGGAGATCTACGGGAGCAGAACGGAGATAGCGCATCTTTTCGGTCATTATACGCTGACGAAGGAACAGCTCTTTTATGAATTTAACGTGTTTATCAAATACTTCACGGTGATCCCTTCCGTGTTCATTTTCCTGGTGACCACGGACCCGAGTGAACTCGCTTCATCCATGAACGCCATCGGGATCCCCTACAAGATCGCGTATTCCGTGGAGATCGCGCTCCGCTACATTCCGGATATCCAGGACGAATTTCACAAGATCCGGAACGCCCAGGCGGCCCGGGGGATCGAGATGAGCTCCAAGGGAAAACTTCTTGCCCGGATCAAAAATACCGCTCTTATCATCTTTCCGCTTCTTTTCTCATCCATGGAGCGGATCGATGTGGTGAGCAATGCCATGGAGCTTCGCGGATTCGGAAAAAAGCCGCGCAGGAGCTGGTACTCCCGGCGGCCTTTCGGCATTTCCGATTACGCGGTACTCGCGTTTATTGTCCTCTTTTTCGCCGCGGCGATGATCTTCACATATCATGACGGCGACAGGTTCTACAATCCGTTTCTCTGATCCTTCCGGCTCTTACCGGATGCCGTAATACTCCTCGATCGCGGTCAGCCAGACAGCAAGGTAATCATCCCGGAAAAGATCCGAGGAATACTCCGTTTTGCCGTTGTTGAAATAGATCGTGCGCTGCTGGAAGTTTATAAGCCAGATATCATCCTTTCCGTTGGCGGTCACTTCAAGACGGTATTCGGCGGCGTTGTTGGCATCGAGCCCGCATTGCTTTATTGTGACATCCATGTCATGAAAGTTATTTGCTACCGCGAGAGCCATCATCAGGTTCTTTTCGATGTAACTGCTGTCGGATCCGAGATTCTCGTCAACGAGCACGATCGCCAGAAGGTCATAGAAGAAATCCCGGTTGATCGTGCGGCCTTTTTCAAGAACGGTGGAATCCACATAATCGAGGAATCCGTCCAGATCCTTTCCGGAGAAAAGCTCCGTATCGGCATCGAGACCGCCGTTCGGAATGACGGTAATGTCATTTCCGTTCCGGTAGACATCGGTATAACTGTAGACCGTCTTATCCCCCGCAGGTTCTTCTCCGATATCACGGAAGTCGCTATCCGTGTCGGAATCATCGAAATCTTCGGGATCATCGAAATCATCGGAATCATTGAAAACTTCGGGATCATCGAAGTCATCGAAATCCAGATCGTTCAGATCATCGATCGCGTCATTCAGACTGTCGAGATCGATATCCGCATCCACATCGATATCGGGATCAACCTCAATTTCATAGTTGGGGTGACTCGAATCCCGCCTTGCAACATAGCGCAAAACCCCCGTGAGGATTATGGCGCCGGCGATGAGAAGAACAAACACCGCGATCACCACGATCAGGACGATGAGTCCTGTTTTCGGCTTTTTCGGGGCAGGCTGTGGATAGCCGGGCTGCGGGGCGAAGCCGGCCGGAGAGGCCGGTGCGGGTCCGGGATTAAAACCGCCCGGAGTGCCTTGAGGGATCGGTGCGGGCTGACCGGGTGCGCTGTCTGTCGGCGGCGTAACGGGGGTCCCGCAGTTTGGGCAGAATTTCTGCCCGTTTTCAATGATGCTTCCGCATTTTGTGCAGTTCATGATACTTATCCTTTCGTTACAGGCATTATTCATATCATTTTACCAAGCCGGCCCTTGCGTGTAAAGCCGCAGATTCCCGCCCCCGGGGACGGCATGACCCCCGGGGACGGGGTTAGTGGCTCATTTTATGTCAACCACCGTCTACAAAACGGCCCCGGAAGCGGATTTGTGACCTGCTTCGATAATTTGAATCGAGCAACAGGCGGAGAGTGCCTTACACATCCCCTATCACTGTCGATTCGGCGAAAACCTTGAAAACAACAGCGCTTGGGGAGGTTTTTATGCGATGGAACCAATGGAAAAATGAACCGCTAACCCCGTCCCGGGGGTTCAGAAAATGAACCGCTAACCCCGTCCCGGGGGTTCATTTTCGCTTGACAAACGGAAGGAAAACAGTTATAAATGAGAACGGTTCCCATATTGGTGCAAAAAGGGCGTTCCGAAACGAGCCTGCGGTACATTCGGGCCGGCCCCGTCCGGCGGCTGCCGGGAAGAAAGAGATGAAGAATATGTCGTATTCAAGCGGATCATGGCATAAAAGATCTGTGGCGGGCATTCTGGGAATGCTCCTGCTCCTTGTCGTTGTCTTCTCCGCTTTCTATATCGCTTCCGAAACTCATCATGACTGCGAAGGTGATGACTGTCCGATCTGTGCCTGTATTCAGCAGTGTGAGAATACTCTCGGCCAGATCGCCTGTGGAACGGCGCTCCTTACCGCGCTCCTTCTTCCGATCGTTTTGGCGCTGTTTCCGGCATTTCGGTTCGCGCGAGTGTTTCCGCAGGAGACTCTTGTCTCGATAAAAGTCCGTCTGAATGATTGATAAACCTTCAGGGGGATGACCGTGTCCTCTCCGGACAGCGGCTCCCGCAGTATCTTTGTACCGAAAATCAGAAATACATGGAGGTTTTATTGTGAAAAAACATATAATATATCTTATCGCTGCCATTCTGATGGTCTTAAGCCTTTGCGCGTGCGGCTCCGGAAACAATGCCGCTATGGCCGGCAATGGAAGGATCAGCATTGTTACAACGATCTTTCCCGAATACGACTGGGTAATGAATATTCTCGGCGAAAACCCGGCCGGTGCCGAGGTCACCATGCTGCTTGACAACGGCGTTGATCTGCACAGTTATCAGCCCACGGCCGATGATATCCTGAAGATTTCCGACTGTGATCTTTTTATCTATGTCGGAGGAGAATCCGATGAGTGGGTGGAGAGCACGTTGAAAGAAGCCGCCAATAAGGATATGGTCGTGATCAATCTGCTGGAGGTGCTTGGCGATTCGGTGAAAGAAGAGGAACTGGTCGAAGGCATGCAGGAAGACGAGCATCATGACCACGGTGACGGGGACGAAGATGCCGATGAAGACGAGCATCATGACCACGGTGACGGGGACGAAGATGCCGATGAACACGAACATGAACATGAAGAAGAGGAAACCGAATATGATGAGCATGTCTGGCTGTCCCTGCGAAATGCTTCGATTCTGGTTAACGGCATTTCCGATTCTCTCTGCAGCATCGATCCCGACAATGCAGGGACATACCGGAAAAATTCAACGGCATATATCGAAAAGCTGAACGCGCTTGATGACGGTTATAAAAAAGCGGCCGGGGAGGCTTCGTTCCATACACTTCTTTTCGGCGACCGCTTTCCGTTCCGTTACATGGTCGATGATTACGGCCTTGATTACTATGCGGCTTTTGCCGGCTGTTCCGCCGAGACCGAGGCCAGTTTTGAAACGGTTACGTTCCTTGCACAGAAGGTCGATGAGCTCGGACTCCCCGCGGTTATGACCATCGAAGGAACCGATCACAGGATCGCGGAAACGATCGTACAGGACACGAAGGAAAAGAACCGGAAGATCCTTACGCTGGATTCCATGCAGTCTACCACTTCGGGAGATGTTCAGAAGGGGGTCACGTACCTTTCCGTAATGGAAAACAATCTGGCCGTACTGAAGGAAGCGCTGAATTAGGATCGCGAGGGGAATTATGAAAAAACAGTTTTCTCTGATATTGTATTTAGCGGCTGCGCTCATGCTGACGGGCTGCGAAGAAAACAGTACGTCTTCAAAGATCGCAGCTCAGCCGGCTTCGGTAAAGGATGTGCTTGAAGCGGAAATGGCAAAGGAGGACGACGGGACGGATGTGCGAAAGAGCGGCGCGGATGAAGGTGCGCCGACCCCCGAACCGGATGTGCGAAAGAGCGGCGCGGATGAAGGTGCGCCGACCCCTGAGCCGGTTTCGGTCAAAGAGCCGGAAAAGGAAGCGGCAGGTACGGAGGGGATCGATGTTGACCTTACGGTTCTTTCCGGCACGATGGTTTACTCCGAAGTCTATAATATGATGGTAACACCGGAAGACTATATCGGAAAAACGATAAAGATGGAAGGCACGTTTTCCGCATTCTATGACGAAGAAACCGATCAGCATTACTTTGCCTGCATCATTCAGGACGCGACGGCCTGCTGCTCGCAGGGGATCGAGTTTATTCTGACCGATGAATACTCCTATCCGGATGATTATCCGGAAGACGGAGAAAGGATCTGTGTTGCCGGTGAATTTGATACCTATCAGGAAGGCGAATATACCTACTGCACGCTGAGGAACGCGAAACTGATATGACCCCCGGGGACGGAGTCAGTGGCTCATCTCATGTCGACTGCGAGCGAAAAATGGACCGCTAACCCCGTCCCCAAGGTCCATTTACGGTATAATCAATGAAGGAGCAGAATGAACTTGGATAAAGACAGGCTGTTTTTTGATAATGCATACTTTATCATAGGGACTTCCTATGCCGGAAAATCCACCATGGTCAAGGAACTGGCGAAGAAGCATAACGGTATCGCCTGCGAAGAGAACTATCATGATAATTATCAGGGACAGCTTGATGCCCGGGAATTTCCCTGCCTTTGTTATACAAGGGATCTTGAAGACTGGCATGACTTCATCAGAAGATCACCCCGGGAGTATAAAGACTGGATCGACGGAGTAAAGAAGGAATGCGAGATCATCGAACTCAGAATGCTCCCGGAGATCTGCAGTCAGGGAAAACCGGTATTCGTCGATACCAATATCAGCATAGAGACACTGAAAAAGATCGCGCCTTTGGATCATACGCTTGTGATGCTTTCCGATCCGCAGATCCCGATACAGAGATTCTTCGACCGTCCGGATCCGGAAAAGCAGTTTCTGTACAGACTGATCATGGAAGAACCCGATCCCGAAAAAGCGATGGATAATTACCGGCAGGGGCTGCAGCTGATCTGTTCGCAGGAAGCATATGACGAACTGGAAAATGCCGGTTTCCGGACCATCTACCGGGATGAAAACCGGACGATCGGGCAGACGCTTGCCCTGGTCGAAAAAGCCTTTCGCCTTACGCCGCCATCCAGCTGATCTCTTCCATAAAGTAGGGCATCATCAAAGAGGTATATTCCACCAGCCGCATGATCATGGTGTCTTTGCTTCGAAGGCACAGAAGGTCCTTGATGGGGATCCCGCCTTTTACGATCTCATACGTACCCCTCGTATACTTCCTGGTAAAGGCATATTCACGGCCGTATACCGGATGAACCAGATAAAAATCAATGACTTCCCTTGAACCGTGCATCCGGCGCTGTCCGCTCAGACGGATCCTGTTGGAAACATTCGCGAATTTTTTCTTCATAAGGCACCTCCTTTGTATCCTGTACAATATTGCTTTTGCTTTTTCAAAGCCCTTCCAAGTCACCTTCTGATCAGATCATATTCCCTCGAAAGTACAAAAATGCGGACTGAAAGCGCAGCCATCCGCAAAAAAAACTGTTGACAGAGCTTTCTTTTATGGATATACTGAATGTAAATTCAATGAATATATATTCAACCAACACCGCAAAAGCCCCGACAGCCGCACCCGGAAGCGAAAAGAAATATCAAATAAAGGAAATATCAGAACACCACAGGAGGTTAAGCAATGAGTGACAGAAAGGAAAAAGTGATCGTGATCGGCGGAGGGATCGCCGGATTATCCGCAGGCATATATGCCTTAAAGGCCGGCTTTGAAGCGGAGATCTATGAGAAGAACGCGATCCCGGGCGGAGAGTGCATGGGCTGGAACCGGAACGGATATCATATCGACAACTGTATCCACTGGCTGACGGGAACGGATCCGGAAAACGCGCTGTGGCAGGTATGGAAGACCGTCGGCGCCATCGATGAGAATACGGAATATGCCGAAACAGACCGTTTCTATACAAGCTGCGTGGACGGAAAAGAAGTGACTTTGTGGAATGATCTTGAAAGGACCGAAAAAGAACTGATCCGGGAATCTCCCGGGGATGAGGCGGAGATCCGGAAGTTCATACAGTATGTACGATATGCGGAAAAATGCGTGCTCCCCGCGATCAAACCCATGGACATGATGGGAATAAAAGATTATCTGGAGATGGGAAAGAGCATGGCTGATATGCCGAAAGTCATGAAAGAATACGGAAAGATCAGCTGTAAAGAACTCGGAATGCGCTTCGGATCCCCGGTGATCCGCAAACTGATGTGCGATTATCTGCCGGAGGAATATACGGCATATTCGTTTCTGGTCTCGTACGGAACGATGACGAGCGGAAACGGAAAGATTCCCCTGAAAGGCTCGCTTGCCATGTCGCTTCGCATGGCGGACCGGTTTAAGGAGATGGGCGGAATCCTGCATACTTCTTCTTCCGTGGAAAAGATCGTGATCGAAAAGAAAAAAGCCCGGGGGATCCGGCTTGCCGACGGCTCTTTCGCCACTGCCGATCATGTGATCAGCGCGGTCGATACGGATTATCTTTTCGGAAAACTGATCGACCGGAAGTATATGCCGAAGGATCTTGCAAAAGCATATGCGGATCGCCGCTCCTACCCGGTCACCACCGGTTTTCAGGCGGCATACGCGATCAATGCGGATTTTTCCGCGAAGGATACGGTCTTCTTCGAATGCGCGCCTCTTAAGGTGGGAGAAAGATCCTTCAGCAGGATCAGCGTCAAAAACTATTCCTATGACAGGAGCTTCGCGCCGGAGGGGAAGACCGTGCTTCAGGCAAATCTCGTACAGTCCGATGAGGACTATCTTTACTGGGAAAGCCTGAGCCCGGAAGAATATGCCGAAGCCAAGCGGAAACTGACCGGGGAACTCACGGAAAGGATCACGGCGCGGTTTCCGGAACTGAAAGATGAGATCATGCTTCTTGACTCCTGGACCCCGCTGACCTATAACAGGTATTGTAATGCCTATCACGGCTCCTACATGGGATTTGTGACGACGGTCGGAAGCAGACAGATGCGGTTCAAGGGGATCGTTAAGGGCGTTTCCGATCTGTATGTCGCGGGGCAGTGGATCATGAGCCCGGGCGGCCTTCCGGTAGCCGTGGTCTCCGGCAAGTTTGCCGTTCAGAGGATCCTGAAGAAACAGGGAAAAAGCATCGAGGTATAGAATGACCAGAAAAGAGCAGAAAGAAGAAAGAAGAAGAGCGATACTCATGACAGCCCTCAGGCTGTTCGTGGAACGGGGATATCATGACACGAAGATCACGGATATCGCCGGGGCGGTCCCCATGAGTACGGGACTCCTGTTCCATTATTTCGAATCCAAGGAGGATCTTCTCCTTGAACTGATAAGGATGGGGCTGAAAGGTCCCGGGGCGATCACCTATGATCCGGCGGTTCCGCCCGATGAGTATCTGACAGCCTTTCTTGAGAAGGTATTTGCTTTCGCAAAGGAACAGCCCTGGGTGTTTTGGATGTTTGTCCTTATGGGGCAGGTCGAAAAAGCGGGAATGCCGGAGGAGGCAAGGAAACTTGCCGCGTCCGTTGATGCCCTGACTCCGACCGTCCGGATGATCGAAAGCGGACAGAAGGCCGGGATCTTTCATAAAGGAGACGCGGATACCATGGCAAGATGCTTCTGGTATGCCGTTCAGGGCATCATGGAACGTATGGCGGTCGATGAGGAGATGAAAATACCGGATTCCTCCTGGATCGTTGCCATACTGAAGTAGAAACTGACACGTCCGTCATTTATTCTTTGCCGGGAAAATGCTGTTCGCGTAGAGTTTTTCCTTTCCTTCGTAAACGGTAAAGGAGACTCTGCTTCCCTTTACGATCACGCTGTCCGCATTCTTTGTCATACTGTATGTCTTTTCCGTGATAAGGTAGTCCTTTCCGTCGCTGCCCTTGATATAACCGTAAGAGGAGCCGCCGTTTCCCGGCTTTACGGTAGTGACGGTCCCCGTCTTCCGGTCCTTTTCGCCGTCGCTCTTACCCGGGGCGGCTTCGGACGGTTTGCTTACGGCTTCATCCTTTACGACCTCCCCGGCAACCGTTTTATCGGGGGCTTCCGGCTTTTCGGCACTCGCGGGCTTTGCCGGCATTACGGATTCCACGTCATCGTCCGCACGGTCCGGGTGATGCTTTTTGAAAATATTGATCACGCGGATCGTTGTTTCCGCGACGTCGCTTCGCAGATTCCTATAAAGATCCAGATCGGCGACGACATAGAATTCCTCTTTGGCCCTCGTTGCCGCCACATTCATCATATTCGGTTCGCTTACCGCCCACATCGCGGCCCCTTTGCTCTGAGAGTCCGCTCCGAGCACCATAAAGACAATGGGGGCTTCCTTCCCCTGAAAGGTATGGATCGTCCCGATATTGGTCGGCTTTCCGTGGTCATCCCTCCGGGTAAAACCGATCTTTTCAAGGGTCCTTGCAAGTTTGTAGGCTACATTCCGGAAGGGCGTGATGACATAAACCCTGTCCTTTTCGCTCTTGTCCAGAATGGCGGGATCTTCTTCGGCCATCTTTTTGATTTTTGCCGCCAGAAAATCTGCCTGCTCCTGAACGAATTTGTCGGTGGCCTTTCCCTGTACGTCGAACCACCCGGTACGGCCGGGATCCCTTTTATTGTTCGCAAGAACCATAAGACCGTCGTAGGAGATCTTATTGGCTATGGTGAACATCGGATCCTGACAGCGTCTGTGCACCCAGAGCGGTATTCCGATCCAGGAATCCGGGTCTTTGTCTTTTGACCGGAAATACCCGAAGCGGCCGGCACTGTCCACCAGAGTCTGTACGGAGGCCGACTCCGATATATAGCGCTCCGTTACCCCGTAGTGCATACCGAGGAGGGTAAGAACGTTCGGATTCAGGGTTACGACCGGCTTGATCTGCGCGGGATCCCCCACCACCATGACATGCCTGCTGCGGTAAATGGCGCCCACCGCTGCCTGCGGGACAGCCTGCCCCGCTTCGTCCACGAAAAGATGACCGATACTGCCCGTGCCGAGATACCGGCTCATCCTGCCGAAACTGGCGAAGGTGGAACTGATGACCGGAATGGCAAAATTGATCCATTGCCAGGCGGCGGTGATCAGCACCCGGCTTTTTCCGTCCGCGTATTTTTCCTGTCTGGTAAGGATCTTATATGCTTCCAGCAGATTCTTCCTGTTTTCGAAGAGGAACTGCTTGCGGACCTGAAGTGCCTTGATGAAAAGACGGGACTGAAGGATGCGGTAATCCTCCGCAAACCACGGATTTGACTGCTGCAGATCATCATAATCAAGGCTCATATCGAGCACATGCCCGGCTTCCTTATCACCGGAGCTTCCACCGGATCCGGACTGCGCCGCGCGAACACGGTTTTCCGTTTCCGACCGTATCTTTTCGAGCTTTTTATAATCGGAGAGAAATTCCCCGTAGATTTCCTCCTGCTCCTCATATTCCATCGCCAGCTCATTGTAGATTTCGTTTATATAGTTATAGATGTTCTGCATATTGTCGGAGCGTCCGCCCTCGAGAGAATAAAGTCCCCAGAATTTCTGCTCCGGCTGCGGCTCCACGTTTATGGTCACGGACGTTTTTCCGGTCTTTTCATCCTTCGAAAACTCCTTCTCGAGCCTTGAATTGGAAAGTTCGAAGAAATAGTCGGCTTCCTTCAGATCGTCACGAAAACTTTCACTGATCTCCTTGATGAGCGGAAGTTCGTTTACGATATTCTGTACGGCGCCGTTGTTGGAGCTTGCGACCATGATATTGTTTTCCGCGATATCATCGGGCAGAAAGCCAAGCTGCGGAAGACTTTCGTCCAGACCGCGGGCCGCTATGGTGTGAGACTTGACATTCATTCCGGATACGGAATAAGCCTGCTGTACCGCAAGATGAGCAAAGATATCCTTCAGCAGGGTGGTCTTTCCGGTACCCGGAGGTCCGTTCACGCTCCGGATCGTGCTTAAGTCAAAACCGGAGGACAGATT
Source organism: Lachnospiraceae bacterium (assembly GCA_024692955.1). Lineage (GTDB taxonomy): Bacteria > Bacillota > Clostridia > Lachnospirales > Lachnospiraceae > JAILLW01. Next base: position 9,529 of record JAILLW010000071.1, on the reverse strand, counting down.
TACGGCTACCTGCTGCATAAAGGAAAGAGGAAACTTTGTGTTGGTCGGAAACCTTCCGAGGGGATAATTCTCCGGTTCAAGAATCTCTTCAAAGGCTTTGGGATTGAACTTCGGCGAGTCGTTCTTGCTGTCAAGATCCACGCGTTCATCGACCGCGCTTCCGAAGAGATAGCTGTCAAGATTATCGGAGTCGATCTTTTTTGCGGACTCGAGGTCATTGATGAAAAAGGAATGAAGGTTGGTGCCTCCTTCCTCGAGGTCTTTTTCAAATTTCATATAACAATTCTCCGGTTCAACAGAGAATCTGTTCAGAATGTGCTCAAAAGCGGCATTGAACTTCACGGGATCGTCCCCGGCTTCGGTAAACTCCTTTTCCGCAAACTGCCGGAAATCCTGCTCAAAGTCGGAAAAACCGGAAGCCCCGGGGATCTTTTTTTCATACCGCATATAGGCGCTTACCACGAAGAACATGGTATCGGGGACAAACTTCAGCGTGCTGTCAAACTGGAAGGCAAAGCTGAACTTTTTTCCGTAATTGATGTCATCATAGCCGTCGGAGAGTGTGAATTCCTCCCTCAGCGTATTTTTCAGGAACTCGATCACATCCCTGAATTCAAAGATATCAAAGTACACGGTCACACCGGCTTTTTTCCGGTTCCGCACCTTGCCGGAAATGACAGAACTGTCAAAAAAGCTGCTGATCAGGCCGTAATAGTCGGGGTCACCGGCAAGCTTAAACGGTTCGAGTTTTTCCGTTTTCGGATTGATGTCGCCTTCCGAAAGCCGTTCAATCATGATCCATGCGTCCAGTATCTTTTCTTTTTCGATCATAGGTAATCCTCTCTGTAAACTACATCACGGTTTCCGATCCTGCATCCTTACTCTTCAGCTGCTGTATCTCCCGGATGAGTTCAGCCTGCTTTCTGGTTTCCGAGAAAACTCTGTAATAGTAAAAACCTGCCAGAAATATATACGGGATCGTGAAGGAACGGTAGAATTCGAACAGACCCCGCAAAGAGATCGCATCGACAAAAAGATGGATCAGAAGAAGCATCAGCCCGATCAGAGCACAGGCAATCAGATACTGGGCAACGATCATAAACAGCGGACTGAACCGGTCGAAAAGTTTATGAAGGAAAAGGACAAAGGTCCCGATCGCGCAGGTTGCGAACATGACGAGCACATTCAGATTGCCGGTCTCGGTGCCGGCTATGATATTGATAATGGCACCGGTTACGGAAAGAAAGGTATATACGCAGCATAATTCCAGTGCGTATTCCTTTGTCTTTGCGATCCGGTCCTTTCTTTTTTCGTTCTTAGCGTTTTCGGCTGTCATAAACTCATTCTCCTCATTTTCTGAAGGTATTCCCGGAAGCTTTTGTTATAGCTCCTGTTGACGCAGATCCTTTCTCCGTTGTCGAAGGAAGCGTATACCTTCATGTTGACATCCGGTTTCAGCTGCTTCACTTTATAGATGTTGATGAGATTCGACTTGGAAACTCTGACGAAACCGTAATTCCAGAGCATCTCTTCACAGTCCGAGAGCGTTCCGGCAATACGGAAGACTCCGTCCTTTGTATAAGCGAAGAGTTTTCTGTCCACATGATCGAGATAATAGATCTCCGCGGTATCCAGGATGATCTCTTCCCCGTCATCGACATCCTCATCTGCCGGCCGGCCGCTTAAGGAGGGGCGCTCCGACCTTACCGTATCGATCAGCTGCCTGATCATGGGCCGCATGGCGGTATAATGTATGTCAACCTTTTCCTCTCTCAGGTTCTTATCCTTATACAGGTTCAGTTTCATTCATCTGTCTCTCTTCAGGAAATCTTCGACACTGTCCATGTATTCATCCGGAAAGTCGATGATCCCTTCAATATGCGCACTGTCAAAACGGATCAGCTCTTTGTCCGCGCAGGCTATATTATTATAGACCATTTCCACCTGATGAGGAAGACATACCTCGTCCCGCTCCGACAGGATGATGAGAGTCGGGATGTTGTCATTTGAGACCACCGCGATCGTATCCGCATCGTCATAGTCGATCCGCTCGACAAGGTTCATATGGAATTTGCTCGTGCCCGTAAGATATCCCGCCATAAAGCTTTCGGTATCGCCGTCGCCGAACATCTCCCTGAGAATCAGCTCCATCCCAGGGACAGGGCTGTCACAGATGACGGCATCAGCGGCATTTGAAGCGCCCGGTGTTACGTTTGACGCATAAACGGCTGTTGTCTGGGCTCCCATCGACTGACCGTGCACATAAACCTTTTTCTTCCCGAGAGTTTTTCTCGCATATTCGACCATGGCCCTGACATCGAGCTGTTCCCTGATGCCGAAGGTGACCCGGTCGTCGGCATTTTTACCGCATCCGCGCTGATCGATGGCGATCACGTCATAGCCCCGCTTGAGATATTCTTCCGCAAGAGGATATACGGATACCCTGTCGCCGCCCGCTCCGTGCACAAGAATGACACAGGTGTCACTTTCTTCTGTGAAGAAACTGCCGGGAACCGTGTTGCCGTCTTCGGAAACGGCGCTGATCTCCGTGCCTTTATATGTCTTATCAAATGCGTCATAATCATAACCCCATACTTCCAGCTGCTTTATGCTGTTATCGTGCGTATCCTTGTCCGCATTCTGATGAAGAATCATACCGGCGATGATCCCTCCGAAGATAAAGGAGCCGGCGGGTATGAGTATGAGAAGTGCGCCGAGTGCGATGATGATCCCTTTTTTCAGTCTGTTCTTTTTCATGATTTCGTCCTCCTTCGGATTTCTCCGTTCCGTTCTTTTCGTTGAGACAACTGTAGCAGAGAAAAAAAGAGCGTGCGGGGAAATCCGCACAAGTTGCATTCCGGGGTGTTTAAGATGCAATCTGCTGTATGGATCATCCCTTTGTGTTATAATAAAACCGTTATAAATCTTTGAACGGAGGGGAATAATATGGCAGAAACAGTAAAGATCAATGACAGCACATGGCGGTTTGAGGACGGCGGTGTCCGCTTCTTCCTACTTTGCGGGAAAAAGAAGGCGGCCCTTATCGATACCGGGATGAACGCGCCGGATGCGAGGAAAACGGCGGAGGGGCTGACGGACCTTCCTCTTATTCTGATCAATACTCATGCGGACCGCGATCACATTTCCGGAAACGGAGCCTTTAAGGAGTTCTATATGAGCCCCGAAGAAGAGGGAAATTACAGGCATAACAACGGACAGGGAACCATCCTCCCGGTAAAGGAAGGGGATGTGATCGACCTGGGAGACCGTGCGCTCCGGATCATAGATATTCCGGGCCATACGCCGGGAAGCATCGCGATCCTGGACGAAAAGTACCGGGTGCTGATCGCCGGAGATTCCGTGCAGGACGGGAACATCTTTATGTTCGGAGAATACAGGAATATCGATCTTTATATCGAAAGCATGAAGCACCTTGCGGATTATGACGGAAAATACGATGAGGTCTACGCTATGCACGGTTCGATCCCGGTAAAACCGGACCTTGTCGGAAAACTGATCGAGGGAGCGGAAAAGATCCGGAACAAAGAGGCAACGGGGACCGCGGTCGATATGTTCGGAAACGAGGTGCTCCTTTATAAGTTCCCGTACGCGGGGTTCTTATGTGAATGAGAAACGGAAGAATTAAAGGAGTATAAGATGAGCCTGTGAAAGCCCGCTCGTTTTGCGGCGATGGGGAGAAAGAGGTTTAGGAAACGGAGGGAAAATGAAAAGGGAAGGTTCAAAACACAATTATCTGTTGTCGGGACTGTATGGGCTCCTGATCCTTACAGGCGTTTTTTTCGCTGCGAATATGGGAGCGGTTCTGGCTTTTGTGAAGCGGAATGTGGGGAAAATGAAGCAGCATGAGAACGAAAACAACCTGATGGAAACGTTTCTTCTTCAGAAAGAGGAACATATCCTGAAGCCAGATATCCGGAATGCGTATCTTGCGGCGCTTGAAAGCTCCGTCCGCATCATCGTCCCGAAACCGGAAAAAGAACAGATGAACATAGAAATCCTTTCTTTTGCGAGCATAGTTGAGATCGAGCTTCCGACCGGTGTTGAGATCCATTGCAAAGGCCTGAACGGTCTTGATTTTGAGAAGGAAGGAAAGGAGCCGGGGCCGGTCATCAATCTGGACATCAAAGACAGGCTGACTTCGCTTACCATCGGATTTTCGGGAGCGGACGATGCAAAACAGCCACAGGAGGCATAGAGGGGGATTCTTATGTACATAGAAGATGACGGGATAAAGCTTCATATCGAACTGGCAAAACCGGAGAGCGGAAAAGATAAGTATCCGCTCGTGATCATCATTCACGGGATCACGGGCAATATGAATGAGCGTCACCTGACAGCATTGTCGGAAATGTTCGTCGAAAACGGATATGCCGCGCTGAGGGTTGATATGTACGGACATGGCGAAAGCGGCGGAGCCTTCAGGGATCATACCTATTTCAAATGGATGACCAACGCGATGACGGTCATCGATTACGCGAGATCTCTGGATTTCGTGTCGGATATTTATCTTTGCGGGCATTCGCAGGGCGGTGTGACGGTCATGCTCGCGGCTGCACTCAAGTACGAGAATATTAAAGGCCTGATCGCTCTTTCTCCGTCCGTGATGAGGCCGGAACAGGCAAGATGCGGGCTGCTCTTCGGAAATAAGTTTGATCCCCGGAATATTCCCGAGGAGTTTCCTCTCTGGGCGGACAAGGTCCTTGGCGGAAATTATGTCCGGGTGTCCCGCACGATCCATGTGGAAAATTACATCGATTCCTATGATAAGCCGGTGCTGATCGTGGTGGGTACCGAAGATAATCCCGAACTGGTGGCGTCCTGTGCCTGTGCGGCAGACAGGTACAGCAACTGCAGATACGTTGAGATCAAGGGAGATACCCATTGCTATGATAACCATCTGGATCAGATGGTCGGGACGGTCCGGGAGTGGATGATTGGCGGTGCGGGAAGGACATAAAATGAACTACAGGGTGATCGATAAGGAAACCTATTACAGAAAAGGCGTATTCCGCCATTTTTCGGAGGACTGCAAATGCTCGAGCTCCATGACGGCAAGGATCGACGTGACGGAGCTCGTTGCGCATTCGAAAAAAACGGGGACAAAGTTTTATATCAACTTTCTCTATATCCTTTCAAAGGTTTTAAACTCACGGGATGATTACCGAATGGGATACCTCTGGCAGACCGGTGAACTGATCTGCTATGACGTGATCAATCCCACGCAGTATGTTTTTCATGAAGACACGGAGACCTGTACGCCCGTGTACACGGAATACTTTGAGGAATATGAAAAGTTCTACGCGGCCGCTTTGCGGGATGTCGAAGAGGCGAAGAAGACAAGGGAATACGGCCTTGATCCGGCGAATCATCCCAACTGGTTTGATGCGTCGTACATCTCATGGCTTTCCTATGATTCGCTGCATCTTGAACTGCCGGACGGATATCTGTATTTCGCGCCCATCATCAACTGGGGAAAATACAGGGAAGAAAACGACAGACTTGTCATGCCTGTGACCGTCCGCCTGAATCACGCGATCGCCGACGGATATCTGGTGGCCAACGTATTCCGGCTGCTGGAGCGGGAGATCGCGGATTTTACGGGACGCTGAGAACCTGCACAGGCCGGAAGATCGCGGATTTTACGGGACTTTGAGAACCTGCACAGGCCGGAAGGAAATTGAGACTGTGCAAGTTTTGATGGGGGATTAACGGATGGTTATTGCCGTCAGCGCCTGTCTTTTGGGTGAAAACTGCAAATACGACGGCGGAAACAACTTAAGCGAGAAGGTCAGGGCTTATTGTGAGGGTCATGAAGTGATTCCAATATGTCCGGAAGTTATGGGAGGACTTCCCACACCGAGAATTCCTGCTGAGATCGTGAACGGGATTGTTATAAACAAAGAGGGCAGGATTGTTGATCGGGAATTCAGATCCGGAGCAGAGGCTGCTTTCAGGAAGATAACCGAAGCGGGTGCAGAGGCCTGTATCCTTCAGTCAAGAAGTCCGAGCTGCGGTGTAAAAGAAGTTTACGACGGCTCTTTTACCGGAAAAAAGATTCCCGGAATGGGAGTATTTGTGCGGATGGTAAAAGATGCCGGGATCAGACTGATCGATGTGGAGGATCTGGGCGAGGATGTCTGAGGATGGCTGAAGATGTCTGAGGATGGCTAAAGATGGCTGAGGATGTCTGAAGATGGCTGAGGATGGCAGAAGATAAGGTTCTGCTCATGGCTGATGCCGTAAAGAGTGAAGAAGATACAAGGGGATATGGAACGAATGGGTAAAAGGATCGTTGTAGTAAACGCAGGACCGAGAAAAGGATGGAATACGGATACACTTCTTACGGAGGCATCCAGAGGGGCCGAAAGCGCGGGGGCGCAGATCGAATGTTTTGATCTTTTCAGGCTTGATAAGTATACCGGATGTATTTCCTGTTTCGGCTGCAAGAAAGAGCAGTATAAAGGGCATTGCATTTGCAGGGACGGGCTTACGCAGGTGCTGGATGCCATACGTGAATCTGACGGACTGATCATGGGATCACCCAATTACCTGTCAAATCTTACCGCGTCGTTCAGAGCGCTGTATGAAAGGCTTATCTTTCAGAATCTGACCTATAACAGGGAAAACCCCTGCTGCAATGACCATCCGATACCGGTATTGCTTGTAATGACGAGTAATGCACCGGACTCGATGTATAAAGATCTTATCGGAAGTTATCAGCAGACACTGAATTCCTTTGTCGGGCCTACCGAAGTTCTGATCGCCGGAGACACTCTGCAGCTTAAGGATTACGACAAGACAGACTGGCCCTGGACAATGTTTGATCCGGAAGCGAAGCAGAAGAGACACGATGAGGTATTTCCGCAGAAACGCCGGCAGGCATTTGAGCTGGGAGCAGCGCTTGCTTTAAAGTGAAAATGAAGATATTGCTTTTAGAAGTATAATAAGGAAGCTTCACGCTTCATTCCGGACTAAAACAATTCGCTATGAGATCCCATGTGTTGTGAAGAGCAAAAACAGTGAAATGCAACACACTTTTGTCTTCCGCGGAGCGCGTGGAGGATCAGGAATGTGTTGTGAGGAACAAAAACAATGAAATGCAACACACTTTTGTCCTTACTTAGATCACCAGAAACCCTATGATCGATAAAGCCAGAAATCCGATGACCCAATATAATGTTTTTCCGTATTCATGTTATCCCTCCCCCGGCATAAAACAGTCATCCCGATCTGCCGGATAATCCCATTGCCTACTTATTGTCCATTAATGTGATTTTTTCCTCCGGAAGCATTTCTATAAGCATCTCTTCAAGCAGTTCGGGATATATCGGTTTGGTGAGATAGTCCGTAAATCCTGCCGAGATATACTGTTCCCTTGCTCCTGAGATGGCATCCGCTGTAAGACATATTACCGGCGTATCATGATTTGGACCATTCATCTGTCGAAGTTCATGCAGCGTTTCGGTACCGTCCTTCCCCGGCATCATATGATCAAGGAATATAATGTCATAGGGCTTTTCTGATGCTTTTTTCAGGCATTCGTCCCCGCTTTCCGCGGTATCTGTCTGAATCCGGGTATTCTTGACGAGAAGCTGGAACACCTTAAGATTAACCTTGTTATCATCAACAACAAGAACATGAACGTTGGGAGCCTGCAGTTTTTCTTTGTAGCTCTCCCTCGTCTTCCGCCGGTCTTTGCCGGACTGTTCATCATCACCGATCTGATCCCAGACAACAACCTTTTGTTCAAGGTCAAAAGAAAAAGTTGAACCCTGCCCATATACGCTTTCTACTTCAAGCCTGCTTCCCATCATCTCAAGAAGGCTTCTGGTTATGCTCATTCCAAGCCCCGTGCCTTCGATCCTGCGGTTTCTCTTCTCTTCTATCCTCTCAAACTTTGTAAAGAGTTTCTCCATATCTTCGGGTTTGATTCCCATACCCGTATCTGTAACGGAAACCCTTATTGTAACCTTGTTATTTTCTCTGTCAGTTTTTTTACACGACAGTTTAAATGTCACGCTTCCCTTTTCCGTATATTTGGCTGCGTTGGTAAGAATATTCGTGATGACCTGCTTGATACGTATTTCATCTCCGTTCAGCGTTTTTGGCATCGAACTGTCGATGTCGAGTTTCAACTCAAGCCCCTTAGCGTCGGTTCTTATCGCGATCAAATTGGTAAGGTCGCGTATAACATCCGAAAGGTCATAATCAACCGGTATTATTTCAATTTTACCCGCTTCTATCTTGGAAAAATCAAGTATGTCATTCACAAGTTCCAACAGTGTATTTCCTGCTGCCTTGATGTTTTCCGAATACGAAAGGATCGTCTCATCATCAGACTCTCTAAGTATCATCTCGTTCATACCAAGAACAGCATTTATGGGCGTTCGGATCTCATGAGACATGTTTGAGAGGAAAGATGATTTTGCTTCGCTGGCTGCAACCGCACGCTCCGACACATCTATCAGTCGGTCGCGCTCTCTCTTTTCCTGATCTATATCCTCCGCAAGCCAGAGAATGTGCGTGATCTTTCCGTTTTCGGCCCTGTCCGAGACAATGAATCTGCCTCTGCGCCATAATTTCTGCTTATTCATATACTCGATAGCTATCGTATCGATATCGTGAAGGCGATCCCCAAGGGTAGATAAGTTCACGAATCTCAGGATCTCTTTTATTTGGCTCTCATCGGTGACGCTCTTCATGACCTTATCAATCATCTCCTGTGGATTAATACGCGTGTTCCCGATTATATCCGTGACAGGTTTGCTTCGTGCCGTTATCTCCTTAAACGTGTTTGATGTTACGTCAAGCTCATACACGGTCATATAGATATTGGCGATCGCCGAGATGGTATCCATCTGTTCCTTCAGTTGTGCTTCATGTTCGCTGATGGTTTTGAATTGTTCGATCAGGGTTCGATAGTGATTAGACATGATCTTGCAGAGACTGTATCCGGCAAAGATCATTACCAGCATTTCCACCGTAAGTCCGCCAAGACGACCTGTAAAGTATGCGACAGGTGAGGAAAAATCAATCCTTCGTTCGGTAAAATATGCTGCATTCTGCCATGTGGCAAATGTCATAAAGCCGTAATTGACAACCGTAGAAATAAAATACAGTTTGAAATCACAGAACTGCAGAGCCATCAAGGGTATCAGAAACCATGTGATATAAACCGTAAGGTGAGTGCTGTTAATGAGAAGGAGCAATCCTTCCAAGGCAAGGAGAGTTATCAGACTGGCAAGGATTGAATCCTCATGACGACGTAGCAGTATATACTGAATGATGGTAAGAACCAGTACGGATACCGTTATGTATATCGCTGCATTAAAGGTAACGCCCATGAACATGTTGAGCTTTACCATTATGGCAATTATCGGTCCAAGCAGGACCAGTACCCGCATGGCTATAGCAAACTGTTTATTGATGGCTTTTCTGTTTTCGGTCAGAAACTCATCAAAATTGGATACCTTACCCTGTTTTATGATTCTTTCCTGTGTTTTCAAAT